>JAHBWH010000102.1 GCA_019637115.1 Myxococcales bacterium | reverse complement strand
TAGGAAGCCGACACGAGGAGGTGCGGTCGAGACTGGCCCGTTCGCGCCGGCCGTCCATACTCCGCCGATGGAGCGCATCCGCCTCGGGCTCGAGTGGTTCCTCAACCCCGACCACCTCCCCTTCCTCGTCGCCGAGCGCCAGGGCTGGCTGAGAGACGAGGGCCTCGAGCTCGAGCTCGTCGAGCCCTCGTCGCACCTCGACGCCGCCGAAGCGATCCAGAAGGGGGAGCTCGACGTCGCGATCACCGAGCCGCTCCACCTCGTAGAGGATCGCGCGCGCGGCCGAGCGGTGCAGGGCTTCGCGCGCTTCCTCCACACCAACGGGGGCGTGATGTACCTCGGCGGGTCCGGCATCGAGCGCCCCCGCGACATGGCGGGCAAGCGCATTCAATACCCTGGCGCGCCGGGTCCTGGCGGCCCGGCGATCGTGGCGACCATGATCGAGGCCGACGGGGGGAGCTGCCAGGTCGACGACTTCGATCGCGTCAACGAGGGCTTCGCCCATACGAAGGCGCTGATCGACGGCAAGGCCGACCTCGCGACGCTAGCGTTCTACAACTTCGAGCTCGTCGAGGCGCGCCACCTCGGGCACGACGCGCGCTTCTTCGCGCTCAAGGACTGGGGCGTGCCGGACTTCTGTCAGCTCGTGCTCTTCACGACGCCGGATCTCCTGGAGCGCCGCAGCGACGCGCTGAGCCGGCTCGTGCGCGTGCTCGGCCGCGGCCTCGACTTCCTCCACCAGCGCCCCGCCGAGGCGCGCGCGATCTACTTCGAGGCCACGAAGACCGATCCGAACGACCCGCTGATGAGCGCCATCTTCGACGCCACCGTCCCGTGCTTCACCTTCGACCTCTCGATGAGCGACGCCTACTACGCGCGGCTCGCGAGCTGGATGAAGAAGCGTGGCCTCGTCCCCGAGGCGCCGCCCCCCTACGCCGTGTGGACGAACGCGCTGGCCATCGGCTGAGCTCGGCCTCGCCGGCCCGCGAGCTGGATGAAGAAGCGTGGCTTCGTCCCCGAGGCGCCACCTCCGCCGTGTGGACGAACGCTTTGGCCATCGGCTGAGCTCGGCCTCGAGGCTGAGCACGCGCGGGCCTGCCCGGTGCGGGCGAACGCGCTGGCCTTCGGCTGAGCGCGGCCTCGCCGCCCGGTCGATTGCGTCGGATCGCTTGGCGGTGTGAGCGGCCGCAAGGGGAAGGTCGGCCGAAGGGGATCCGGGCGCAGAGACGGCGTATGCTCGGGGAAGGGCGCGTCCACGTCGTGGGCAAGAAAGGAGCGCGGAGATGGGTTTCGACACGAGCCATCACCCCGTCGACGACGGTGTCGTGGCGCGGTTGACGGAGTACATCGTCGGGCGGGGATCGATCGACGACCTCGTCGCGGAGGCGGTGCGGCTCGAGAAGGTGCGCTTCCGCGCGAACGCTTGGGGCCTGGGGGTCAGCAAGCTGAGGCGCGAGGGCCGCTTCGACCCGTTCCTCCACGTCTGGGGCCGCCCGTTCTTCGTCACCGTGGAGGGAGACGCCGTGGGAGAGGCGATCGACCGGTACCTCGACGCGCGCACGGACGCCGAGGTCGACGCGATCGCAAAGGAGATGTTGCGCGCCCTCGACCCCGCGCTCGCGGACGAGGTCGAGCCCTCCAACGAAGGCTCGCTGCCCGATGACGAGGCGCTCGCGATCGGGCTTCGCGCGAGCCTCGATCTGATCCGGGCGGCTTGGGCTGCGCCGCGTGGGGGCACCGTCGTGGTCCCCAGTGGAGAGGCGGTTCCCGCCGAGGAGCTGCTCTGGCGCGAGGTGCCGCTCACGGTGCTGACCTTCGCGGCGCACCTGCGACCGGGCTGGATGGACCGCGGCTACGTGTGGCCGACCGTGCTGCTGGGCGAAGCGGGCGTGGAGACGTCGCTCTTCGAGACGCCTGAGCCGCTGCTCGGGCCGCTGCTCGATCGGGTCGACCAGCGCTTCTTCCTCCATACGACGATCCTCGAGAACTACATGGTCGGCGGCTACGTGGCGGCCGCGAAGGTTCCGGCCCTCCGGGCGCTGCTCGAGGAGCACCAGGAGACGCTCGTCGCGGTGCACGACGGGCCCTCCGCCGAGATGCAGCTGAGCGTGGCCAAGCTGCTCGAGGCCGTGCGCGACGCGGAGCGGCGGGGCCTGGCCTTCGCCGAAGCGACCGAGGTCTACAGCGGCTTCTCCGGAATCATGAACTGAGCCGAGCCCCCGTTCGAGCGACACGCGTTCGAGCGACATCCGTTCGACGACACGCGCTCGACGACACGCGCTCGACGACACGCGCTCGACGACACCCGCTCGACGACACGCGCTCGACGACACGCGCTCGACGACACGCGCTCGACGACACGCGCTCGACGACACGCGCTCGACGACACGCGTCGACGCCGCCGACGAGGTGCTCGTCGGCGGCGTCATCAGCGCTCGGGCTCAGTCGCAGGTGCCGGCGACGCGCGCGGCGACGCGCTCGAGCACGCGACCGACGGTGCCCGTCAGATCGTCCTGGCAGATCGAGGTCGGGATGGCGGCCGCGCCGGCCGCCTGCAGACCCGCCGCCGCCTCGAGGATGCGGCGCGGCGGGAACGCGGCCTGCCGGACGCCGCCGTGTCCGGGACGATCGCAGGAGAACTCGAGCCGCGTGGGCTGCTCCGCGGAGACCCTCTCGACGAGGCGCGGGTCCGCGAGCATCGTCGCGACGCTCTCTCCCTCGAGGTCGACGGGGATGCCCGCGATGGGCGCGAAGACGATGCGGGCGGGATCACCCTTCGCGTCGAGGATCCCTTGAACGAAGCGCTCGGTGGGGTGCACGGCCTCGGGGTGGAGGAAGCAGCGCAGGTTCAGGTCGCCCGGGAAGACCGTCCCGGTCGTGTCGAAGAGGTTCGGGTCCATCACCGAGCAGTCGTCCTCATCCGTCAACATGACGACCGCGAGCACCGCGTCCGGGCGGAGGAACCCGGCGTTCGCGCCGTCTCCGTGGCCGAAGGTGTTCGCGTGGAAGCGCGTCGCGCTCGTGCTCGGCGTCAGCGCCTTGAGCGGCGACTCGAGCTGCTGCTCGAAGCCGCAGCCATTCGTCCCGCGCCGCGCGAGGCAGCTGACCGCGTCGACGAAGGCCTCGGGGTCGTCTCCTCCCTCGAAGGTCTGGATTGGGTCGTAGGTCAGCGCGCAGCCGTCCGCCGCGGGGGCGGTGGTCTGGAAGAGCCCGTCATCGCCGAAGTTCGAGTCGTGGCAGGTCGGGACGACGAAGCCGCCCGTGCCCATGTCGGTCGTCACGATGGCGACCTGGAGAGACGCGACGGCGGGCACGTCCTGCACTCCGTCCGCGTTCAGATCGCCGGTCACGAACGCGCGGACCACGCGCGGGATCTGCTCGGCGAGCGCGGCCTGCTCCTCGGCCATCGAGTTCGAATTGTCGACGACGAAGAGCAGGTCGAGCTGGCTCGTCGCCCGCCGGCAGCAATCGCCTCCTTGGCACGCGCTGCCGACGAAAGCCTGGCTGAAGTGCTCGACGCTCGAGCGCGCGAGGCCACCCTCGACGCGCGTCGGCAACGCGACGTACTCGCCGCCCGCGTCGTTGGTCCAGAACACCGTCGCGACGCGCGCGTCACCCGCGAAGGGCATCGAGATCGTCGCGGGGGTGGCGAAGCGCAGCCCCGCCGGCTCGAAGCGCACGATCGGCGAGTAGCCACGGAAGCCGGTGGGGGTGGGGACGTCGAGGACGCCGACCCGGATCTCGGTCGGCTCGCCGAGGGCGCCCGCGGGGACCTCGAGCGTGAGCTCTCCGAGCTCCACGCGGCCGCCCTCGGCGCCGATCGAGACGACGATCTCCTCGCCGGGGATCAACGGACGTACCGGCGTCGTGGGCTCCGTGGGCTCCGTGGGAGGATCGGGGTCGTCGAGCTCTCCGGGGAGGTAGGCGCGCGGGCAACCCGCGAGCGCGACGGCGAGGAGGGTGGCTACGGTCGTCCAAGCGTTCATCTCGAGCCTTTCGAGAGGGTTCAGGGGTTCGTCTCGAACCTTCGAGAGTGCGGTCGTCCCGACGACTGAGCATTTCCAATGCCAATCGCGAGAGCGAGGAACGCCTCGTCGTGGCGGGTCGAGGAATCGAGCGCGTTTGTCGCGAATGGGCCTCGCTGTGCGGCGGAGATGTGCCGACTTCGGCGCTTCTCCCACGGCGCCGGACGCCGACGTCTTGGCGCAGCAGCGGCACGGTGTGGCCCAATACGGGGGTGACCCGCCCACATCGTCCGGGGTGGTCGTGTGGGAGTGAAGCCCACCCCAGGTGGCCCGACACAGGGCCCGACGATGGTGACTCGACCGTCGTCGAGGCGGCTGTGTGGTGAGATGTCGGATGGCTCTCCGACCTCGTGTCCGGTCGCTTTCCTGACGCGCTGGCCCTGAACGGTGTACACAATTCAGGATGCTCCGGGTCGGACAGGCCGCGCCGCCGTTTCGGGCGATGAGCACCTCGGGCGAGGCCATCTCGCTCGAGGCGCTGCGGGGCAAGGTCGTGGTCCTCTACTTCTTCCGGCGAGCCTTCACTCGGAACTGCACGGTCGAGACCAAGGGCTTTCGGGACAACTACCTCGACCTGCGGAGCCTCGGGGCCGAGGTGGTGGGCATCTCGTGTGACCAGCACGCGACCCAATGTCGCTTCGCCGAGACGATGGGCATCGCCTTCCCGATGATCGCGGACACCGATCGCACCATCTCGACGGCGTACCGGACGTTCTTCTCGCTCCTGCCGATGATCAGCCACCGCGTGACCTACGTGATCGACCGTCAGGGCACGATCGCGGGCGTCTTCAACCACGAGTTCCAGGTGTCCAAGCACCTCGACGAGGTCACCCAGTTCGTGCGGGATCTCGCGGCCCGAGGGTGACACGCCCCCGCGAGAGGCGCGCGACTCGATGCGGGCTATTCGGCCGGGACCGCGCGGTCATGCGCCCAGCTCCGGAGCGCCTGGAGCTGCTCGCGCATGGTCTCGCTCAGCGGATGCGTCGCGTGCACCTCGGCGAGGATCGACTCGTCGTCGATGTCGCGGCTCTCCTCGAAGGCGGTGTAGAGCGCGCTGACGACCGCTTGCTCGATCTCGGCGCCGCTGAACCCGTCGGTCGCGGCCGCGAGCGCCTCGACGTCGAAGCGCTTCGGATCACGCCCGCGGCGCCGCAGGTGGACCTCGAAGATCCGAGCGCGCGTCTGCTGCCCCGGCAGGTCGACGAAGAAGATCTCGTCGAACCGGCCCTTGCGGAGGAGCTCCGGCGGAAGGTTCGAGATGTCGTTAGCGGTCGCGATGACGAAGACGCTCTCCTTCTTCTCCTGGAGCCACGCGAGGAAGGTCCCGAAGACGCGCTGCGAGGTGCCCCCGTCGTTCTCGCCCCGGCCGAGCCCCTTCTCGATCTCGTCGATCCAGAGCACGCAGGGCGCGAGGCTCTCGGCGAGCTGGATCGCGCGGCGGAGGTTGCGCTCCGATTCGCCGAAATACTTCTGGTAGAGGTTCCCCGGATCGAGCCGGACGAGCGGGAGGCTCCACTCGGCCGCGACCGCCTTCGCGCAGAGGCTCTTGCCGCAGCCCTGCACGCCGAGCAGCAAGAGGCCCTTGGGCGGGGTGAGCCCGAAGGCCTTGGCGCGTGCGGGCTCCGCGAACGAGGCGCGCCGCTTGCGAAGCCACGCCTTGAGCGAGCCGAGCCCGGCGACGTCCGAGAGCTGGTGCTCGTGCGGGAAGTACTCGAGCAGGCCCGAGCGCTCGACGATGCGGCGCTTGGCGTCGAGGACCTTCGGCAGATCCGATCGGTCGAGGCGACCGTCCTCGACCACCGCGCGTGTGATCAGCTTCTCGACGTCGAAGAAGGTGAGCCCGTGCAGCGCCCCGAGCAGCTGGGTGACGTCGTCGCTTGAGAGATCGATCCGGATCGGGAGCTGCTTGCCGATGTCCTGCAGGATCGCGGAGACGAAGCGGTGGTAGATCTCGGGCGTCGCGGGGGGGAGCGTGACGGGGGTGAAGAGCGGCTCGAGCTCCGGGGCGAGGTCGAAGCTCGGCGCGGAGAAGACCACCTGCCCGCGGTGCCGGAAGTACCGTCGGTAGATCTCCTTGACGCGCGCGTGCTGGGCCGCGCCCTCGAAGGGCGGAAAGCCCGGGAGGTAGAAGATCGCCTCGAGCGCGGATTGCTCGATGAAGGCGAGACATTGGTCGGGCTTCTCGGTGCCGACGGGCCGGCCACCGTCGGGGCCCTGCATCGCGAGGCCGGTGCTCGGGTTCCAGACGAAGAGGCGCAG
Organism: Myxococcales bacterium; assembly: GCA_019637115.1. GTDB lineage: Bacteria > Myxococcota_A > Polyangia > Polyangiales > Houyiibacteriaceae > JACKEH01. The sequence continues at coordinate 23,723 of JAHBWH010000102.1, read as the reverse complement.
ACCGACGCGATCGGCGAGGTACTCGAGGACGGTGCGGACACGATCCTCCTCGACGGTCTCGAAGAAGATCAGCGGGTGGTGCGCTCGAACGAGCACCTCGAGCTCGGCGATGAGCTCCGGCGAGGGAGGGACCGGGATGGGCACGCGGGTCCCAGCATACCAGCGCGCCTCCGCGGACGAGGGACCCATCGCACGGCCGGCGTGGCGAGTCGGCATGGCCTCGAGCCGGCAAGGCGGCATGGCCCCTCGAGCCGCCACAGCCTCGAGCCGTCATGTCCGCGCGACGCGCGGACTCGATGGCAGGTCAGCGGCGGCCCGTGGGGAGCGCGGTCGGCGGGCTCGGACGCCGAGCTTGATAGGTCGCGGGGGTCTCGCCCTGCCATTGCCGGAACGCCCGCTCGAACGACGTCCGCGAGCGATACCCGAGGCGCTCGCCCACCTCCGCGACGCCCAAGCCAGCGTCGAGCAACGTCCTCGCGCGCTCGTGGAGCGCGCGCTGGCGGAGCGCTTGGAACGAGACGCCGTGCGAGGCGAGGTGACGTTGCAGCGAACGCGTGCTCATGCCGAGCAGATCGCCTACGTCACCGAGCGTCCCCTCGCCTCGATCGATGGACCGCGCCATCGCGCTCTCGATCTTGGAGAGGAGCGGCGGCTCCGTCGGGGCCGCGAGCAGCGCCGGAGCGTTGCCGAGCAGGAGCGCGGACATCTGCGGGTCGGCGCCACGAAACGGGATCGTCAGCGCGTCTGGGTCGAAGTGCAGGGCGCAGACCGAGGCGCCGAACCGAGGCTCGACCCCGAAGACCTCGAGGTACCGCGCGACGACCTCGGCCGCGGGGGTCGGCCTCTGCAGGTCGAGACGAGAAGGTGCGATGAGGCGACCCGTGCACTCGCGGGCCATCGTGACCGTGGCGGCGAGCATGGCGTCGAGGCCATGACAGCGCCGCTCGTCGGGCATCACGTAGATGAAGCGGCCGCCCCGCTCGTCGATCTCGACGCGGACGTCGGCGTTCCGCAGCACGAGGGGGATGGTGCGGTCGAGCACGCGGAGCCCGCCTGCCAGATCTCTGGACGCCGCGAACGCGACCCCCAGCATGCCGAGGCCGTCGAGCGTCATCCGCGAGCCGGCGGTCAACCCGACGCAGGCGTCGCCCGTGAGCCGCGCGAGGGCATCCCAGAGCAGCATCCCTTCGTCGAACGAGTACCCGTGTGGGCGGCTCATCGCCGACAGCCCCGCGGCGACGAGCAGCTCTGCCTCCGACACCCCGAACATCGCGGCCCATCGGAGGAGAATCGGAGAGCCGCGAAGCTGAGCGGGCTCCGCGGAGGGCGCGGGCGACGTCTTCGACGCAGAGGATGCTCTCATCGGGGGCTCCAGACCATCGAGGGTGATCGCCCGCGCCGCGGGCATCGCTTCGTCGCAGGGGTCGCAGGTTCGACGCCCTCGAGAGGGTACCCCGAGACCCTGCGATCGGCTCATCGATCGGAGTCGGCGCCCTTCAGATGGCGCCGACAGCCCCGGATGGCGCCGTCACCCAACCGCGCGGACCTCGTCGTCGTCGTCGTCCGTTTCCTCGTCGTCGTCGCCTCCCCCACGAACGAGGTCGTACACCCACGCGCCCGCGCCGAAGAGGATCAGCAAGAAGAAGAGCCAACGCGCCTTCCCCTCCCACAAGCCCGTCTGGATGTCACCGGAGTCGTAGGCGGCGTCGATCGCCGCGACGATCTCTGGCGCGTCGATGTACGTCGTGCGGGCCTCGTCCACCGCTGCCGCCTTGCAATCCCACCAGGCCATGTAGGCCCAGAAGAGCCCGAAGACCTCGCAGCGATACCCGGCGGAGAACCCCGTGAGGCCAGGATCCTGGTCGTACGGTGCCGGCAGATCCCCAGCGTGGAACAGGTGCTCTCCAGTGTTGAAGATCGCCACCTTGGGCGCCGCGTGGGCGGAGGAGGCCGTCGATATGGCAACGACGAAGGCGAGAACGCCGATGATTTGCTTCATGTGCCCTCCAACGAATCGGCGCGCGCGAGCGCACCAGGGGTCATGTGGGGGCCCGGCAGACCGAGGAGACGTTCGACCCGCGGCGAGCCCCCGCGTGGAACGAAAGCACGCAGCACGGCTCGCTCGTGGCCGGTGGCGTCATTTGCGTCCTCTGCGGCGCTCATCGAGGGTCGACGGCCCCTCGGAGGTTCACGCCGCGCGCCAGAGACCGCGGGCTCGATCGGTGACACGGAGTGCGTGAGACGGCCGCTCCACGAAGGCGGCCTCGAACCCATCCTTGGCGCGAGCAGGGAGACCCCACGACGCGAAAAAGGCGCCCCGGGGGGCGCCTCTTTCATGTTCGGGCTCGCACCACCATCACTCGGTGACGACCTCGATGCTCCAGCCGTTGAGCGTGCCCTCGTCCGACGCCGCCAGGTCGGCGACGTGGAGGGTGTAGGTGCCCGCGGCCGCCTGGCCGTTGAGCCCATCCACCGTGAAGGTGCGCATCAGCATGGTGCCGCTGATGTACTGCTCGCGCATCAGCTCGATGGGGCTGCCGCCGTCCTTGCGGAGGGTGACGAGGAGGTCCGCGAAGAAGGTGTGCGTGAGGTTCGCGGTGACGCGTGCGGTCGCGATGGTGCCCTCGCCCGTGAGCGTGATGTCGCTCGAGGCGCCGGCCGGGTCGTTGTCCGGGATGACGCGGAGGGTGTCGTTGCTCCCCGTGAGCGTGGTCGGCGTCGAGTCGCAGTCCCCACCCGCGCAGCGGGTGATGTTGAGCGCCCAGCGGTTGAGGCGGCCGACGTCGGCGCGGGCGGCGTCGACGACGTGGAGCGTCCACGTCCCCGCGGCGTCCTGCCCGTCGAAGTCGCGGACCTCGTAGGTGCGCCGGATGTCGTCCTCGCCCGCGCCCTCGCGCTCGTGGAGGGTGACGCGGGTGTCGCCCTTCTCGAGCGCGACGATGAGGTCGCCGCGGTAGGTGTGGGTGATGTCGACGTCGACGCTCAGGCTGCTGATGACGCCGCCCTCGGCGACCTCGATCGTGCTGCGAATACCGGCCGGCGTGTTGTCCGGGATGTCGATGACCGTGGCGTTCTCGTAGCTGCCGGAGGGATCGATGCACGCGCGGTCGGTGGCGCAGGCCGGGTCGGCGCAGTCGACGAGGTCGTTGAAGGTGTTGTCGATCCCGTCGGTGCAGATCTCCGTGAGCGAGACCTCGGGCACGCCCGAGCCGTAGGCGCTCATGAAGCGCTCGACGTGCTCGTACTGGATCCAGCCGTAGCCTGCGCCCATCGGGTTGCGGGTCGCCCAGCCGCTGCCCCAGCTGTTCTTGAAGAGGAAGAAGCCGCGCTGCATGACGGGGTTGCCGCTCGCGTCGACGGCGAGGTTGCCCTCGGCGTCGATGGCCTGGACCTCGAGGTCGTCGTCCCAGCCGACGATGGTCACCGAGTGGCCCGCGCGGTGCTCACGCGAGGAGCGGATGTCCTCGTCGTTCGGCATCGTGACGTAGCCGAAGTCGCGGTAACCGGCGTAGCGCGGGATGCGCGAGCCGCCGTGGCCCCACGCCTGGTAGAAGAAGTCGCCGCCGACCTGCACCGCGGTGCCCGAGTTGAACATGAACGACTTGAGGCTGTTCACGCGGCTCGAGACGAACCGGCCCCGCGGGATCCGCCAGCGGCGCGCCATGAGCGCCGACATCGGCGGGTTGCCGTTCGTGTGGCAGACGACCGGCTGGGTGGCCTCGTCGCCGACGCAGCGCTCGTCGTCGCTCGCGCCCCACGGCCGGCTCTCGTAGGGCCACTCGGGGGTGAGCACGTTGCCGAAGCGATTGAAGGCGTCGATGTTCACCTGGGCGCTCGAGCCCGAGGTGTTGGTGAAGCGGCCGGCCTCGACCTTGGTGGACCACTGGAGGAACTGCTCGGAGAAGTCCGGGTTCGGGAGCGTGCCCTCGACGTTGTAGAGGTGCTCGGCGAGCGCGGTCGTCGCGAAGATCGAGCAGACGCCGCGGCTGCCCTGGTTCTTCATCGGCGACTGGGTCGCCATGAGGTCGAACTGACGCGGCAGCACCTCGTCGGCCTTGCCCTCGTCGGCCAGCTCGTCGTTGCTCGGCGCGTCGTCGTAGAGGCCGGGGGCCTCGATCGGGAAGAAGTCGTCCTCCGGGGTGATGTCGGGGGGCGCCGAGCCGTCGCCACACGCGAGCGCGAGGAGCAGGGCCGGGAAGAGGTAGCGGAGCTTGTTTCCGGACATGTAGGACCCCAGAGCACGACGCGTGCCATCCACGGGAGAGGGAGAGCCTGGTCGGGCGAATCCGCGACGATGTCGACAATTGCGGGGAGAGTCCATCCCCGCCCCCGCCCTGCCAGGCGCCGCCCGACGACGCGGCGGCGACCGGTGGCGGATACCCTAGCCGCTGCCGCCGGTGACCAGAGTCTCCGTCCGGAGCTTGCGCACGCACGCTCGTCGTCCCCGAGGTCCGAGGTCCTTGGGTGTTCGGGTCGGCCTGGAGTTCGGTTGCTGCGCCGGACGAGAGGCCGGCGGACGCCCGGAACGAGCTTCGGGCTGGAGCACCAGCGGCGTCGTCAGGCGGCGACCACGGTGGACCGGTCGACGACCCGCGCCGGTACGCCGACGACGGTCGCGCCTGGCGGGACATCGTCGATGACGACGGCGTTCGCGCCGATCTTCGCGCCCCACCCGATGTTCACGCCGCCCAACACCTTCGCGCCGGCGCCGACGTCGACGCGCCCCTCGAGCACGGGCAGGCCAGGCTTCGGCCCGACCCCGATGGTCGTCTGCTGCATCAAGAGGCAATTGGGCCCGATGTGAGCATCCGGGTGGATCACGATCCCCTGCGGGTGCGGCATCAGGAGCCCGCCATCGATGTGCGCGTTCAGCGGGATGTCCGCGCCCGTGATGACGCTCCAGAACCGATAGGTCGCGACGATGGGCGCCAGCGCCCGCCGCGGCACGCCGGCCTGCTTCAGCTCGTCGTAGAGGCGAATGGTGCGCAGGAGCTGTCTGCTCGGGCACCACTCGAGGGGACCCACATGCTCTCGCGCCCAGTCCGCGGTGGTCATGTCGTTCCCATGATGACATCCCGGTCATGACGCAACCACGTTCACGAGTGAGGACACGCGTCGCATCGTGCCCCACCGGCGAGGCACAGGGGCGAGGTCGAGCGACCGACGGCACCACCAGCGCGGCGGTGGGGCGGTGCGCGACGGGCGGGCGTACTATCCTCCGCGCGATGAGCGACGCCTGTCCTTGCGGCTCGGGCCGCCCCTACACGGCCTGCTGCGGCCCCTTCCACGCTGGCGCCGAGCCCCCCGACGCCGAGTCGCTGATGCGGTCCCGCTACGTGGCGTTCGTCCGGCGCGACTTCCCGTACCTCTGGCGCACCCTCGACTCGAACCACGACGAGAAGCGCGACGGTGCCGCCTACGACGACTGGCTCTCGCAGATCCGGGAGGGGACGAAGCCCCTGCGCTACAAGCGACTCCGCATCCTCGACGTCGGCGGGCCCGACCACGAGGGTTACGCCCACGTCCTCTTCCACGTGCTCGTCGCGCGAGGCCGCCGCGACGCTTCGTTCGCCGAGCGCAGCCGCTTCGTGCACGACGGGACGGGCTGGCGCTACCTCGACGGGTCGCTGCTGCCGAGCCGCTTGCTCCCGAAGCCGATCGAGGCGCTCACGTTCGACTCCTTCGAGCACGCGGCCCGACGATGAGCGTCGTGCGTCGGTGGCTGCGAGAGCCCCTCGTCCACTTCGTCGCGCTCGGTGCCCTGATCTTCGCCCTCGACCGCGCGCGCGGTGACGAGGAGGAGCCTGCGCTCGTGATCACCGACGCGTTCGTCGAAGGCCTGCGGCACGAGACGGTGAGGAGCACGGGCGCGGCCGCCCGCGACGAGGACGCGGTCGTCCGCGGCTTCCTCCGCGAGGAGGCCTTGGTGCGGGAGGCCGCGCGCCTCGGGCTCGCCGAAGGAGACGTGATCGTGCGTCGGCGCCTCGCGCAGAAGATGGAGTTCTTGTTGCGCAGCACGGCGCCCATCGAGCCCCCGACCGACGCACAGCTCTTCGCCTTCTTGCGGGCCCACCCCGGCCGTTATCGCCTCCCCGCGCGTGTCCGCTACCGGCACGTCTTCTTCGATCGCCGCGCGCGGCGCGACCCGCACGCGGACGCTCGCGCGGCGCTCGATGCGCTGCGGGCCGCCCCCGACGAGCCGCGCCCCGAGGCCCACGGCGACCTCTTCCTGGGTGGCTACGCCTTCCCCGACGCCGATCCACGGCGCGTCGAGGTGGACTTCGGGGCCGACTTCGTGGCCGCGCTGCGCGCCGCGCCGCTCGGCGAGTGGTCGGGGCCGGTAGACAGCGCGGTCGGGGTGCACCTCGTCCGGGTCGACGCCCGCCGCGCCTCGGAGGAGCCCGCGCTGGCCGACGTGCACGCACAGGTATCAGCCGACTGGGAGGACGCGCGGCGAGACGAGGCGCTCGAGGCCGCGGTCCGTGCGCTGATCGAGGCGCTCCCCGTAGAGCGCCGCCGGGAGCCGGGATGAGCGGCCTCTCGTCGGATTCGGGTGCCCCGGTGGAGTCGCGGAGGGAGTCGTCGGGGGAGTCGTCGGGGGAGTCGTCGGGGGAGTCGTCGGGGGAGTCGTCGGGGGAGTCGGGCGCGGGCACGGACACGAGCACGCGCACGCGCACGTGGACGTGGACGTGGACGTGGACGTGGACGTGGACGTGGACGACGTGGACGACGTGGACGTGGACGTGGTCGTGGACGTGGAGCACGTGCGCGGGGTCGGCGTTCGCGTGGGCGCGGACGGCGTTCGCGTTCGCGCGGACGTCCCGTCGTCGTCTTGGGCGGCCTTGGCTGGCGGGTCTGCTCGTGTTGCTGGTCTTGGGTCTCGTTCCGTCGGCGCGTGCCCACCCCGCCGGCTTTGGTCTGCTCACCGCCGACGTGGGCGCGACGGGCGAGGTGGACGTCGCGCTGCGGGTCAGCGGCAGCCCCGACCGCGCGCTCGCGATCGAGCTCGTGGGCCCGGACGGCTGCGAGCCGCGCGCGCCCGCGACGACGCGCACGCAGCGGACAGCCGTCGAGCGTCACTGGCATCTCCGTTGCCCGACGCCCCTGCGTGGCGCGCTCGGGCTCCGAAACCTCCCCGTCGATCTGCAGGTCCGGCTCGAGGTCCGCGGTGAGGGAGAGGCGCAGGGCGCCACCCTCCACGCGGGCCAGCCGACCTACGCGCTCTCGGGGGCGCCGGACGACGCCTTCGCGCGCTACCTCGCGCTCGGAGTCGAGCACATCGCGTTCGGCGTCGATCACCTGCTCTTCGTGCTCGGGCTCGTGCTCCTGGTGCGACGCTGGCGTGCGCTCGTGGTGACGATCACCGCCTTCACGCTCGGCCACAGCGTGACGCTCGCCCTCGCGAGCCTCGGGTGGGTCGCCATCCCCATCGCCCCGGTCGAGGCGTGCATCGCGCTGAGCATCCTCGTCCTCGCCCACGAGCTCGCGCGTCCCCGCGTAGACGCGCTCGGTTCGCCGACCGGCGACGCCAAGTCTTCGGCGTCGCCGACCGTCCCCACCCTCACTGGGCGCTACCCCGCCCTCATCGCCGCGGCTTTCGGCCTCTTGCATGGGCTCGGCTTCGCGGGCGCGCTCGCCGAGGTCGGCTTGCCCGCGGGGGGCCTCGTCTCCGCTCTCTTCGCCTTCAACCTCGGCGTCGAGCTCGGGCAGCTCGCGTTCGTCGCCCTCGGCGTGCTCGGCCTGCTCGCGCTCCGAGGACGCGACACCCTCGACCGCGGCGTCACCCGCGCGCTCGCCTACGGGCTCGGATCGGTGGCGGCCTTCTGGACGCTCGAGCGGACGGTCGCCGTGCTCGTGGGCAGCTGAAGGGCCCCCGCTGTCGCCGTCGGATCGACCAAGGTACACTGCTTGGATGGGGACGAAGCTCCGGTGGGTGGTGAGCAGCGCGCTCGTGGTTGCGTGCGGGGGTGGCGGTGGCAGCTCGGCGACGACGACGACGAGCGGTGGCTGCGAGCCGCCGGACTGCGTGGTCAACCCAGGCCCCTGCGACTTCGAACCGAACCAGCCGGGGTGCCCAGGGTACGAAGCGCCGGAGGGTTCGGAGTCCGAGCCGGAAGGTGAAGCCGAGGAGCCGCGCGGGGTTCCGCTCCCGGAGTGATCCACCCGAGGGGCGATCAGCGGCGGCAGACGCCAATCGTCGTTCCGGGGACCGGCGTGCAGCTCCAGCCCGTGGGGCACAGGCCGTCGGCGCAGAGGCGCGTGCAATACCCCGCCGAGTCACAGAGCCCGCTCGCGCACTGCGACGCGCGGCCGCACGCCGCGCCGAGCGCGCCCGTGCCGGCCGGGACACAGAAGGTGTGAATGCCCCCGCCAGTGACCTCTTCTGGCTTGCACCCCCAGCCGACCGCGCAGCCACCCTCGGGGCCGCAGGTCTGGATGCAGCGGTCGAAGCCGACGGCGCCGAGATCCGCGCAGAGCCCGCTGCGACACTCGTTGCCCGCCGCGTTGCAGGCGGCCCCCATGGCGTCGTCGCCGAAGATGTCGCCTTCGGGCGCGACCGGCGGCGCGCAGATCGGCACGGAGGAGCCGAACGCGGCCATACACGTGTAGGGCGGCAGCCCAGGAAAACGGCGCGCGGGGCAATCGGCCGCGGTGCGACAGGTCGCGGTGCAGCCGACGCCCGGGATGCAGAGGTTCGAGCCGCACTCGCTCCCGGCAGCAGTACATGGCTTCTCGATGTCGACGCACACACGGAAAGCCGCGCCGACGTCGGTGCACGCCCAGCCAGCCGGGCACTGGGTGGCCGTGTCGCAGGGGCGCGTGCACTGCCCGCTGCCGCCCGCAGGTCCGAGGCAGAGCCCGAGCCGACAGGTCGCAGGCGTGGAGACGGCGCAGACCGCGCCCGTGTCATCGGGGATGCACGCGCCAGCGTCGCTGCAGACGTGCTCGTGCGCGCAGCCCGTGTGCGCGGCGCACGCCCGCGAGCAGAAGCGGCTACCGCCGACGTCGTCCACGCAGCGGCCGCCCGCGCAGTCTCCGTCGCCCGTGCAGCGATCGAGGTATTGGCCGGTGCCCGGCGTGGGGCCCGCGTCGAGTCCGGGCGTGCCCGCGTCCGAGCCACCATCGACGGGTGGCTCGGAGGCGTCGGTCTCACCGGCGTCGAAGCCGCTCGCGTCCTCGGGGGGCGTCATCGCGTCGACGACCTCGGCGTCGAGCCCGGCGTCGGTGCGGATGCGACGTTCGGGACCACAGGCAACGAGCGCGGCGCAGAGCGCCCAAACGACCCAAAGCAAGACGCGAACCATCTTCGCGAGCGTATCAGCACGGCGCGTCCGGTGGGACCTCGAGTGGTGGGCGCGTCGAGGGCGCGCGTCGATGGACGAGCCGCTGGGCGGACGCCTCGAAGAGGTGGCGACCGGCTCGAAGCGCGAGCGCGCCTCGAGAGGCGAGCCGTCCTACCCGCCGAGGGTCCGCGCTGCGTCCTGGTATGCTTCGCTCATGAGAGCGCTCGCCCTTCTCGGCCTCCTGGTGCTCGTGGGCCCCGCGATCGCGCAAGACCTCGTGCTCGAAGGCGAGGTCGCGGAGGACGCGGTGTACTTCGAGCTGCCTTTCGTGGTGCCCGAGGGCGTCGTCGAGCTGGAAGTCCGCGGAGACGATCTGTCGGACGTGAACATCCTCGACTGGGGCGTCCGCGACCCAGAGCGCGTCCGCGGCTGGGGTGGCGGCAACACGGAGCCCGCCGTCATCGGGGCCGAGGCGGCGTCCCGGAGCTACCTGCCGGGCCCGTTGCCGGCGGGTGAGTGGGCGGTGCTCGTCGGCGCCGCGCTCGTGGAGGAGCGCCCCGCGCGCTACCGCGTCGAGGTCTTCTTCCGAGACGCGCCGACGCTCGCGCCAACGCCGCGGACCCCCTACATTCCGGCCTCCGCGCTCGGCGACGGCCCGCGATGGTTCGCGGGCGACTTCCACGTGCACACGCGCGAGAGCGGCGACGCCGCCCCCACGCTCGACGAGGCCGCCGCCTTCGCGGTCTCGCGCGGCCTCGACTTCATCGCGCTCACCGAGCACAACGTGGTCTCGCACCTCGATCTCATCGCCGACGTGCAGGCGCGCCATCCATCGCTGCTCCTCTTGCCGGGCATCGAGATCACGACGTACGACGGCCACGCGAACGCGCTCGGCGTGACCGAGTGGGTGGACTTCCGGGTGCGCTCGGGGCTCTCGGTCACCGCGGAGAGCATCGCCGACGCGGTCGACGCCCAAGGGGGCCTCTTCACCGTCAACCACCCTGCCCTGCGGCTCGGCAACGCATGCTTGGGTTGTGCGTGGGATCTCGAGCTCGCGCCTCGTCGGATCGCGGCCGTCGAGGTGCAGAACGGCGCGTACTCGACCACCGGGATCTTCTTCTTCATGCCCTCGATGCGCTTCTGGGACTCGCTGCTCGCCACCGGAGCGCACGTCGCGGCGATCGGCGGCAGCGACGACCACCGAGCGGGGCGTGATCTCTCGGCGACGCAGAGCCCGACCGGCTCGCCGACCACCATGGTCTACGCGCGCGAGCTGAGCGTGGCGGCCATCCTCGAGGGGGTGCGCGCCGGGCGGACGGTCGTAAAGCTCGAGGGCCCGGAGGACCCGATGGTCGAGCTCTTCGCGGGCGACGCGCTCGTCGGCGACACCGTCAACGGCGACGCCGCGGGCCGCGTCACGCTCCGCGCGCGCATCACGGGGGCGACCGCGGGGAACGTCCGCTTCTTCCGTAACGGCTCGCCGAGCGGAGAGAGCGTGCCCGTCGACGCCGACCCCTTCGAGATCAGCCTCGAGGTCGAGGCGCCGTCTGGCGACGAGGACGATCGCTGGCGCGTCCACCTGGACCTCGGCGGGCGCCCCGTGGCGATCACGAGCCACGTGTGGGTCCGGGCGACGGGGTTGCCCCCCGTCGACGCGGGCGTCCCTACGGACGCGGGCCCCGACGAGGAGGCGGGCGGCTGCGGGTGCGCGAGCGCGCCCCAGGCCTCCGCGTGGCTGCCGATGGTGGCGTGGCTCTTCTGGCGCCGCCGCGCGGCCTGAGTACAGCTCCCCGAGCGCGCGACCGAGACGTCGCGCGCGCCGATACGGCGAGCGCGACGTCTGGGGCCTACTTGGCGAGCGTGACGTAGCGCATGCGGAGGTCGAAGAGGAGCTGCGAGAGCAGGCGCTCTTCTTCGCCGTCGAGGTTGCCGCGCGTCTTCTCTTCGAGCATCGCGATGAGGTCGATCGTCTGCTTGGCGAGCGGCAGGCTCACGGGAGGAGCCTGACCGCCCTCGAAGAGCTCTGGGGGCGCGGCGCCGAGGTGCATGAGCGCCGTGCTGCCCAGGCTCAACGCGAAGGTAGCGAAGTCGACGGGCGGCGCGGCCTCTGGCTGTCGGCTCTCGGCCTCGTCGGCCTTGCGCTCGGCCTCGCGGCGCGCCGCCTCGGAGAGATCGTCACTCATTCGCGGCCCCTGCGTCCTCTTCGACCGCCGGCCCGATGCGGATGGTCTCTGCGTGGTCCGCGCGGTCGGGGAGCCCGCCGATGTGGGACTCGAGGTCCTTCTGGGTGAGAAGGCCCTTCTTCAGGTTCCGCTCGAGGATGCGCTTGTCGAGGACGAAATCGCTGAGCTGCTTGGCCATGGAGTCTCCGGCGCGTGTGCGCGGTGAAGGGAACGGCGTCCCGCGAGGGGCCGCGTCGCGGAGCGCGACGGGCGGAGTGTAGGAATCCGCTGGTGTGTGTCAAAGGCACGCGCGCTTGGGTGGGGTGTCGGTGGTCCTGGGTTGGTGTCCGTGTCCGTGTCCGTGTCCGTGTCCGGGTCCGGGTCCGGGTCCGGGTCCGTGGGCCGGGTCCGGGTTGCGTGGGCCGGGTCCGTGTCCGGGTCCGGGTTGCGTGGGCCGGGTCCGGGTCCGGGTCCGGGTTGCGTGGGCCGGGAGCCGGCGCGTTTGCGCGCGCACGATCCTCGGGTCAGGGAAGGCCGATGCTCGCCGACCTCTACCGGGGGCTCTCGCTGCGGTATGGCGCGAGCCTCGAGGCGCTCGGCCCGCTCGCGGACCGCTTCGTGCGCCTGGACGCCGATCCCTCGACGCGCGCCTGGATCGACGACTGCTTCGCGCGCCCAAACGGCGCGCTGCAGCTCGCGGCGCAGGCGATCGCCAAGAAGGTGATGAGCGACTACGACGCGAACGCGCTCACGGGGGCGCACGACATGCGCGTGCTCGGCGCCGACCAGTGGCGACAGCTCGTCGATCGCCCGCTCGCGGGGCGCCTCCTCGACGTCGGTGCGGGCGACGGGAACGTCACCGCCGAGCTCGCTCCCTCCTTCGACGAGGTCGTCACGACGGAGACCTCGTCGAAGATGGCTGAGCGGCTGCGGCGCCGCGGTTGGACCTGCGTCGAGCGCGATCTCTCGCGCGAGCCTCTGAGCGACGAGCGCGCAGCGCCCTTCGACACGCTCGCGCTCCTCAACGTCCTCGACCGCGCCGCCCACCCGCTCACCTTGCTCGAGCGCCTCCGCGCCCTCGCCACCTCCGACGCGCGCCTCCTCGTCGCCGTCCCCTTCCCGCTCAGCCCTCACGTCCACGTCGGCGCGCAGGTCGTCGACCCCGAGGAGCTCCTCCCGAAGGTCCCTCCGGGCCCCGATCTCTGGGAGCGGCAGGCGCGCGCTTTCGACGAGCACCTCTTCCTCGGCACGGGCTGGGAGGTCACCCGCCTCGCGCGCGCCCCCTACCTGTGTCGCGGCTCCGCGAAGCAGCCGGTGCTCACCCTCGACGACGCCCTCTTCGTCTGCCGCCCGGCGTAGCGCCGCGGACGCGGCTCAGAAGTCGATGCCGCTGCCGACGTAGGCGCCGAGCTCGTGGAAGACGACGTCGACCGGGGCGGTCGGCCGGAAGAGCTGGTCGTCGTCGGCGCCGAAGTCGACCGCGGTGCCGTAGCCAGCGCCGATCCCCGCTGCATAACGTACCGCCAGGGTCAGGCGGAGCACGAGCGGCTCGGGGCGCGCGCCCTCGCGCCGCGACAGGAGGTCGACCGGCGTGTCCAGCGTGATGCCGAAGCTCGCGCCGTAGTAGTCGAGGACGGCGAGGGCCGAGAAGGCCTCGGTGTAGTGCGCGCGGTCGGTGAAGACACCTCCGCCGATCTCCACGTTCGGCGTGACCCGCACCGCGCCGCCGACGCGGAAGTTGTACTGAAAGGCGCTCTCGAGGAGCCCCTCGTAGGCGTGCGAGAAGCGCGCGTCGGCGCCCACGCGCGCGCGCTCGCTCCGCCATCCGACCCCGAAGAGCACCTCGATCGGCGCGGCGAGCACGGCCCGCCGGTCCCGCAGCGCGAAGCGATCACGCAGCCGCGAGAAGAAGAAGTCCGCGTCACCTCCTTCTTCGAACGCGCCAAAGGCGAGCACCTCGTAGTCCACGCTGTCGGAGATCCGGATGCGTGGCCCTCGCACGACCGCGGCCAGGCGGACGCCGCGGGGTAGCTCGAGCTGCGCGCCGAGGACCAGCTCCAGCGCGAGGCGGGAGAGCTCGAAGCGCAGCTCCTCGGTCGCCGCGACGCGAACCTCGGGCGTCTCGACCTGGAGCGTCGGGCGCTCCTGCAGCGCCACCCGCTCGTACACGCCGAAGAGCGAGACGCCGAGCCTCAACGCGCCGACGCGAAAGCCGATGGAAGGCCCCGCATGCATGCGCTGGTGCTGGAAGCTCGCGCTGGTCGCGAGCTCGAGCGACCCCTCGTCGCGCGAGACGGACAGCGCGCGCGACGTCGCGAAGGTGTCCTGCGCGGGCACGAAGACGCCGAAGCCGATCGTCACGCCGTCCCCGACGCTCCGCGCCAGGCTGAGCGCGGAGGGCACGCTCTGGAACTCGCGGCTCCGAAGCCCCGCCGAGTCCGCCGTCCCGTCGGGGTAGGAGACGGCGAGGTAGGGATCGAGGTTTCGCAAGCGATAGGAGAACGCGCTGCCGCTCAGCTCGATGCGGCTGCGCGTGTTCCCCGCCAGGCCGGCGGGGTTGTACCAGATCATGTCCGGCCCCTCGCCGACCGCGGCGACGGCGCCACCGAGCATCGCGGCGTCGTTCCCTTGGAAGAACGAGTCGTCGTTGCCCGCGCGCGCCTCAGTCGCCGCGGCCATCACCACCGAAGCCCACACCACGCCCCACGCTCTCCGCATGCGCGCATCTCGCCAAATCGTCGGGGCCGCGGTCAAGCCTGCTCACCACGCCACGACCGCGCTCGATCCGCTGTTCGCGCGCACGTCACGCGACGAAGCCCCGTCGAGCGGCGGCGCGACGAGGCTTCGTTCGGACGGCGGTCCGCGCTCAGTACAACAAACCGGAGGTTCGCGACCAGGTGCAAAGAGGCGCCCGTCCAGCAAGGCGCGACGAGGGAGCAGGCTGCTCACCCGTGACTGAGGAGCAACGCAGCTGGACGGGATGGATCTGCCGCACCTGGTCACACTTCCGGGGAGCTGTACTCAGCGGGAGCAGCCGCGCTGGCCGCTCGTCTCGGTGCACAGGCACGCACCGCAGCCGCCCGCGGAGAGCAGGCGCCAGGCCCCGTCGCAGCACTGGTAGCTCGCCGAGCACGCCGTGTCCGCATACGTCCCGCCGAAGGTGTGCCGACACGACGCGCCGAGCGCCGGCGGCTCCGGAAGCTGCGGCTCGGGCTGCCAGGGCTCCGGCAGCTCTGGCTCGCTGATCGGCGCGCCGTAGACGACCTGCAGGCCCTCGATGTCGAGCTCGCTCAGCGACTGCTGCCCCCACGGCGCGCAGTAGTTCATGACCGACATCGCGTCGTAGGGCGTGATGACCACCCCTTCGCTGCCATGCTGCGCGCGGCTCTTGTCGCAGAAGCCGCGATTGCCGGGGTGATCCTGCTCGTGGAAGAAGCCGAGCGCGTGGCCGAACTCGTGCAGCGCGATGCCGCGGATGCAGTACTCGAGGTCGTCGCCGGGGAAGTTGTTGCGGCCGTTGCTGCAGATCTGGCTCCAGTTCCGGAACGTGAAGTTCAACGACATCGACGGGGCGCGCGACACGCGGCCGACGTACGACCAGGGCGCGCGGCCGGTATCCTCGATCGCGATGCGGATCGCGAACGTCGGCGTCTCCGCGTCGCAGCGGCCCCAGCCCGTGAACTCCAGACGGCTGTTGGCCGCCCACTCGCGCTCGACGCTGTCGCGGACCCACTCCTTCTCGTCGGCGAAGCCCCCCTGCAGCCAGCAGACAGGCACGGTGGCGACGCCGTTCGCGTCACGCGGGAAGTAGCCGCGCGGGTTGCCGTAGAGCGCGCGGCTGTCCGAGCTGAAGTCGTCGGCGCCGTCGAGCACGGAGAGATCGTCGATGTCCGCGGCGCCGAGCGCGTTCACACACGCCGAGGACGTCGAGAGTACGAGGATCCAGAGGGGGAGATGGCGTTGCATGCGTCCCCACGGAGCAGGAAGCGGGCCACACAAAACGAAGACCGTTCGGTCACCTTTATTCGATTCTTCCGACTCGAGGTGCACGAATCGCGCGCTCGGGTCCGCACGCCCTGACGTCACGATCGTCCAAGACCTGGCCACCAAGAGAACGCTGTTCGCCCACGTTCGTCCGCGCTGCGGCAAAAGCGGGTGTGCGGATCCGTGCGGACAGCTCGAGAAGGCTGCCTTCTCCTGGCGATGCCCCGTCGCGAAGGGAGCACGAGGGGCGCACGACGAAAGCCCGTTCGACCTCTTCGGCCATGGTACTAACGTTCGCACATGAGCGAGGGAGCCCCACGTACGTCCTGGCGGCGGTGGGGGCTGAGGATCCTGGGGATCCCAGTCTGGCTCGTGCTCGGGCTGCTCGCGGTCGTCGGCAGTTTCTTGCTGCACTTCGACACCCCGGCGGCCCGCCACCTCGTCTGCGACGAGGTCCGACGGTTTCTCGACGAAGAGCTCCGCGGCGAGTTCGAGATCGACCGCTGCGCTTCCCTCTCGCTTCGCGAGCTCCGAGTGGAGGGCTTTCGCGCCCGCGCGCCCAGCGGCCGCGAGGTCCTCTCCGTGCGCTCGCTCGTCGCGCGCCCGCGGCTGCGCGAGAGCCTCGCGGGGGTGGTCTACGTGGACGGCGTCGAGCTCGACGCCATCCACGTCGACCTGCGCGACCTCGACGACCTCGTCGAGACCTTCGCGCCCATGACGCCGAGCGAGGAACCCCCGGACGACGAGCCGGTCGTGTTGCCCGACGTCCGCCTCGGCGAGGTGCGTGTCCAGGTGGGGGAGGTGCGCGGACCCGAGGTCGCGCTCGGCGAGCTCCCGCTCGACCCGCGCGTGCACGACCTGCAGCTCGCCGGCCAGGTCTCGCTCGGACCCGCCGTCGACGTGACCGGGCTGACGCTCTCGGCGGGTCTGCGCGACGGGGAGGCGCCGCGGCTGCACCTCGACGTGACGGGAGCGGTTCACCTCGACGCTCGCGAGCCGAGCGCGCTCCGCTGGACGATCACGAGCGCGAGCGCGAGCGGCCCGACCGGACTCGACACGGGCGACCACGACGCCGACGCCCCGAGGCCGTCGACCGAGCGCTCCGCGCCGAGCTCGGGGGTCGGCTCGAGCTCGAGCGAGAGCGAGACCATGCGAGCAAGCGAGCTGAGCGACCCGAGTCGGGCGCGCCAGGCGAGCGATCCCATCGTCGCCGCGGCGAGACCGACGCTCCAAGCGCCCGTGGTGCTCCAGGGTCGGACCACGCTGACGTGGGGCGAGACCCTCGACGTCGGGCCCGACGCGCTCGAGACTTCGGTCGACGCGCGGGTCACGCCGGAGCTCCTTCGCGCGCTCGGGCTGCCCGAGGTCGCTGGTCTCCTGCCCGGCGCCGTCACGCTGGCCCTCGACGCGCGAGGTCCGCTCGGCGCATTCAGCGGCGAGGGCTCGTTCGAGGCCGAGGGCGTCGCCCGCGCGCCGGGAGGCTCGGTCGCGCTCGAGGCCCGCTACGAGGCGGAGACGTTGCGCGCGCACGTCTCGACGCAGGCGCTCGCGCTCGACGGCGTGCTCGCGCCGCTTCCCGACGCGACCGTCGACGCCGACGTCCGCGCGACCCTCGCGCGCGAGGACGCCGGCTGGGCCGTCCGGGCCGACGCGCGTGACCTCCGCTACGACGTCTGGACGGTGGGCGCGCTCGAGGCCGAAGCGCTCCTCGGCGACGACGGCCGGGTCGTCCTCCGCGCAGCGGACGTGCCTCACCTCTCGCGTGGCGGCTTCTTCCGCCTCCGCGGCGAGGTCGACGGGGACACGGTCTCGGGCCACCTCGACGTCGACCTGCCCCAGCTCGCGCGCGACCCGAACCTGCGGCGCGTCGCTCCCGGGGTCGACGCGCGCCTCCGCGCGGACGTGCGCTTCTCGCTGACGGGCGAGCGCGTCGCGGCCCAGGGCTCGATCGAGGCACGCTCGCTGCGCGTGCCCGGCTTGCGAGCCGAGCGGCTCGGCGTGCGCGGTCACGTGCGCGGGTCGCTGCGGGGGCCGACCGTGGAGCTCGACGTCACGGAAGAGAACGCCGTCTTCCGAGGCGAGGCCGTCGAGCGCCTCGCGCTCCGCGTCGTCGGCGGGCCACAGGGAGGGGGAGTCGCTCGCTATACGATCGCGGGCGAGGCGACCACGCGCGGTCGCCGGATTCAAGCCGACCTCGCGGCGACAATCGACCGCGCGGGTTACGGGGCGGAGGGCGCGCTGACCGTGCACGGCGTCTGGCCCACGCCAGCGCGCGCGCAGCTCCGCGGGATCCGCTACGAGCGAGACTTGCTCCGCATCGGCGAGCTCGCGCTGCGCGACGACGGCGGCGCGCTCGGGGTGAGCGTGCGTGGGCACTTCGCGCCTGGCGGCGCGTCGGATCTGCACGTGCTCGGCGACGCCGATCTCGTCCCGCTCGGCCACGCGCTCGCGATGCTCGGCGAGCGCGCGCTCACGGACGCCGGCGCCGAGGGGCGCGTCCACGTCGAGGCGCACCTCGAGGGGACGACGCGCGCGCCCAACCTGCTCTTGAGCGCGACGATTGACGAGCTCCGCGCGGGCACGCTCTCGCCCTCGGCGCTGCGCCTCCAGGCGAGCTACGCGAGCGAAGGCGCGCTCTCCGCCGAGCTGAGCCTCCGCGGCGCGGGGGCGCTCGACCTTCGCGTCGCCGCGCGCGTCGACGAGAGCGTCCGACGCCCGACGCCCGCGGACCTCGCCGACGGCGTCTGGGAGGTGAACGTGGACGCGCGCGCGCTCGATCTCGCCTTGCTCGAGGCGCTCGCCGTCGACGTCCCCGTGCGGGGCGAGGTCGACGTCCGCCTCGCCGCGACGGGGCTCGTGCCCTCCGAGCTCGACGCGGCCGCGCGCGGCCGCGCCTTCCCGCCCGCGTCGCGCCACGTCGAGGTCGACGTGAGCGCGCGTGAGCTGCGGTTGCTCGACGGGGATCCGCTCACGCTCGACGTGGGCGCCCGCTGGGACGGCGCGCACGCGGAGCTGACGCTGAGCGCGGCGGATGCCGAGGGGGCGCTCGCGAGCACGCGCGCCACCATGCCGCTCGCGCCCGTCGATCTCGCCCGCCTCGATCCCGAGACGCTCGCGACCTCTGCCCTCCGGGTCGAGCTCACGGTCGCGCCCCGACGCCTCGACCAATGGCCTCGCCCGCTCCGCCAGGCCTTCCCCGTCCGCGCGGGCGTCACGGGGACCGTCGAAGGAGCTCCGAGCGGCCCGCGCGTCGCCTTGCGCTTCGAGGGGGGCTGGGAAGGCGAGACGCTGAGCCACGGCTGCGCGAACGCGACGCCGACCTTCGCGGGCGTGCTCTCGTTGGCTGAAGGCCAAGCCTCGCTGGGGCTCGACGTCGAGGCGAACGCCGTGGACGCAAGCGCGTCCACCTCGTCCACCTCGTCCACCTCGTCCACCTCGTCCACCTCGTCTGGCCCGGCCAGCTCGGCCGCCCCGTCCTCTCCGCGCCCTTCGCCTCCGTCCTCGCCGACGACGACCGCCCCCGCGACGTCCACGGGTCACGCGCACGTCGACGTCCGCGCCCCCGCAGACGTGCTCGCGTGGCTCGCGCACGGCTTCGCGCTCCCGGAGGTCGAGGCCGACGTCCGCACGTCCGCGCTGCCGCTCTCGGGGCTCCCCTACGCTTGCGAGCACGCGACCGGCGCGCTCACGCTCTCCTCCGAGGCGCGCGGGCTGCTCGGCGCGCGGCCGCGCGTGGTGATCGACGGTGACATCCCAGAGCTCCGGATGCGGTCGCGTTCGGGCCGCGACCCCGTGCCGATGCACGCCGTCCTCCGCGCCGCCGCCACGCCGAGCGAAGGCAGCGTCTCGCTCTCGCTCCGAGCCGACGCCGACGCCTTCCGCCCTCGACGACGGGTCGACGCGCCGCCCTCGGGCGCGGGGGAGGTCGAGCTCGTCGCCCTACGTGGCGCGATCCCTTGGCGGTGGGGCCGCGATCCGAGCGCAG
This sequence comes from Myxococcales bacterium, assembly GCA_019637115.1. Classification (GTDB taxonomy): domain Bacteria; phylum Myxococcota_A; class Polyangia; order Polyangiales; family Houyiibacteriaceae; genus JACKEH01. Next base: position 4,308 of record JAHBWH010000102.1, on the reverse strand, counting down.
AACCAGAGGCACTCGGCCTCGCGCCCGAGATCACCGACGCGCCCTGGGACGCGAGCGTCGCGCTCCACCGCGCGCCCATCTCGCCCTTCGTCGCGCTCGTCCCGGGCCTCGAAGATCCACAGGGCACCGTCGACGGACGCTTCGCCGTGCGCGGTCGTGGGCTCGAGACGCCGACCGTGACGGGACGCCTCGCCGTCAGCGACGTCGGCCTCACCGTCCGAGACCCCTTCGTGCGCGTCGAGCGGCTCAACGGCGCCATCACGCTTCGCGAGGACGCGATCCTCCTGGAGGATCTCCGTTACGTCGATCAGGGAGGCTCGCTCTCGGTCGACGGGCGCGTCGGCCTCTCCGGTCTCGGGCCCGGCCGCGCCTCGCTCCGGGTGCGCGCGCGCGAGATGCCGACCCGCGTCGAGGGTGTGATCTTCGCGTGGATCACCGCGGACGTCGCCATCGAGGCCGACCTCGATCGCGCGGACCAGCGGACGATCGACATCGAGCTCAGCGAGGTCGCCATCCTCGTCCCCGAGCAGGCCGGGCGCACGCTGCAGCCGCTCGTCCAGCACGGGGACGTCACCTATGTGGACGCGCTGCCGGGTGGCACGCTGCTCGCTGCCGCGCGCCCGCCGACAACCGTCGCCGAGACGGCGCCGGGCGAGCCGCCGGTGCCGATGCTCATCCGCATCCGCTCGACGCCCTTCTGGGTGCGCCGGGAAGACTTCGCGATCCAGCTCCAGGCGCAGGTCGAGGCGCGCTCGGAAGAGGACGCGACGCGCATCGAGGGGCCGGTGCTCGTTCGGCGCGGTTACCTCGAGCTGCTCGGCAAGCGCTTCGAGCTCCAGCCGGGGGAGGTCCGCTTCGCGGGCGGCAGCACCATCGACCCACGCCTCGAGCTGAGCGCGCTCCACACCTTGCGCACCGGCGAGCGTGTCTACGTCGACATCGGCGGCTACCTCAGCGCGCCGACGCTCAGCTTCCGCTCGCCCGACGTCGCGGCTGGTGACGACCGCGCGGTGATCGATCTGCTCGTGCGTGGGCGCCCCCAACAACAAGCGGAGACCGAGGCGCGCGACCAGGCGACCTCGGTGCTCGCGGGCATGCTCGCGGGCTTCCTGAGCTCGATGACCCGCCGGGAGCTCGGCGCCTTCTTGCCGGTCTTCCGCATCGAGGCCGAGGACGCGCGCACGGCGCGTGTACGGGCGGGCTTCACCGCGGACCGGCTGATCCCGAGCTGGCTCGAGGGGGTGGTCCGCGGACTCTACGTCGAGGGCTTCGTCGGCACCGAGGAGCAGAGCGGCCAAGCACGCGCCGCGGGCGGCTTCTTGCTCGAGATGCTCTTCCCCTACAGCCTCGTCGGCACCGGCAAGTGGGAGCAGGGCAACAACTGGAGCGTGAGCGTGACCTGGGAGCCGCTCTGATGGTGGGCACGTGGCGCCCGGTGCTCCTCGCGCTCCTCGCGCTCGCCGCCTGCGCGAAGGTTCCGCCGGACCGATACGGCGTCGCGCGTCTGCGCTTCGAGGGCGTCGACGCGATGGACGAGTTCGCGCTGCGCAACTGCCTCGCGACGGCCGCGCGCCCGCGCGCGGGGCTGACGCTCGGCGTGCAGCCACCGGGCTCTTGCGGCAACGAGCCCTTCGACGTGCCGCATACGCGCGTCAACCTCTGGGCTTGGCCGTGGACGGACTGGCCGCTCTTCGATCGCGTCGCCCTCGAGCAAGACGTGCGCCGCATCGAGCGCTGGTACGAGGCCCGCGGCTTCCACGCCGCGCAGGTCACGGACGTGCGCGTCGAGCCGACGGCGGCGGCCACGGACGACACGATCCCCGCGCCCGACGACGAAGGCGGGGACGATCCTGGCTGCACGCGCCGGCGCGGGAGCCAGGGGTGCCGCGCCGAGGTGACGATCGTGGTCGAGGAGGGGGAGCCGACGCTCGTTCGGGCGATCGAGCTCCACGTGGCGGCGCTGCCACGGCCGGGCGAAGAGCTCTCCGCGCTCGAGACGACGCCCGTCGAGGACTCCGACCTGCCCGAGGCGCTACGACGGGCGCTGCGCGGCGCCGTGACGCTCGAGCTCGACGAACGCTTCGACGAGGCCAAACACGACGCGACCAAGCAGGCGATGGCGGTGCTGCTCGGCGACCGAGGGCACGCGCGCGCGCGTGTACGGGGCGACGTCCGAATCGATCGCCCCGCGCGGGAGGCGCGGATCCGGTACGTGGTCATGCCGGGCCCCGTCTGCACGTTCGGCGACATCCACGTCGAGGGAGCCGAGGGGCTTCCGATCGAGGCCATACGGGACGCGACGCGCATCAGCCGTGGCGATCGCTTCGCGACGAGCGAGCTCCGCGAGGCGCAGCGGGCCGTCTTCGACCTCGGCGCGTTCTCGGGGGTCGTCGTCGAGCCGATCGTCCCCGACGACGTCGCGCCCGGGAGCGCGGAGGAGCGCAACATCGACGTCCGAGTGAAGGTCACGCCGGCGCAGCGACACCGCTTCGGGCTGGGCGTCGGCGTTCAATCGGGTCTGCTCGATCGCAGCGAGTTCGAGGTGCAGTCGGTGCCGATCTGGGACCTCCACCTCCTGGCCCGTTACACGAACCGCAACGCGCTCGGGGGGATGAGGCGCCTCCAGGTCGTGGAGAAACCCCGGCTCGTCTTGCTCGAGCCCTTCCCGAGCTTCGAGTCGCCGCGATTCGGCAACGAGCTGAGCATGGAGTTCCGCCAGCCGGCGTTCCTCGAGCCGCGGACGACGCTCGTCGTCCGCACCTCGCACGACTTCGGCCCCGACCCCTTCGATGTCTTCTTCCGCCACCGCTTCGACGCCGGCTTCCGCCTCGAGCGCTTCTTCTGGAGGCACCGGATCTTGCTCTCGATGGGTTGGCGCAGCAGCTACTACCGCCTACCGCCCGGGGAGCGGCGCGCGGAGGAGGACAAGCGCGCGCGCCGCAACGACGACGCCCCAGTCCCCTCGGACTACCATCTCATGGAGCTCGAGGAGGTCATCCGGCTCGACCTGCGCGACGACCCCGTCCGCCCGCATGCCGGCTTCTATGCGCAGGTGCTGGCGCGACAGGCGGGCTATTGGCTGCCGTCGTCGTGGGATTACGTCTTCCTCGCGCCGGAGGTCCGCGGATACATCCCGTTGCCCAAGCGGATCACCCTCGCGACGCGCTTCAGCCTCGGGATGTACTTCATCACTGGGGCCAACGACTCGCTCGACGCGCTCAGCCAGGCGCTCGGCCCGCGCGACCAGCGCATTCGTGGTGGCGGCGCCAACGGCAACCGTGGCTTCTTGCCTGGCCGACTCGGCGACGGCCGCGAGGGCGGCACGCGGCGCTGGGAGGCGTCGGTCGAGCTCCGCTTCCCAATCACCGGCGACCTCGGCGGCGTGCTCTTCGGTGACGTGGGTGACGTGAGCCGCGAGCCCCGCTTCCGCTTCGACCACCCGCAAACCAGCGTCGGGTTGGGCCTCCGCTACTTCACGATCGTCGGACCGATCCGCCTCGACCTCGCGTGGCAGGTCCGGCAAGCGGCGGTCATCGGCGAAGACGAGCGGGTCCGCAGGACGAGCGACGACACCCTCGTCTCCTTCGGCCGCCGCGCCCGCTTCCCCGGCGCGCTCCACATCAGCATCGGCGAAGCGTTCTGAGTCACTACACCGAGCGCGAACCGCCGAGCACGAACCACCGAGCACGAACCACCGAGCATGAACCGCCGAGCATGAACCGCCGAGCACGAACCGAAGGACGGCCTCCAGCGCGCGGCGCCGAGCACGAACCGAGGGCGGCGCCGAGCATGAATGGCGGCGCCGAGCATGAATGGAGGGCGGCGCCGGCGCCGAGCACGACCCCGGCGCCGAGCACGCCGAGCACGAACCGAGAGGCGCCGAGCACGAACCGAAGGACGGCCTCCAGCGCGCGGAGCGCGCGGTTCAGTCGGAGCGGATGGTTCTCGCTCTGCGGTTCGCGCGGGTCGGCTCGGGCGCGGGCGCCGCGTTCGAGCGCGGCGGGGCGCGTCGGGCGACGGACGCACTTCGGCCTCGGCGTGGCCGGGGTGGGTCACGCGAGGCTCGGGGCGCAGTGGGGCCTTCCGGTGCTGGGGCATCCGGTGGGCTCCGTGGGGTGGGTCGGGCGTTAGGTGGCGATGGGGAAGCCGAAGACCTTGGCCCAACGGTAGGTGCCGGGAGGGAAGAGGACCTCGTCGCCTTTCTTGAAGTTGGCGACGGCTTCGGCGTGGAGGGCCCAGAACTCGCGGAGTCGGTGGATGGCCTGCTCGCGCGCGGCCTTCTGGCCTCGGCCAGCCTTGATGCGGGGT
>JAHBWH010000101.1 GCA_019637115.1 Myxococcales bacterium | reverse complement strand
TCGGTCCCGGTCATCGGTCCCGGTCATCGATCCCGGCCATCGGCCCGGCCTCGGCCCCGGTCATCGGTCCCGGCCATCGGCCCGGCCCCGGTCATCGGTCCCGGTCCGCGCCCCCGGCCATCGGTCCCAGCCCAGCGAACGTTTGGCCACGATGTGACGCAGCGCCACACTCGAGGCGAAGCCGCTCGGCCACAGTGTCGAGGCCCGGTGGAGACAGTCGTGGCCGGTCGAGGAGCCACCCAACCCCACCACGCCACCCGGCCCGTGGTCGCGATCTTGAAAGCGCCCCTGCCAAAGTTGCAACGCGACACGCGGTCGCGCCCGCGTCGGGCGTCAGCGTCGTGACGCCCAGCCGCGGGGCTCTTCGCCTCTCGCAAACCCCAGCGCGGAGCCCGGGATCACGCGACGTGAGCGAAGGCGTCGACGGTCGCCCGGACGGTGACCCCCGAGCCCGCGAGCTGCATCGAGACGGTGTCCGCGAGCGCGCGCATGCCGAAGCGATCCGAGCGATTTCCGTCGAGAATCAGCGTACCTTCGCCGAGCGCGACCATGGGAGCGACGATCGCCTTCACGGCGAGAGACCGGGCGGCGAGCGAGCTCGCGTTGGCCTCACCCGCGACGATCACGGCACGCGCAAGGGTTGCGCCCTGCCCTTCGAACGACGCGACCTGCGCGCGCACCCGCGACGCGAGCTGATCGGCGCCCTCTCCGACCTCTTGCATCACGACGACCACGTCCGGGGTACCGGTCGAGAATCGCTCGACCCACGACTCCCACGGCGAGCCGCGCTCGGCGACCACGAGGGAGACGGGGGTGGTGAAGAGGGAGAGGTCCATGATGAGGAGCGGCGTGATGGAACGCTACAAACCAACCCAAGCAATCTTCGGGCCAGGCGACTCGCGTCAGGAATTCCCGGTCCACGAAGAGAGAGTGGCGACTCGGGTCGCCACTCCCGTGGCTCGATGACCACTTCGGTCGCCACCGGACGGTCCATGCGGCGCAACCAGCGAACATCGTTCTCTTTTCTCGAATTCGTCGATCATTTGCGCTCCCAAGGTAGACGCACGAGGCCCCGAAACGTTCCCTCGCCTGTCGCCGCGGGCGAGCGAAGGACGTAATCTGGCCGCCATGCGTCTGCTCACGGTGCTCCTTTCTGCGCTGGTGGGATCCTTCGGCTGCGAGCTGTCGCTCCCTCTGGAGGACGCGGACGCCGGGGCCCGTGACGCGAGCCCGGAGACTGACGCTGCCCCCGTAGGCCGCGATGGCGGCACCGACGCAGGGCCCCCCGACGACCTCGACGGCTTCATCGAGCACCACATGGCCGCCGGCGGCATCCCTGGCCTCGGCGCCGCCGTCCTGCGGGGCGGCGAGATCGCGTGGGTCGGCACCTACGGCTTCGCCGACGTCGAGACGGGCCGCCCCGTGGACGCGCGGACGCTGTTCATCGTGGCCTCGATCTCGAAGACCGTCGTCGCGGCGCTCGCCATGCAGCTCGTCGAGGACGGCGCGCTCGATCTCGACGCCCCGCTCGACGACCTCGGCTACGAGATGAGGCACCCCGACCATCCCGATGCGGCGATCACCACGCGCCAGCTCTTCGCCCACACCAGCGGGCTGCGAGACAACTGGCCAGCCCTCGCGCGCGTCACGAGCGAAGGCGAGGACGATCCCATGAGCCTCGCCGAGTTCGGCGCGGCGTACGTCGCCCCCTCCGGGGCCCTCTTCGCTCGCGGGAACTTCGGCGACGCGCCCGGCGCTCGTCGCGACTACTGCAACGCGGGCTTCGGCGTCCTCGGCCACGTGATCGAGCGCGCGGCGGGCGCGCCGCTCCCCGCGCTCTCCGAGGCGCGCCTCTTCGTTCCGCTCGGCATGGACGGGGCGAGCTGGCTCCTGACCGACACCGACCGCGCGCGCCTCGCGACCCCCTACTCCTGGAACCGGCGCCAAGGGTTCGTCGCGACGGCGCACTACGGCTTCGCCTTCTACCCCGCGACGTCGCTGCGCATCAGCGTGCTCGGGCTCGCGCGCTTCGCCCTCGCGCACCTCGGCGGCGGCGCGCTCGACGACACGCGCGTGCTCTCCGAAGAGAGCGTAGGCGAGCTCTTCCGTCCGCAGTTCCCGTCGCTGTCGGGCGGCCAAGGGCTCGCTTGGTCCGCACGCACCACGCCGACGCGCCGTTGGATCGGGCACTCCGGGAGCACCTACGGCGCGAGCACGCTGATGCTCCTCGACCCGCACGAGGGGCTCGGCCTGATCGTGCTCACCAACTCCGACGCCTACGTCCGCAGCACGATCGGGTTCGAGGAGGGCACCGACGCGCTCGACGCGATCGTGGCCCGCCTCGACGCCGAGGTCACGACGCTCGGCGCGGACGCCCCTCCGCGTTGACCCGACGCGCACGACGCCGTCACCAGCGCGATGCTGGCCTTCCACGTTCCGACCGTTCGGTCGCCGGGCGCGCCGGCGGTAGCGGCGCGGCGCTCAGCGCTGGCGGCTCGGCACCCACGCGGTCGTCCGACCTGCGACCGTGAGGTGCTCGACGCGCTCACCGTCGTGGGTCCGCGCGTCGCGATCCTTCCCCCAGCGAACGTGGAAGAGCCACGACCGCGGGAAGCGATCTTTCCGCGCGTCGACCTTCACGGCGGTGCGCACGACGTGACGAAGCGCCCGTCGGAGCCCCTCGATCTCTTCCGGCGCCAGGCTCCGCACGTCACGGCGAGGGTCGAGCCCCGCGCGGTAGAGCACCTCGTCGGCGATCCAATTGCCCACCCCCGCCGCGAAGCCCTGGTCCAAGAGCAGCCCCTTGAGCGAGCCGCGACGCCCCGAGAGCCTCGCTGCGAACGCGCGCGCCGCGGGCAGCTCATGCAAGGCGTCGAAGCCAGCCGGCGCGTGCGCGCGCGGGTCGTCGCGGAGCCAGAGGCGACCGAGGCGCCGAGGGTCGATCATCGCGAGCTGGGCGCCGTCCTCCAAGGTGAGCTCGATCTTCCAGAAGCGCGGCGGCCACGACCGATCGACGACCTTGGGGGACGACGAGAGCGCCAGCGGATCGTCGTCGGGGAAACGCCAAGCGCCGCTCATGCCGAGGTGAAAGGTGAGCGCCGGCCCGTCGTCGAGCACGAGCCACGCGAGCTTGCCGTGGCGCTCCACCCCGACGATCCGTCTCCCTCGCAGGGCGCGCGCGACCCGCGCATGACCATCGGGAACGACGATGGGGTCCTTCGCGACGCGCGCATGCGTGATGACTTTTCGAGCCGCGACGCGTTCGATCGTGGCGCGGGTGTGCTCGACCTCGGGGAGCTCCGGCATCCGACGAGGCTTAGCAGCCACCGCGCTCCAGACACGCACGCTTGACGCCGAGACCGAGACCGAGACCGAGACCGAGACCGAGACCGAGACCGAGACCGAGACCGAGACCGAGACCGAGACCGAGACCGAGACCGAGACCGAGACCGAGACCGAGACCGAGACCGGGTCCGGGTCGGTCCGGGTCCGACACCGGGTCCGGGTCCGGGTCGGTCCGGGTCCGGGTCGGTCCGGGTCCGACACCGGGTCCGACACCGGGTCCGGGTCCGGGTCCTTCGGCTCAGGGAGAGGGGCACCCGGGCAGGCGGTCGCCCTCCTCCAGCGTGACCCGCATGAAGACTCGGTCCGGCGTGCCGGGGGTCATGTGGACGCGGCAGTCGGCGCCCACGATCACCGCCTCCGCACGGATGGGGATCTCGCTCAGCATCTGCAGGCCCCGCTCGGGGCCGAGGACGAACACCGCCGTGCTCAGCGCGTCCGCGTGCAGGCCGTCCTCCGCGAGTAGGGTGACGCTCGCTGTCCGGTTGGCGGGCAGGCCCGTGCGTGTGTCGATGATGTGGTGCCACCGTCGCCCCTCGGCGTCGATGTAGGCATGCTCGTAGTCACCGCTGGTCGAGATGGACCCCGAGTCGGCCTCGAGGAAAGCGAAGTACGATTCCGGGTCGCGCGGGTGCTGGATCCCCACCCGCCAAGGTCGCTCGCCCTCGTCGGCGATCCGGCGACCTGCCACCTGAACCTGGCCGCCGCCGAACAGCATGTAGCGGTCGACGCCGCGGGCGCGCAGGATCTCGCCCGCTCGGTCGAGCGCGTAGCCTTTGCCGATCGAGCCCGTCCCGAGGACCATGCCGGCGCGGCCGAGCGTGACGCGTCCACGCCCGTCCTCGCCGGGGGTGAGCGCGATCCGCCGCCAGTCGATGAGCGGCAGCTTCGACGCGATCTCGTCGGGGGTGGCGTTCCGGTGCCGGCCCGGCCGGAAGTCGTAGAGGCCGTGCAACGCGGCCCAGCTCAGGTCGAAGGCCCCCTCGCTCCAGCGGGAGACCTGCACACCTGCCTCGACCACGCGGAAGGCGTCCGCGGAGACCTCGACCCCCGGCCCACCCGCGCTGCGGTTGATGCGGGAGATCTCGCTCGACTCGCGCCACTCCGACAGGACCTCCTCGAGCCGCGCGATCTCGTCGAACGCAGCGGCGATCGCGGGGGCCGCGAGCTCCTCGGGCGCCTGCGCCTGGATCACGTAGACGGTGCCCATCAGCTCGCGGTTCCGGCTGACGAGGGGGGGCGGCTCGGGGCGTGGCGTCGGCGGGGCGGGCGGCGCGGTGAGCTCCACGCGCTCGATCTCTTCGGGCTCGTCACGGCCTCCGCAGCTGATGAGGAGGGGTGTGACGAGGCAGAGGCAGAGGAAGGGCGAGCGCGTCATGGGAATCGAACCTGGACCCCGACGCTCACCTCCGGCAAGAAGCTGAAGCCTCGGAGCAACCGAATCCCGACCGCGCCCTGCACGAAGATGCCGAGCCACCGCACGGGATCGACCTGCAAGCCGAAGTCGCCTCGGAGCCCCAGATCGACGTTCGACCATGCGTCGACGTCGCTCGGCGCGTGCTCGAGCACGAGCCTCCCCCCGAAGAAACCCTTCACGATGGCCTCGCGCGAGGTGTACCCGCGCACCCCGAGGCCGAAGAGCTTCGGTTTGCTCCCGCCGACGGGATGCTCGCTCAGGGCGAACGCGACGGACCCGACGATCTCGAGCGCGCTCGTCACCGCGAACCCAGCCTCGAGATCGATCATGGGCTCGCCGACCCGCGAGCAGAAGACCGACTCGTCGGCGCCGTCGGGCACCTCGCAGACCGGCCCCTCGGCGTATTTGACCTGCAGGACGAAGGGGAGGGCGATCCCGACCCGCAGCACCCCCATGCGCGCGTGGTTGCGGTCGTCGTAGGGGAAGCGGCGCTCGGCGCCTGCATGGTAGACACTGACGCCGCCCACGCGGGCGGCCGCGTACGGGTCGTGCTCGGCGTCCTCTGGAGCTTCGTCCGCCTCGGTGACCGGCTCCTCCACGAGCTCGTCGGTCGGGGCCGGCGCGTCGGCCTCGAGGCTCGGGCCCTCCTGATCGTCGTCGGCGTGCGCCGCGGAGGCGACACCGCAACACATCAGGCACGCCGCCATTACGAGGCCGCGCCGCGTCCTCCGAGTCTCTCCGGCCAACGTCTGCCTCCCCATCGCTGCTCCGCGCGGGAGCGAACCACTCCCACGAGGCGGCGTCAACGGTGGGGCGGATCCGCGCTCACGCCGCCGCGTCCGTCGGGGCGACCTGCTCGCGCGGTCGATCGAGGCGCGCGTCGGTCTGCGGGAGTGTGAAAGCCCGTTGACAGTCTCGCCGCGGGGCGGGTACGGTCCAGGCCGCTCGAAGTCCCCGAAAGCATCGGGAGATTCGGGTGAAGCGAGGCTCCGCGACGCTCGGGTGGGCGGCGTCGAGCGCGAAGGATTGACACCGGGGTAGGGGAGCGGCGAACGCCGCAAGAGAGCGAGGAGCGCGATGAACAAGCTCGCCTTGTCGATGGTGATGAGCGTCGTGTTGTCGGCGACGGTGCTGGTGGCCTGTCATGCGGCGGAGGACGATCCGGCAGGGCAGGCTGGGGAGCTCCGCGATCCCGTCCGCCGCGCGAACGCGATCCGGAACCTCCAGAAGATCTGGTCGAAGGCGCTGCGAGACGGCGGCAACGACCGAAACTCCGACGCGGTGCGCGGGGTGCTCGACCAGGTCGTCGAGACGATGTCGAGCGCCTACATCGAGAACCGGATGGACAACCAGAACGGGCTCGCGATGCTCGACCTCCTCAAGGAGATGCGCGACCCGCGATCGCTCCCCGCGCTGATCGAGGCGCTCGATTGGCGGGCCGAGGTCAACGAGGACCACGCGATCCGCGCGGCGCAGACCCTTCAGTTCATCGACGTGCCCGAGGACAAGAAGGCCGACGTCGTCCGTGCGCTCGCGACCGCGGTCGAGAAAGTCCGCCAGGCCCGACCGATCGACAACCGGATGCGCATCGAGATGATCCGCGCGCTCGGCAGCCTCGAGACGCGCGCGGCGACGCCCGCCCTCGTGAAGATCGCGACGACGCAGACGGAGGAGCAGAATTTCCTCATCAACCGCCTCGCCGCCCAGGAGCTCGGGCGACTTGGTGATCCCGAGGCCGTCGACGCGATGATCCAGGGCCTCTTCCTCTTCGCGCCCTCGAACCCGGCGATGCGGATGAACGACGTCGCGGCCGAGTCGCTCGTGCGGATCGGGCGCCCCGCGTTGCAACCCTTGCTCGCGCTTCTCCGTGGCGACAACGCGGCGGCGAACGCCATCGCGGAGGCCTACATCGCGGCGGTGCGTCAGCGGAACGCGGAGGCGGCGGCGCAGATGAGCGTCGCGCAGGTCGTCGGCGAGGAGGCGACCTTCGCGCTCGGCTCGCTCGGGCTCCCCGACGCGTTCGACGCCCTCTACGCCGAGACGACCGCCGAGGACACCTTCCGCAAGGTGAACGGCGCGATCGCGCTCGTGAAGCTCACCCTGAACGACGCGCAGGTGGCGCAGGTCCGCGATCGGCTCCGCTCGATCTACCAAGGGACCTCGGACGACTTCCAGGGCGTGGCGTTCAAGGCGCAGCTCATCGCCGCGATGCGCTCGCTCTACGACCCGGGCTTCTTGCCCTTCTTCCTCACGCAGATCGGCAACGCGGACTTGCACCCGCAGGTCCGCATCGAGGCCGTCAGCGCCTACGCGATGCTCGCCAACAAGACCGAGATGCAGGGGCTGACCACCTGGCTCGCGCGCAACACGAACGACGCCTATCACGAGAACTTCAGCCAGGCGGCGCAGCAACCCTCCGCGGTCGCAGACGCCTGCGACGCAGATCTCGCGTGCTACCTCGGCAAGCTCGACGACGCGAACAAGGAGGTCGTCCGCAAGGCGGCGTTCATGGTCGGGCGGCTCGGGCGCGACAACGCGGACGCCATCGCGAAGCTCACCGAGAAGCTCTCGCACGGTGACCTCGAGGTGCGCCTCGCGGCCGTGAGCGCGCTCGATCGCGTCGCGACCTCGGGGGCGCCTGCGGCGGTAGAGAAGATCAACGAGCTCCGCACCGTCGAAGAGGGTCGTGCGATCTGGTCTCAGTTCAGTCGGCAGGCGCTGCCAGTCGCGGCTCGTCTCATCGCGCGCGGCTCGGCGGGGTGAGCTCGTCGCCGCGCGGGGCCCGCGGGGCGGCTCGATGGAGGACGGGTGAGTTGGGAGCGGCGCCGCGGGCGCGAAGGTGAGCGAGCAGGATGATCCGTCTCCAAGTCATTCGCGGGCAGTCGGCGGGACGGGTCTTCGAGTCGGAGGCGGACCTCATCCGGCTCGGGCGGGGCGAGCGCAACGACCTCGTCCTATCCGATCACCACGTCTCCGCCGAGCATGCCTCCATCGCGTTCAACGGCGAGGCGTGGGTGCTCCGCGACCACCACTCGACCAATGGGACGCGCGTCGCCCGCAACGGGGAGCGCTTCGACCTCGCCGCGCAGGCCGGGCGAGAGCTCGCGCTCGCTTCCGGGGACGTGCTCCACCTCGGTGAGGAGGCGGGAGCGGTCCACCTCGCGGTCACGCTCGACGAGGAGGGTGACGACGGCGCGCGCATCGTCTCGGTCCGCCAGGTCTCCGAGCTCGACGCCGTCGAGCGGGGGGTCGAACGAGATCTGCTCCACGGTCTCTATGACGCCCAGCGCGCGATCAGCGGCGCGATCGAGATCGAGGAGGTCATCGACGCGGTGGCCGCGCAGGTCTTCCGTTTCTTGTCTCGGGCCACCCACGTGACGGTCGCGCTGCGCGAGGAGGACGAGCAGGGCAAGACGAAGCAGTCTTCTCGCTACGTGCCGGTCGGCACGCGCGTACGGGGCGCGGAGGGGGTGGCCGAGGCCATCCCGATCACGCGCAGCGTGTTCCGCAAGGTCGTGCAGGACCGGGCGGCGGTGTTGGCGGCGGACGCGCGCCGCGACGTCGGCGAGACCGCGTCGCTCATGGCCGCGCAGATCCTCTCCACGATCGGCGTCCCGCTCTGGCAAGGCGAGGAGATCCTCGGCGTCCTCCAGGTGGACAACCGCGCGGCGAAGGGGCTCTTCAAGGAGTCCGACCTCGACGTCCTCGCGCTGCTCGCCCAGAGCGCGAGCCAAGCGTTCGCGAACGCTCGCCTGGTCACGCGCCTGCGCGCGGCGGAAGAGCGGCAGCGCTCGGAGAACATCTACCTCAAGCGGCGCGAGGAGCGCCGACGTTTCGACGGCATCATCGGCGAGAGCCGCGCGATGAAGGTGCTCTTCGACCAGCTCCGCAAGGTCGTCGACACGCGCGTCACCGTGCTGATCGAGGGCGAGACCGGGACGGGCAAGGAGCTCGTCGCCAGCGCCGTGCACTATTGGTCGAGCCGGCGAGAGAAGCTCTTCGTGGCGCAGAACTGCGCGGCGCTGCCCGAGAACCTCCTCGAGAGCGAGCTCTTCGGTCACAAGAAGGGCTCGTTCACCGGCGCGACGGACGACAAGAAGGGGCTCTTCGAGCTCGCGCACGAGGGGACGCTCTTCCTCGACGAGGTCGGCGAGATGCCGCTCTCGCTGCAGGCGAAGCTCCTGCGGGTGCTGCAAGAGGGCGAGGTCCGGCCCGTGGGCGCGAACCGCACTCGCCGCGTCGACGTGCGGATCGTGGCCGCGACGAACCGCGACCTCGAGATCGAGGTCAAGGAGGGGCGCTTCCGCGAGGACCTCTACTATCGCCTGCGGGTCTTCCCCCTGCGCCTCCCCTCGCTCCGCGAGCGGCGCGAGGACATCCCGCTCCTCGCGGGGCATTTCCTCAAGCGCTACGCGGAGGAGTTCGGCCGATCGGTGCGCGGGTTCAGCCAGCAGGCGATGGAGCTGATGCAAGCCTACGGGTGGCCGGGGAACGTGCGCGAGCTCGAGAACGAGGTCCAACGCTTGATCATCCAGGTCGATGACGACGGCTTCATCCAGCCGCAGCACCTGAGCCCGCGGATCCGTCAGTCGGAGGAGGTGGCCGCCGAGCGCTTCCGGAGCACCAAGGGGACGCTCAAGGAGATGGTCGAGCAGGTCGAAAAGCAGATCCTCCGCGAGGCGCTCGAGGAGCACGACAACAACAAGAGCGCGACCGCGAAGACGCTCGGCATCACGCGCGAAGGGCTCCACAAGAAGCTCAAGGGCTACGGGATGTGAGCGCGGGAGCGACGACGGAGGGCCGCCTTGCTGCGTGAGGGTGCGGGGGTGCTGCTCGTGGTCGCGGCGCTCGTCGCGCTCTTCGTCGCGGTGCTGCAGCTCCGCGGACACGACTACGTCGCGACGATGGTGCTCGTCGTCATCGGGCTCGCGTTGCTCGGCGCGGGCGTCGAGCTCCTGCGACCGAGCACGGGGGAGTGATGCGGACTCGACGTGCCTTCCGGCGGCGCAGGCGTCGAGCTCTCGCGAGCGGTCGTGGGAGAGCCACCGGGGCGCGATGGGCGGCCGGCGCGCTCTGCGTCGCGATCGCGATGGGCCTGTCCGGGTGCGGGGACGAGGCGCCAGCGCCCGCCGCACGTCAGACGAGCGCGGGGCCGCTCGGAGACGAGGCCGTCAGCGTCGTCGACGGCGTCGTGATTCGGGTCGCCGACGTCGAGCACGCGCTGCGGACGGGAGCGCGCGGGCGCTCGGCGGCGGAGGCCCTCCGCGAGCTCGAGGCCGAGGCGCTGCTCGCCGCAGAGGCAGAGCGCCTCGGGTTCGGGCGACTGCGCGCGGTGCGGCGAGGGGCGCGTCAGGCGCTGGTGCAAGCCCTGCTTGGGACCATCGAGCAGTCCCACCCGCCGAGCGCGATCACCGAGGCCGAGCTTCGCGCCGCTTACGAGGGCGCCGGTGAGCGCTTCGTGGTCCCCGAGCGGCGGCGCGCCGACCACCTCCTCGTACGGGTCGAAGACGCGGGCCGCGCGCGCGAGGCCCGGCGGGTCGCGTCGGCGCTCCTCGCCGAGGCGGGGGAGGGCGCGGACGTGCTGGCGCAGGTCGAAGCAGAGACGGAGCCCGCGCGCGACGGCTTCCCGCTGCTCGCCGAGCGTCTCCCCGAGGTCGCGCGCGATGGCAGCCTCGAGCAGCCCTTCGAGGCGGCCCTCTTCGACGCCCCCGCCGAGGGCCTGGTCGGCGCCCCGGTGCAGACCTCGTACGGGTGGCACCTCGTCTGGGTCCGCTCGATCACGCCGCGACAGGTGCGGACCTTCGAGGCCGTCCGCGACGAGCTCCGCGAGGAGCTCACGAATCGGCGCCGCTTCGAGGCGCTCGTTCGGCTGCTCGAGGAGCTCTCCGGATCGCTCGGCGTGACGCGGGATGACGCGAACGTCGCCGCGGCGATGCGACTCGAGATCACGCCATGACGCGCTCCGAACGTCCGCGCCGCCCCTCGTCGATGCCCCTGCGGCTCCGCTCGCCGGCCGAGGAGGCGACGCGCGACATGGCCGAGAGCGCGTTCACGAACATCTTGCGGGCGTTCTGGCTCGCGAACGCAGGCGTGCTGGCGGTCGCGTTCGTGGACTCCGAGGGCGAGTGCGTCGACTACTGCTCGTCCCTCCCACCCTTCGACGCGAAGGTGGCGGCCGCGCACCTCCGCGTCGTGGTCGACGACGTCCGTCGCTTCGCCGAGCGGAGGGCGTCGGGGGAGCCGTCCCACCTCGAGATCCACGGCCGGGAGCGCGACCTCGTGGCCCGCAGCCTCGGGGACGACTACCTGCTCGTCGTGGTGCTCGCGGCCGGGGAGACCGATCAGGCGGTGCTCCACGACCTCGAAGAGACGGTGGTGCGCCTGCGCCGAGAGGCTGGGATCGGCGTCCCGAGCTGGGATCCGAGCGCGGAGCTCACGGTCGAGGTTCGGACGGCCATCGGGTGGCCCTTCGCGCCGCGGGCGTTCGTCGAGGGCGGGCGTCGACACGAGGTCGCGTCCGTGCTCGGTCGCTGGGAGGAGGTCGGCGCGGTCGACGTGCTGGATTGCTTCCGGGTCCAGACCGCCCGCGACGAGGAGCTCACGCTCGCGTATGATCGCGCCGAGCGACGTTGGCTGCGGTGGTGAGGCCGCCTCCTACGAGGGGGGAACGTTGCTCACGTCGCGACGCGGCTCCGGCGAACCCTGACATCGAGGTCCGGGGGATCGGCGATTCGTGGGCCCCACGTCGGAGGGGGCTGGCAGCCGGCGAAAGGCTGCTACCATCCGGCCCGTGGCCCGTCAGTGCCCCCAGTGCGCGAGCGTGTTCCCCGACGACGTGTTCTTCTGTGGGCACGACGGAGCGATCACCATCCAGGAGCAAGAGCCGGGGGACTTCGATCCGCGTCTCGGCACGCAGCTCGGCGACTACATCGTGGCCGCGCGCGTCGCGGACGGCGCGATGGGACGTGTCTACGAGGGCCGCCACGCCGAGACGCGGGCGCAGGTCGCGATCAAGGTGCTCCACGAGGACGTCGCGCGCGACAACGTCGCCGTCGAGCGCTTCAAGCGCGAGCACGAGACGGCGGAGGAGCTCGAGCACCCGAACATCGTCGACGTGATCGACTTCGGTCAGACGCCCGACGGCTCGTACTTCATGACGATGGAGTACCTGCAGGGGGAGGAGCTGACGAAGGCGCTCGGCGGCAAGCCGCTGCCACCGGAGCGCGCCATCCGCGTGCTCTGCCAGCTCTGCGAGGCGCTCGACAACGCTCACTCCTTCGGCTTCGTCCACCGCGACCTCAAGCCCGACAACGTCTTCCTCTGCCGCAGCGACGCGGGGGACGTCGTGAAGGTCCTCGACTTCGGATCGGTGAAGCTGCAGATGGAGACGGGGCCGAAGCTCACGGCCTTCGGCACGACGCTGGGCTCCCCCTATTACATGTCGCCCGAGCAGGCGATGGGGAAGCTCGACGTCGATCAGCGCACCGACGTCTTCGCGGTCGCGGCGATCGCGTGGGAGATCGCGACCGGGCAGGTCGCGTTCGAAGGCGCGAACGTCGCGCAAATCCTGATGAAGATCGTGAACCAGGACCCCGCGCCGCCGAGCGGCTTCAACCGGGCATACCCGGCAGCGTTCGACGACGTCATCACGAAGGGCCTCGCGAAGGACAAGACGGCGCGATTCGCGTCGGCGGGCGAGCTCGCGAGCGCGATCGTCGCGGCGTTCGGGCTCGAGGGTGACCACCGTCGGTGGGCCGCGACCAGCCAGTCGGACATCGCGAGCGCGCTCGCGGCCACGAGCCCCCCCGCGCCGGCGCCGTTCGGCATGTCCGCGGCGCCCGCGGTCGCCGCGGCATCGCCCGCAGCCGCGGTGGGGGAGCGCGCCCGCGAGACGTACACCGACCTCGCGCCCGCCGCGGCTCCGGCGCCCGCGCGGGGGAACGTCGCGCTGGTGGCGGTCGTGGCCCTGGTGGTCCTCGTCGCGATCGCCGCCGCGGCGTTCGTCTTCCTCCGCTGAAGCCGCGCCCCCCAACCCGGGCTGCTAGAAGCGGTCGAAGACGAACGCGACGCGTAGACCCGCGGTCAGGTACACGGGGTCGACGCCGGTCTCCGCGAGCGAGAGCGGCAGGAAATACGCGCGCACGTCGAGGCCGAGGAGCCAGGTGCGGCTCACGAGCCAGTCCAGGCCGACCACGACGTGCGCGGCGATGTCCGCGCCGAAGGATCCGCCCCGGACCGTGCCGATCGCGTCGAGGCCGAGCCCGAAGACGGGCACCACCGCGACGATGTCGAGCGCATACGTGACCTCGACGCCGAGGAGGCCGACGTGGAGCGCCGACGTGGCTGGGTGCAGGACGTACTCGAAGCGCGGCGTCAGCGACCAGGCGTCGTTGAGGCCGATGCCCACCTCGACCGCGAGCCGCGCGCCGTGCGTCGGTAGGTCCGGGTTCGCGAGCACGGCGGCATACCCGACGCCGACGCCGAGGGTGATCTTGTCCTCGTACGCCCGGGCCTCGGAGGCCGTCTCGTGGAGCGCCGAGATCATCAGCAGCGCCGCGAGGCCGAGGCGCGCGGGGCTCGGCCGGTGGCGCTTCGTTGGCGAGGACGCGAGGGGCGCGGGGCGTGGCACGGTGCGGAGCCTGCCACGGCTCGAGGGGGGGCGCGACGCCGGGCGCCGAAAGAGGTCATCACGCGTCGAAGGGGGCGCCACGAGGTGCGGCGGGGCCGCGTCGCGCGCCGATGGCAGCACCACGAGGTGCGGCGGGGCCGCGTCGCGCGCCGATGGGCGCGCCACGAGGAGTGGCAGCGAGACGCGACCGAAGTACAGTGCGCACGTGACGGTGCTGCCGGACGAAGACGACGAGCTCGACCTCCCGCCGCTGCCGCCCGTGGGCGCAGGCGAGGACGAGGCCGGACCGGAGGACGAGCTCGACGACGAGGTGGACGCCGGGGAGGAGTCGGTGGGGCTGGACGACGCCGTCGGGGGCCTCGAGGGCATGGAGGACGAGCCGCTCGAGGTCGTCGAGGACTCGTCTCCGGAGGATCGCGCGGCGGACGAGCTCCCAGCGCTCGACCTCGGGGACGCGCTCGACCCGGACGACGACGACGACGAGTACGGTTGGACGGGCGACGACGCGGTCGGTCGTGTCGACGAGTTCATCGAGGACGTCGCCGAGCCCGAGCTCCCGGCGGAGGAAGACCGAGGCGAGGAAGGCGTCGAGGATGCGCCGGCGCTCAGCTTCGAGGGCGAGGACGCGGTGGCGGGGTTGCCGCCGCTCGATCGAGACGCGAGCGACGAGCTCGCGGACGATCTCGAGCTCGACGACGACGCGGAGATCGACCTCGAGCGGATGTCGTCGGACGCAGACGACGACGCCGAGCCCGAAGGGCCATGAGCGCGCGCTTCGAGCCCCGCGTCGAGCACCTGCTCGCGGCGCTGCGCGAGGGCCTCGCGAGCGAGGCGGGGCAAGCGGCGCGCGCCGAGCTCGGGTTGTCGGCGGACGCCTCCGATCGCGACGTCGCCCGCTCACTCGTCCAGATCCTGTCGGCGATCAGCGTGACCGACGCGGCCCGCCGACCACCCGAGAGCGCTCCGGCCTCCGCCGACGTGCAGCCGCCGAGGGGAGAGGACGAGCTCCCCGAGCTGGCCTCGCTGTCCGGCGTCTCGGCCGACTCGTCGCTCGTCGGGCGCGTCGAAGCCTTCGGGCGCGACGCCATCCCCGTCGAGCAGGTCGAGGAGCTGCCGACGCTGCTCGGGCTCTTGCGCGGCGGGACGTTGCGTCAGCGGCGGGCGGTGCTCCGGCGGCTCGGGGAGCTCTGGGAGGAGCTCTCGGGGCGCGACCAACGTTCCGTCGCGGAGGCGCTGGCGTCGCTCCGTGACGTCGAGATCGAGGCCGAGCTGGCGGCGGCGCGGGCGCTCGTCGGCGGCGCGGTCGGACGTCAGGCGCGCGCCGAGCGCGAGGAGTGGGCGAAGCTCGTCACCGACCTGATCCCGAGGCTCGACCGGTTCTGGGACGGCCAAACTCCCGTCGAGCCCATCGCCGACCTCCCAGGCGACCGCCGCGCGCACCTGCTGCTGCACGCGCGGGACCTCCCCGACGTCGTGGTCGCGCACCTCTGCGCCGTGCTCGACGGCCACGACGGGGTGAGCTCGCGGGAGGCCCGCCGCGAGCTCCTCGAGTCGCTCCGCTTCGCGGGTGATCCTCGCCTCGTGCCGACGCTCGTCGAGCTCGTGGACAGCGGGAGCTCGGACATCGCGCTCGACGCGGTGCGCGTGATGCGGCGCATCGAGGATCCTCGCGTCGTCCCCGCGTTGAGCGCCATCTATGAACGCAGCGTGACGGACGCCGCCAAGGCCGTCGTCGCGGGCGCGCTCGGGGCTCACGGCGACCGACGCGGTCTCGACTACGTGCGGTCGCTACTCGATCGCGAGGACTCCGAGCTCGAGCTCCTGGCGCTCGAGGCGCTGGAGACCCTCGGTGGCAAGGAGGACACGGAGCGGGTCGCGGCGCGCCTCGCTGCGTCGGGCGCCGCCGCGCAAGCGGTCGCGACCCTCCTCCGCGTGGGCGACCGCCGCGCGCTCCGTCCGCTCGCCGAGCTCGAGGCGAGCACGCGCGTCGGGGCCATTCGCGGCGCGATCGAGGACGCGCGCACGGCGATCGTCGCGAGGCTCGAGCTGCGCGGCGAGGACATCCGAGAGGAGGAGTCGCGCGCGATCCGCCTCGACGCCGAAGAGCGCCCGCGGACCTCGTTCGGCATGCGCTTCCGAGCGTTTCGGCTCTACGCGGTGGGGGTGACGCTCATCGCCTTCGGGGCGCTCGGGGCGGGGATCGCGCGGCTCGAGCGGGCCGGGGCCCTCCGGGCCGAGTGGGGCCGCCCTTGGATCGTGGTGGCGATGACGCACGCCCGGAAGCGTCGGCACGCCCAGGCGCTCGCGGCTTTTCGCCGAGCGATCGAGACCGACCGCGCGCTCGTCGAGCGCAACCCGCTCGTCGTCCGTCAGCTCGCGCAGACCTTCCTCCGCCGCGCCGAGCAGGTCGAGCGCGACGGTCGCCACGACGTCGCGCGCGGGCTGCTCGGCGAGGTGCTCGACCTCGACCTGCGGCGCGCACCCTCCGCCGTCCGCTTCGAGCTCCAGCGTCGACGCCGCGCGCTCCAGAGGGCCTCATGAGCCTCCAGCGCGCGTCCCGCGAGCTGCTGCAGCGCCTCGAGCCGAACGGCCGCGGAGAGGTGCGCCGCGCGACCTTCGAGGTCGTGGTCGACGGACGAACCGAGCTCGTGACCGCGACCTTGCAGCCCGACGGCGCGCTCCTCGTCGCCGCCACGGACGGCGACACGGCAGGCCCGCACGTGCAGGCGGCGCTCCGCTTGCTCGCGGGGCTCGCGGCCGACGCGCCCGAGGAGGCACAATCGCCACGCGACTCCATCCCGCCGGCTGGTGAGCCGCAACGGAGCCCGATCGGCGACGCGCTCGACGAGCTGCTGCTCGCCATCACCCGGCACGGTGTCGACGGCGCGGCGAGCGCCGCGTCCGTCGACGAGGCGATCGATCGACTCGTCGGGCTGGCGGGCAAGCCGGCGCCTCGTGGTCTCGAGCGCTTCGTGGGGCGCCTGCGGACGGCGGTCTCGCGGCGGGACGCGGCCTCGATCGCGCGCGTCCTCGACGGCGCGTCGCGGTTCGCGGCGATGCTGCGCGAGCCCACCCTCGACGCGGAGGGACGACGTTGTCGCGCGGCGTGGCTCGGGCGGCCGGGCGAGCGCGAGAGCGTCGAGACCGCGTACGACCGCGTGCTCGTCGAGGTCGGGAGGGAGTGGTTCGCGGGGCTCACCCGCGGCTCGCTGCAGCGCCGCTACCTCGTGTGCACGACGACGGGTGAGGTGTTCCGCGAAGAGCGCGCGCGGGGGAGCAGCGCGAGCGTCGGCTCGTGCCCACGTCTCGTCGTCGCCGGGCTCGCGGAGCTGACGCCGGGCCCGCTGCCGCGCGTGATCCAGCTGCTGCAATACGCGGTCACGCCGAGCGTCCCGCAGCAAGCCTGGGAGAAGCTCCGCGACCTGGCCGTCCCGAGCATCGAGGAGCTCCGGCCGCGCTACCGGGCGGCGGTCAAAGCGTTCCCTGCGCTCGCCGAGCCCTTCACGCTGGTCGCCGCTCGTGGCTTCGAGGGCGGTCGCTTCGTCGACGGCGCGGGCGACGTTCTGCCCGTGCGCAGCGCGGTCGGTGGCGTCGAGGCGCGGATCGCTACCGTCGCAGCACGTGGCGCGCTGCTCTGGGTCGCGGGGCGGCTCGACGACGACGAGGGCGTGCTGGTGATCGACCCCGTCTCGATCGGGACCGAGCTCGACGGGGTCCTCCGCTGCGAGCGGCTGCGCTGACGCCAGAAGGCGAGCGCGCCGAAGGTGGCCGCGGCGGCGAGGCGCAGGTCCGGGCCTGGCGCGGAGAAGCCCAACGCCTCCACCGCGAGGGCGCCGAGCTCCAAGGCGCCGAAGGTGGCGAGCGCGCCGAGGAGGGCGCGACCGAGCGCCCAGCTCCTCGGGCCGAGCTCGTCGCGCCACCGCCGCGTCCGCCAGACCGCCGCGGCGGGGACGAGCAAGAGCGGGAGCCACGCGAGCCCGTCGGGCGCGACGGCGACGGTGGCCGCGGTGACGCTGGCCGTGCCGAGCGTCACGAGGGCGAGCGCTCGCGGCCTCGTCACACCGACCCAAGGCGCGCCTGCGGCGCGACGGCGGAGGACCGCCCGCGCGGCGCTCGCGAGCTCGGAGGCGCTCTGGTAGCGGGCGTCGGGGTCGCGTGACATCGCGCGCATCACGAGCGACTCGACCTCGATCGGCAGGTCCGCCGCGATCGAGCGGGGGGTCGGCGGGGGACCCTCCAACACCTTGGAGAGGATCGCCGTCGGGGTGCTGCCCTCGTAGGGTGGCTTGCCCGTGAGGGAGCGGTAGAGCACCGCGCCGACGCCGTAGACGTCGGCGGCGACGTCGACCCCCGCGGAGCCGCGGACCTGCTCGGGCGCCATGTACGTCGGGGTGCCGACGACGGTGCCGGTGCGCGTGAGCGCGTCGACCCCGTCCAAGTGGGCGACGCCGAAATCGATGAGCTTGGCGCGACGCCGTCCTGCGTCCTGGTCGAGGAAGACGTTCGAGGGCTTCAGGTCGCGGTGGACGATGCCTGCCGCGTGCGCGGCGTCGAGCCCGTGGCAGAGCTCGATGGCGAGCGCGAGCGCCTCATCCACGCCGAGCCGCCCCTCGCGCTCGAGGCAGGCGTGCAGGTCTTCGCCTACGAGGCGTTCGACGACGAGCGCGGGGCGGCCGTCGGGCACCTGCAGCGCGTCCAAGACTTGAACGACGTGAGGCGAGCGGACGCGCGCGAGGGCCTCGGCCTCGCGGAAGAAGCGGGCGAGCGCGAGCTCGTGGGTGGCGAAGGCCGGGTGGATGACCTTGACCGCGACGTCGCGCCCGAGTCGGGCGTGCGTGGCCGCGTAGAGGGTGCCCATACCGCCACGACCGAGCTCGCCCTCGAGCACGTAGGTGTCAGCTAGCGTGATGCCCTCGAGGGGATCGCGAGGGGTGGATCGGGGCTCGCCGCTCGTCGGGCGCGGGGGGGCTGCCTCGACGAGCGTCACCCCGTCGTGCGCGCACGTGCGGCGGCTCGCGCGGTAGCGCGCGTCGCAATGTGGGCAGCGCTTCGCGGTGGACGCGCGCGGGTCGAGAGCGGGCACCCGAGCACGCTAACCGGGAGCCGCGCCGTGGTCAGGATTTCGGAGAAGTGGGGCTGCGCAGGGCGGCGGGCAGAGCCGCCACCGCTGCGGGCTACTCGGGGGCCGGCCCGTCGGTGCCCGGCACGCTGCCGAAGACCTCGTCGTCCCAGCGCGGCGTGGGCATCAGCGATCCGTCCGCGGCGTCCCGGCGGACGACGATGAGCTTGCGCGACACCACGTCGTCGGACTCCCGGGCGAAGACCGTGATGTAGTTGATCCCGCCGTGCAGGGGGATGGACGTGTCGAAGGTCGCCCGCGTGCGGTCCGATTGCCCGCGAGTGCTCGCGAAGAAGACCTTCTGGGCGCCCGCGAAGATGTAGACGTCCCGCACGATGCCTCCCGTGTCCGTGACCGTGCCGCGCAGGCGGAGGTTCGCGTCACGGGTCACGAGCGAGTCGCCGTAGTCGAGGGCGATCCGCGGCGGCATGTGGTTGAGCGAGTAGCGGACCTGGCCGCCGCTCCCTTCGCCGAGCTCGCCCTGCGAGACCCACGCGACCTGGTGCTCGCCGACGCGGACGCGCACGAAGCCCGCGGTGTTCGCCTCCGCCGGCAGCGCGAGGCCGCCGCCGTCCACGACGCCGAGATCCTCGGCCTCGGCCGACGGAGCCGCCCGCAGGACGGCGCCCTGACGCAGGGTGACGCGACCGCTCTGCGCGGTCGGGGCGGGGCTGGACGAGGCGATGGGGATGACGACGTCCTCGGTGACGGCCTGCCGCAGGTCGGCGTCGATCACCGAGACCTGCAGCTTCGCTTCGTCGCGCTCGAAGTCGCCGAGCACCTCGAAGGTGAAGCGCACGAGGCGCTCCTGGCCGGGCTCGATGTCGTCGATGCGGAAGCGGCCGTCCTGCAGGACGATGCCGCGGCCGGAGAGGTTCCGAAGGTTGGCGTGCGTCTGGTACGTTCGGCCGGTCCCCACGTTCCGGACGCGGAGATAGAGGCTCGCCTTCTCGCCACGCTGGAGCCGTCCGTCGCCGTTGCCCTCGATGTCGTCCGCCACCTGCACGGCGTAGGCGAAGAGCGGCAGCGGGAGGGCCTGCACGGTGGTCCGGATCTCGGCGTTGGGTGGCGCGTGGCCATGGAGCTCGCCGAACTCGACGCGGATCCCATCCGCGCGCGACGGGGTGTCTCGCGGCAGGCGGCAGACGCGGCGCTGCTCTTCGGTCACGCAGGTGCCGAGGGTGGTCGTCCACTCGCGCGTCTGGCCAGGCGCGAGGAGGCCGAAGACCAGCTCGCGGTCGTCGAAGAGGGGGAAGTCGCTCTTCGTCGTCGCGCGCAGGCGATGGAGGGGCGCCTGACCGGTGTTGGTGACTCGCACGCGGAGCGTGAAGGGCTCGCCCGCGCGGCCGACGTTGCCCTCGCGGTCGGTCGAGACCTCGACGCGGACCTCGCTCGGGCCGCGGTCGGGCCCCTCGCTCCAGTCGACGCCGAGCGTCCGGAGGTCGGCGACCGCTCGCTGCATCTCGGCGGCGGCGATGCGCTCGATCACGGGCGCGGCGTCCTCGAGCATCTCGCGGCGGCCGCTGCGGCGCGCGTTGCGGAGGATCTCCTTCGAGAAGCGCGTGAGGAACTCGTCCTCTTCCTCGTTCTCGCTGTCGCGGGGATCGGCCTCGCGGAGGCGCTGCCGCATCTCGCGGTTCAGGTAATAGCGGAGGACGACGCTTGGCCGCTGCTGATCGCGACGCACCCGGTCGCTCGTCAGGTGGGAGCGGAGATCCGCCTCGCGGAGGTACGCCTCGGGGTCGACGTCGAGATCCATGTCCTCACGGTCGATCGTCATCGGATCGATGCCGATGTCGGGGATGATGCCGACCCCCTGGATCGAGACGTCTCCGGGCGTGAGGTATTGCGCGACGGTGAGCTTGAGGGCCGAGCCGTCCTGGAAGTTGTTGAGGACCTGGACCGAGCCCTTGCCGAAGGTCCGCTGGCCGATCACGAGCGCGCGGTCGTGGTTCTTCAGCGCGCCCGCGACGATCTCGCTCGCCGAGGCGCTCGAGCCGTTCACGAGCACGATGAGCGGGTAGCTCGGCTCGGTGCCGCCCGCGGAGGCGAACTTCTCCTCGCGTTGCCGTGGGTCGTTCGACGAGGTCGCGACGATCGCGCCGCTCGGCAGGAAGGTGTCGGCGATGCGCACCGCCTGGTCGAGCAGGCCGCCGGGGTTGTCGCGCATGTCGAGGACGAGGCCGCGCAGCTCCTGACGGTGGAGGTCGGCGAGGGCGCGGCGGAGATCTTCGTGGGTGTTCCCCTGGAAGCTGTTGATCTTCACGTAGCCGATGCCGTCCCCGAGCGAGCGGTGCTCGACCGACTCGATGTGGATGACGGCGCGGACGAGCTCGAAGCGCTGCGGGTTGCCCCACTGGTCGTTCCGCGGGTTCTTGCGGCGGACGAAGACACGCACGCGCGATCCCGGCGGCCCGCGGAGGCGCTCGACGGCTTCGGAGAGCGGCATGTTGAGCGTCGACTCGTCATTGATCTTCACGATGCGGTCGCCGCGCTCGAGCCCGGCGCGGGCGGCGGGGGTGTTCGGCATCGGGCGGATGACCGTGAGGTGACCGTCGCGAATGGAGATGACGATGCCGAGCCCCCCGAACTCGCCGCGCGTGCTCATCTGCATCTCTTCGAAGATGTCGGGGGTCAGCAGGACGGTGTGCGGGTCCAGCGTGCGGAGCATGCCGTTGACCGCCGCGTACTCGATGTCGCGGAGGTTCACGTCTTCGTCGTCGAGGTTGCGCTGGAGGAAGTCGAAGACCTCACGGAAGCGCTGCGACAGCGCCCACGGGCTGCTGACGTCGACCGCGAACTCTCGCCGCTGGTCGTTGACCTGGGCCGCGAGGGTCGGCGAGCCCTCTTCGTAGCGGACCATCACGGGGGCGACGGTCCGCTGGATGGCGTTGAGCCCGCCGAGGAGCATGCGTCGATGATCGATGCGCGCGGGCTCGACGTAGTGCTCTGTGACCTCGAGGATGGCGCGGTTGAGGACGGACAGCTGGGTGAGGTCGTAGGGATCCTGGCTGCGGGCGGCTTGGGCGCGCGAGGACCCGTCGATGTCGAGGCCAAGGCCGTTCGGCTTCTTCCAGACGAAGGTGATGGTGAAGGCGGCGAGGACCGCCATGAGGGCGAGCAGGGGCTTCCACACCTGACTCGTCGAGCTTCGCTTGGTCATTCGGGACGTATCCTCGGCGCTGGCGGAGCGCCGTCCGTTCGAGTCTAGCGACGGCGCCCCCGCTCGGCTACCGCCGCATCGGCTCGGACCCAGTCCCGGACGCGCTCCTTGGCCACGAGCGCCTCTTGCACCACCAACCGACCCGCGGACGCCGACCCGGCCTCGGACGCGGGAGCGGACGCGGCCCCGGACGCGGGACCGGACGCGGACGCGGGACCGGACGCGGGACCGGACGCGGACACGGGACCGGACACGGACGCGGGACGGGACCGGAGCGGACGCGGACGCGGGACCCGGACGCGGGACCCGAACGCACGCGGACCCCGCCCGGACCTCGGGCGCAACCCGACCGCTGCTCGACAGAGAACCGTGGTGAGTTTCGCTCGAACTACGGGAGGGATCGTGTATCGTACGGTGCCAGTGACGATACGTGACGTGACATGCGCAGCCTATCAGGTGCGTGGCCGAGATCCGCAGGGCGCCAGCGAGCTCGGGCGCGCGTGCGGGATCGGCCCCGCGGCGGCGCAGGTGCTCCTCAACCGCGGGGTCCGAGACGAGCCGAGCGCGCGCGCCTTCCTCGAGCCTCGGCTCGGCGATCTCAGCGATCCCTCGACGATGGCCGACCGAGAAGCCGCCGCCGAGCGGCTCGCGGCGGCGTGCCGTCGCAAGGAGCGGATCGCGATCTTCGGCGACTACGACGTCGACGGCACCACGAGCGCGGCGATCCTCGCCGACGTGCTCGAGGCCTTCGGTGCCGAGGTCTCCTGTTTCGTCGCGAACCGATTCGAAGGCGGCTATGGGTTCAGCGCGCCCGCCCTCGAGCGAGTGATGAGCTCCCAACCGAGCCTGATCGTCACGTGCGATTGCGGCTCGGCGGATCATCCCCGCCTCGCGGACGCTCGCCGTCGCGGCGTCGACGTGATCGTCGTCGACCACCACCTCGTCCCGCCCGAGCCGCTGCCGGTCGTGGCGTTCTTGAACCCGCACCGCCCCGACTGCGGCTTCGCGTACAAGGGCATGTGCAGCGCCGGGCTCGCCTTCAGCCTGGCGGCGGCGGTGCGCGCGAAGCTCGGGGCGACCCTCGACCTGCGCCCGTGGCTCGATCTCGTCGCGCTCGGCACGATCGCGGACGTCGCGCCCTTGGACGGTGACAACCGCGCCCTGACGCGCGCCGGCCTGAAGCTGCTCGGCGCGCCCAAGGCGAGGCCGGGGGTGATCGCGCTGCGCGAGCTCGCGAACATCCGTGTCGGCCGTCCGCTGGCCGCATTCGACGTCGCCTTCCGCATCGCGCCGCGGCTGAACGCCCCGGGGCGCCTCGCGGATCCCGCGCTCACGCTGGCGCTCTTGCGCGCGAAGACGCTCCCCGAGGCGCGGCAGCTCGCGGCGCGGGTCGAGCAGCTCAACGACCAGCGCAAGGCGATCGAGCAGCGCACGACCGAGGAGGCCATCGCGCAGGTGGAGCGTGTCTACGGACCGCGGCCCACCCACGGGGTGGTCGCTGCGAGCGAGGGGTGGCACCGCGGCGTCGTGGGCATCTCCGCCGCGCGCCTCGTCGACCGCTTCGACGTGCCCTCGATCGTGATCGCGCTCGAGCCGGACGGTCAGGAGGGGCTCCGCGGCCATGGCAGCGCGCGCACCCCGGAAGGCTTCCACCTCCACCGCGCCATCACCGCGTGCGCCGAGCACGTCGAGCGCTTCGGAGGCCACGCGGCGGCGGCGGGGCTGACGATCCAGCCCGAGAAGGTCTCCGCGTTCCGGGATGCCTTCGCGGCGGTCGCGCCACGACCCGAGGCCGGGCGCGCGGCGCCCACCGTGGACGTCGAGCTCGGCGCCGCCTTCCCCCTCCCGAGCGCTGCAGATCTGGCGCGCCTCGAGCCGCTCGGCGAGGCGAACGCGACGCCGGTCTTCGCGCTCCCGGACGTCGCGGTCGAGGACGTCCGCGTGGTGGCCGACGGTCGCCACCTCAAGCTGCGTCTCCGGCACGGGCGCCGCGAGCTCTCGGCCTTCGGGCGCGACCTCGCCCACCTCGCCGACGACGTCGGCGCCCACGTGACGGTCATCGGAGAGCTCCGCCCCGACGGCTGGCGCGGAGGCGACGCGGTCGAGCTGTCGATTCAGAACCTGGTGGCCTGAGTCGCGCGCGGTCGGCTCCTCAGTGGAGGCTGCGGGCTGCTCTCAGCGGCCGGTCCACACCGGCTCGCGTTTCTGCA
The DNA here is from genome assembly GCA_019637115.1 of Myxococcales bacterium. Taxonomy (GTDB): domain Bacteria; phylum Myxococcota_A; class Polyangia; order Polyangiales; family Houyiibacteriaceae; genus JACKEH01. The sequence goes on along the minus strand of JAHBWH010000101.1, from coordinate 7,018 downwards.
AGAAGGCCGACAGACCTTCGCGTGCGTCCTCGGTGCCGAGGATGGCGAAGAGCTGATCACGAAGATAGGGGAGGGCGTCGGTGAGCGCGCGGTCCGCCTGGTGGTGATAGGCTGCGAGGCCCATGCGCAGCGCCGTCGGCGATTGCTTCGCGAGCTTGTGCGAGATCTCGGTGGTCTTGGCGTCGAGCTCCTCGTCGGGCACGACGTGCGAGAGGATCCCGACGCGCTTCGCCTCGGCGGCCGAGAGGCTCTCGCCGAGCAGCATCATCGAGAGCAGCTCGCGGCGCGGCATCACGCGGGCGAGCACCGCCATGATCATCATCGGGAAGAGGCCGCGCTTGATCTCGGGGGTGCCGAGCTTCGCGCTCTCCGCTGCGATCGCGAAGTCGCACGAGGCGACGAGGCCGAGCCCGCCGCCGTAGGTGTGCCCGGGGATCCGGGCGATCGTCGGCTTCCCAAGCTGGGTGAACCGGAGGAGGAGGTCGACGTAGTCTCCGCGGTGCGCGAGCTTGGGGCCGCTGCCGCCGCTCGACATCTGCTTCAGATCGCCGCCCGCGCTGAACGCCGAGCCCGCGCCGGTGAGCACGATCACCCGCACGCTCGGGTCTTGCTTCGCCTCGTCGAGCGCCCAGAGCAGCTCGTTGACCATCGCGGGCCCGAGCGGGTTCTTCCTCTCCGGGAGGTTCAAGGTGATCGTCGCGACGCCTCCGTGCGCGTGGACGAGCAAGGTCTCGTACGGGTGATCCTGCATGATTCTCCGACGTCGTGGTTCTGCGATGGCAGCCGGTGGCACGGAAGGCTTCGGCCCGTGAAGGTCTCCGCGGTTCGGTTCAGCCAAAGCCTACTTCAACCGAGCCGCGGGAGCGTCGTTCACATGTGTGGCGGTGGCGTGGTTCACCGGCGGCTCAGGCGTTCGCGCTCGCGGGCGCGTGACCGACCGCGACGGCCGCCTCGCGCCCGGCCGCGTACTCGCCGAGCCCGAGCAGGGTGCGCGCCTCCTCGACGGTCGCGGGCTCGCGGCCGGTCAAGCGCGCGAGCTGGACGGCTTGCTCCACGAGCGCGCCGTTCGACGACGCCATCTCCCCGTTCGGCAGGTAGAGGTGGTCTTCGAGTCCCGTGCGGATGTTCCCGCCGAGGACCAGCGCCGACGCGAGCATCTTCCAATGTCCGTGCGAGATCCCGATCACCTCCCAGTCGTAGCCGCCCTGCGGGAGGAGGTTGCGGACGATCTGGGCTTGCAGCTGCAGCGACTCGACCGAGCCGGGGATGCCGCCGAGCACGTTCACGATGAACGAGTACTGCACGGGCGTTCGGAGGATGCCCATGTCGAAGAGGGGCCAGGTGCCGTGGGTGTGTCCCGTGTCGAAGCACTCGAGCTCCGGCTTGACCCCGGCCCGGTTCATCGCCTCGAGGAGCGTCACGATCTTCTGGTATTTGTTGGGGAAGACCATGTCGAAGACGAAGCGCTTCTGGCTCTTCGAGTACTTCGAGTAGTTCATCGTGCCCATGTTCAGCGCCGCGATCTCCGGGCGCAGCGTCTCGATGATCTCCACCTGCTGCTTCGTGTCGTCCGAGATCGTGCCGGTCGAGAAATTGAGGATGATCGGGCAGCGCGCGCGCACCTCCTCCTTGATCCGCGCGAAGACCGCCGGCTCGAAGGTGGGGGAGCCGTCGTCGTTGCGGGCGTGGAGGTGCACCACCGCCGCGCCAGCGTCGTAGGCGCGCTTGCACTCCTCGGCGATCTCGACCGGCGTGTACGGGATCGCGGGGCATTGCTTGCGGTTCGCGAGTACGCCCGTGATGGCGCAGGTCACGACGACCTTGTCCTGATTGTCGCTCATGGCTTCCCCTCGGCTTCGGTTTCGGCGTTGGCTTGGGCTTCGGTTCGGGCTTCGGCTTCCGGAGGCCCGCCCTCGGCCACCAGATCCGCCACGCGATCGCTGAGCACCCGCAGGATGCGGGTGAGCTCGCGGCGATCGCGCGCTTGCAGCGACCGCAGGGCGGCCGCGAAGACACTCATGCTCTCGACGGGGATCTGCGCGGCGAGGGCGCTGCCCCGATCGGTGAGGCGAATCAGGATCACGCGGCGGTCGCGCTCGGAGCGGACCCGCTCGACGAGCCCGTCGCGCACCATGCGATCCGCGATCCCGGTCACGGTCGAGTTCGTCGCGCTCATCCGGGCGGAGAGATCCGAGAGCGAGAGGTCTCCGAAGCCCTCCAGCATCTTCAGCGCGGTCACCTGCGGACCTGTCAGCCCGTGCTGGCGCGCGACCTCCTTGGTGACGCGCCGCGACTCGCTGTAGAGGTAGACCAACGTCTCGAGGATCCGATCGATGTCGGCCTTCTCGGTGGCGTCGAGACCTTCCAGGGCTTCGAGGGGGGAGAGGGCGGGGCGCATGGCAAGCTTCGCGTCTGGAACTTTCGCGTGCGTAACATCCGCCGGGGTCGGGTGAACGTCAAGGCGCCACGCGCAACGGTGTTCACGAGCGGCCGCACCAGCCGATGCACGCAGAGCCGAGGCTCTGGCGACAGCTCCACGTGGGCAGCGGATGGTTGCCGCCGACCGGAGGCGCAGGTAAGGTGGCGCGCGATTGGAGGGGCAGATCTTGCGTTCGAAGCTCAAGGGTTTTGTGTTCGTGGCGGCGCTCTCGTCCGCGCTCGTCGCGACGTCGGCGACGCCTTCGACCGCCGCTGCGCAGGCGACCGAGCCGCGACAGATCGACGCCTCGCCGAAGGGTCTCATCGGGCTCGGCCTCATCGGCGCCGAGCTCGGGCTCACGATCCCCGCCCTCGCGGGGCTGCGGGAGACGTGGTCGCTCATCGTCTTCCCCGTCGTGGGCGGCGCGGGCGGCGCGCTGGCGGGCCACTTCCTGCTCGACAACAACGGCCACGTGAACGCCTCCGTCGCGATGCTCACGGTGGGCCTCGCCCTCATCGTGCCCTCGGTCGTGCTGACCTTGTGGGCCACGCGCTACCGACCGCCCGAGGACGGCGTCGAGCGCTCGAACGACGACATGGAGCCGCTCGACGCCGACGACGAGGCCGCGCGCCCGACGCCTCCGGCCCACGCGGGCGGAGGTCTGCTCCGCATCGGCCGCGACGGCCTGCAGGTTGGGCTGCCGGACGTGGGCGTGCTCCCGAGCTACACCCTCGAGGAGCTCGCGCTCTTCGGCGGCCAGCAGAGCACCGAGGTGCGCTTCTCGCTGCTGTCCGGCCGCTTCTGACCTCATCCCCCTCGCCCCCGGGCCGCTCGGTCCTCACGGAGGTCCGCGCGGCCCTCGACCGGCTCGTGCCCCGCGGAGCGCACGTCGTCGTCGGGTGCTCCGGCGGCGCCGACAGCGTCGCGCTCGCCGTGGCGATGGCGGAGCTGGCCACGGACCTGGGCGTGTCGTTCGTGGTCGCGGGGGTCGACCACGGGCTCCGGCCGGAGGCCGCCGACGAGCTCGACCGGGTCGAGGCGTTGGCCCAGCGGCTCGGGCGTCCCTTCCACCGGCTGCGTGTCGAGATCGGCGCGGGCTGTCTGCAGGCCAAGGCACGGGAGGCCCGGTACGCGGCGCTCCTCGGGCTCGCGCGGCGTCTCGACGCACCCTACGTGGCGGTCGGCCACACCCTCGACGACCAAGCGGAGACGGTCCTCGTCGGCATCCTTCGAGGCAAACGACCCGAGGCGTGGGGGATGGCGGCCCGGCGCGCCGACGGGGTCGTGCGGCCGCTTCTCGGGTGCCGCCGCGCGGCGCTGCGGGCGTTCTTGCGCAGCCGCAGCGTCGAGTGGGCCGAGGACCCCTCGAACGACGACGTGCGCTTCGAGCGCGTGCGGGTCCGCCAGCTTCTGCCGAGCCTGGAGGCGCTGGACCCGCGAGCGCTCGAGCACCTGGCCGAGGCCGCGGGCGAGGTGAGCGCCGCCCGGAGGATCGTCCGCGCGCACGGCGCCCGCGCGCTGGCGCGAGCCCGCGCCGGGGCGGAGGGGCTCCGCCTCGGGCCGCTGCTCGTGGCCCCTGCGGTCGTTCGGCGCGAGGCGTTGCGAGGCTGGCTCGCCGAGCTCGAGGGCGCGCCCCGCCGACGTCACGTGGACGCCCTGGATCGATTGACGACCAGCCAACGCGGCGAGCTCCTCTTGCGGGGGGGCCGCGCCCTCCGGGTGGTCGATGGCCAGATCGTCCTCGGTCGCGGACCCGCCCGAACGCGGAGTCAACGTGGGGGCGGGCCGACGTCACGCTGAGGGCGGCGCCGCGTCCAAGATTTCGACGCGCGCCCAACACCTTGCGCCCCCCCGAGCGCGCGCCTACGAAGTAGGTTCTTTCGGTTGATTCGTTCGGCACATCGGGCCGAACGTGTCATCCTCAGGGTGTTCTCGTCCGTCGCGTTCGGCGGGACCCTCTGCCGCGCTCGCGCGGGCATCTCCGCCTCTCTCGAACGTTCCTGCATCATCGCACCGAGGTCCTAGTGAAGCAAAGCCACAAGACCCTCCTCCTCTGGGTCCTGCTCATTCTGATGTTCGTCGCGGTGTGGAACCTCGTCGCGAAGGACGATGCGCCGCGAACGGTGCCCTTCACGCAATTCGAGAGGGACGTCATCGAGAACCGCGTCGAGAGCGTGCGGATCCAGCCGCAGCAGCAGATCGGCCAGTTCACCTACGTGGTGCAGACGCAGGGCGACCGGACCGAGAAGAAGGTCACGATGGCCCGGCTCTCGGATCGCGTCGACGCGCTCCTGCAGGAGCACGAGGTCCGGGTCGAGTACATGCCGGAGGACCAGGGGGGGCTGTGGACGAGCCTGCTCACGGCCTGGCTGCCGATGATCTTTCTCCTCGTGATCTTCTTCTTCTTCATGCGGCAACTGCAGGCTTCGGGCGGGAAGGCGATGAGCTTCGGCAAGTCGCGCGCGCGGCTCCTGAGCGAGTCGCAGAACAAGGTCACGTTCGCTGACGTCGCCGGCATCGACGAGGCGAAGGACGATTGTCAGGAGATCATCGAGTTCCTGAAAGACCCGAAGAAGTTCCAGCGCCTCGGCGGCCGTATCCCCAAGGGTGTGCTGCTCATGGGCTCGCCCGGCACGGGCAAGACGCTCCTCGCGCGCGCGATCGCGGGCGAGGCGGGCGTGCCCTTCTTCAGCATCTCGGGCTCGGACTTCGTCGAGATGTTCGTCGGCGTGGGCGCGAGCCGCGTCCGCGACCTCTTCGAGCAAGGCAAGAAGCACGCGCCCTGCATCATCTTCATCGACGAGATCGACGCCGTGGGCCGCCACCGCGGGTCCGGCCTCGGCGGGGGCCACGACGAGCGTGAGCAAACGCTCAACCAGCTCTTGGTGGAGATGGACGGCTTCGAGTCGAGCGACGGCGTGATCATCATCGCGGCGACCAACCGCCCCGACGTGCTCGACCCGGCGATCTTGCGGCCCGGCCGCTTCGACCGTCGCATCGTGGTGCCTCGCCCGGACCTCAAGGGCCGCGTCGGCATCCTCCAGGTGCACACGCGCAAGGTCCCGCTCGCGCCGGACGTCGATCTCGAGATCGTCGGGCGCGGCACCCCGGGCTTCAGCGGGGCGGACCTCGAGAACCTCGTCAACGAGGGCGCGCTGCTCGCGGCGCGTCAGGACAAGGACTTCGTCTCGATGAGCGACTTCGAGATGGCGAAGGACAAGGTCCTCATGGGGGCCGAGCGCCGCTCGATGGTGATCTCCGAGAAGGAGCGCCGAACGACCGCGTACCACGAGGCGGGGCACGCGCTCGCGGGCATGCTGCTGCCCAACCACGACCCGATCCACAAGGTCACCATCATCCCGCGCGGGCCCGCGCTCGGCGTGACGATGTCGCTCCCGGAGGAGGACCGCCTCAGCGCGTCGAAGGACTGGCTCCTCGACCAGATCGCGATGATGCTCGGCGGCCGGATCGCCGAGGAGATCGTGTTCAACCAGCTCACGACGGGCGCCTCGGACGACCTCAAGAAGGCCACCCAGCGCGCGCGCTCGATGGTCACCGAGTGGGGCATGAGCGAGACCCTCGGGCCCCTCGCCTACGTCGAGCGCGAGGAGGCGGGCTTCCTCGGGCAGAGCTACCACAAGGAGTACTCGGAGACGACGGCGCGGGAGATCGACGGCGAGGTCCGCCGCATCATCACCGAGCAGTACGCCCGCGCTCGGGAGCTTCTCGAGGCGCACCGAGAGAAGCTCGACGCCATCGCCACCGCGCTCCTCGAGCGCGAGACCATCGGTCGCCCGGAGCTCGACGCGATCTCGGAGGGCCGCGAGCTGCCCCCGCCAGAGCGAATCGTGATCCAGTCGTACGAAGACAAGAAGAAGGACGCCCGGGACAAGCGCAAGGGCTCCATCTTCCAACCGCGCCCGCGCGAGGTGCCGAGCGCCGGCTGAACGAGAGGAGGAGGGGGATGACGGGGAGCGCCGCGCGCTCCGAGCCTACGCAGACCCACGGGGCCCCGCGAGAAGCGGCGGCCCCGTCCGCCGTTGGTGCGTGCGAGGTCTGGGGGGTGCTCAACGTCACGCCCGACTCGTTCAGTGACGGCGGCCGCTTCCTCGACGAGGGGGCCGCGGTCGCGCGTGGGCTCGCGATGGTCCGAGAGGGCGCGGCGGTGGTGGACGTCGGCGGGGAGAGCTCGCGGCCGAAGGGGCACGCCTACGGCCCCGGCGCCGAGGACGTCTCGGTCGCCGAAGAGCTCCGGCGGGTGCTCCCGGTCGTGCGCGCGCTGGCCGAGCAGGGCGTGCGGGTGTCGATCGACACGATCGAGGCGGAGGTCGCCGACGCTTGCCTCGACGCGGGCGCGCAGGTCGTGAACGACGTCTCGATGGGCCGCTCGGACGCGCTGCTCGCCGTCTGCGCGGCGCGGGGCGCCGAGCTCGTGCTCATGCACACGAGGGGGCGGGGAGAGGTCTGCCCGCCGGGCACCGTATATGGCGACGTGGTCGCCGACGTCCGAGCCGAGCTGCTGAGCGCCGTCGACCGGGCCGCCCGCCTCGGCGTCGCCCGGTCTCGGATCTGGCTGGACCCGGGCCTCGGCTTCGCGAA
>JAHBWH010000100.1 GCA_019637115.1 Myxococcales bacterium | reverse complement strand
GACGCGCAGGCCGCTCGTGGCCGAGCGCCTCGGCGGAGCGCGCGAGAACGTCGGCGTCACGCTCTTCGCGGCGCGCCCCTCCGATGACGGCGGCCGCGAGGTGTGGGTCGGCGTCGCGGCCGCGGGGGACCACGCGCGGCGCGCGCGCGTGACGCTCCAGGGCGGCGAGCGCTCGGCGGCGGCGTGGTCGTCGGGCGCCGAGCGCTTCTCTCGCGTGCTCGCTCAACGGGAGGTGGAGATCCCCGCGGGAGAAGAGGTCGAGCTGCGCTTCCCGCTTCGCGCGGGCGTCGCAGCGCTGCGGGTCTCCGTCGCCCCCGTCGATGGGCGGGGCGACGATCTCCCGACCGACGATGTGTTCACGATGACGCTGCCGGAGCGAGGCGGCCGCCCGCCCGTCCGCTGGCTCGCGTCCGAGCGGCTCGTCGCGACCTCGACCGACACGAGCGGGGGCTCGGGCGCCGACACGGGAGCGAGCGCCGCGAGCGCCGAGACGCTCCGCTTCTTCGCCGAAGAGGCGCTGCGCGCCGCAGGCGTCGAAGAGCTCGGGCCGCTCGTGCCTCCCCGTCGCGTCGCGCCCGAGGGCGCCGAGCAGGCGGGCGCCGATGCGCAGCTCGCGCCGGCGGCCGTTGCGCAAGCGGCGGTCGGCGCGCCGGCTGAGGAGCCCCCGGCGCTCGATCTCCCCGAGGGCGCGATCGTCGTCAGCCTCGGCGCGCCGACCCGGCGCGTGTCGGCGCCGCTCTTGATCCTCGGGGGGGGCCCGCCGCCGAAGCCGCCAGCTGCGCAGCCTCCGATCGGGCACGGATACGGCCACCCCTACCACCGCTACTACGGGGCGTTCGTCGCCCCGGCGTCCACCGTCACCACCCATTGGCCGCTCGGCGTCCGCGCGCTCGGCGTGCTCGAAGGCGAGTCGACCTCGCTTCGGCGCGTCGACCCGCGTCACCCCATCACTCGCGACGTCTGGTTCGACGGCGTGACCATCGTGCGCGCGCACGCGATCGACCCGGGCGCCGGCGTCCCGCTCGTCGAGCTCGATGGCCGCGCGCCCTCGGACCCCGCGGCGGCGACGGATGGGATAGGGGGCACCGTCGTCGCGGCGGGCGGCGAAGGGATCGGGCGGTGGGTCTACGTCGGCCTCGATCCGAGCGGCTCGGACGTCGTCCTGCGCGTGGCCTACCCGATGCTCGTCGCGGCCGCGCTCGACTGGCTCGCGGGCGAGGCGGAGGTCCACGCCGCCACCACGCCGCGCGTCGAGGAGGTCGCGCTCCGGGCCGAGGCGGACGAGCTCGAGACCTTCGGCGCCTCCTCGCTCCCGCGGCCGCCGCTCCCTTGGCTCCTCGCCGCGCTCGCGGCGCTCCTCCTGGCGCTCGAGGGCTTCGCCTACGCGCGCCGGGTCGTCGACTGAACGAGAGGTCCCGATGGCACGAAGCCCGGCACGAAGCGTGGCACGAAGCGTCTCGCTCATCCTCCGAGCGCTCGCGATCCTCCTGGTCGCGGCCGCGCCCTTCGTCCCCGACGGCGAGCGTCCGAGCGAGCGACGCAGCCTGGTCGTGGTGCTCGACGACTCGGCCAGCGTCACGTCGGGCGCGCTCGATCGCGGCGCGGGGTACCTCGCCGAGCTCGACGCGCTCGCCGAGTCGGCGGGCGTCGAGGTCGGCGTCGTCCGAGTGGCGCGCGGCGCGCGGCTCGTGCGCGCGGTCGGGGCGGCGCCCGAGCCGAGCGCGCCTCCGGCGTCCGGGGACTCCGCAGCGGAGACCCACGAGCGCGACGACGACTCCGTCGGCGCGACGCCTGTCGACAAGACGAGCCCGACGTGGCGCGACGAGCTGAGCGCCGCAGGCGTCGCCGGGGCGAACGATCCCGAGCGCCTCGGGACCGACCTCGAGGCGGGGGTGCGGCTCGCGCTCGCGGCGCTCCCCGACGAAGGCGCGCGCCACCTGGTGCTGGCGACCGACGGGCGCGAGACGCGCGGCGACGTCCGCGCGGCGATCGCGCTCGCGCGCGCTGTGGGTGTGCGGGTCGACGTCGTGGCGCTCGGCGAGGCGCGGCCCGACGGTCCCTCGGCGCTGGCGCGCCTCGGCCCCGTGCAGGTCACCGAGCCACGCCTCGCGTCGGGCGAGCCGGCGGAGCTGCGCGCGACGATCGACGCGCCCGCGGGGGCGATGGTCACGGTGCAGTGGTCGCGCGACGGCCGCGAGCTCGGGCAGCAGTGGGTCCGCGTGGGCCCCGACGGCCGCGGCGAGGCGCGCTACGTCGACGGGAGCCCGCCGGGCGGCGTGCACGTCTACGCCGCGCAGATCGCGCGCGCCTACGGGCCAGGCCTCGACTACCGGGGCGAGGGGGTCGATCGTTCGCCTCGCCGCGCGGCGGTGCACGTCGCGGGCAAGCCGCGGGTCCTGGTCGTCACGCTCATCGGTGACCAACCGACGCTGCTCGTCGACGCGCTCCGCCAGATGGACGCCGACGTCGAGCACCTCCCGCTCGCCGAGGAGGAGCTCGACGCCGCGAGGCTCGGCGGCGTCGACCTCGTCATCCTCGCGGACCTCCCGCTCGCGCGAGAGGGCGAGGTCACGGTCGTCGCGGGGCTCACGCAGCCCTCGCAGGAGGCGCTCATCCGGTACGTCTCCGAAGAGGGCGGCGGCCTCGTCGTCACCGGCGGCGCGTTCGGCTACGGGCCCGACTACGCCGGCACGCCGCTCGCGCGCATCTTGCCCGTGCAGATCGAGGACCAGGGGCGCGTCGACGATCCGCCCGTCGCGCTGGCCGTCACGCTCGACCGCTCGGGCTCGATGGGCGTGCGCACGGGGATGCACACCAAGCTCGAGCTGGCGCTCGAGGCCTCGCTCGCGGCGGCGGCGGCCCTCCGCCCGACCGATCACGTGGCCATCGCGTCGGTGGACACGCGGACGAACTGGCACCAGCGGCTCGCGCCAGTGAGCGTGCTCGCGCAGAACCGGAGCGCGGTGCGGGCGGTGCGCGCGGGCGGTGGCGGCATCTACGTCTACACGGCGCTCGTCGACGCCTACCGCGAGCTGCAGCCCGCGTCGGCGCCGATCCGGCACGTGATCCTCTTCAGCGACACCGCCGACAGCGAGGAGCAGTTCCAGGGGTGCCCCTTCGGGCGGTGCGGTGGTCGGATGCACTCGGCGATCGACCTCGCGCGCGACGCGCAGCGGGCGGGCATCACGACGACGGTCGTCGGCATCGGACGCGCGACCGACAGCGACACGGTCTTCCTCCAGCGCCTCGCGGAGGCGGGCGGCGGGCGCTTCTACCTCACCGCCGAGGGCGCGGACCTGCGCCGCATCTTCGTGACCGAGACACGCGCGACGGCGCTCTCGAACCTGCGCGAAGAGCCGACGGCGGTGCGACACGCCGAGCCCCACGCGATGACGGCGGGGGTGGGCGAGGTGCCGAGCGTGTCGGGGCACGTGCAGACGCGGCGCCGCGCGACGGCGGATACCGCGCTCGTCACGAGCGAAGGCCACCCGATCTTGGCGGGCTGGCGCCACGGCCTCGGGCACGTCGTGGCGCTCACGACCGACGGCGGTGGCCGGTGGAGCCAGCTCTGGGGCGAGTGGCCGGGCGCGGGCCAGCTCATGCGGCAGGTCGCGCGCTTCGCCCTGCGGCGGGAGGCCCCGACCCACGCGGACGCGCGCCTGTCGCTCGACGGACTGGAGGCGGTCGCGGAGGTCGCCGCGCGCGACAGCGCCCCAGGCGAGCGCCCGGCGCGGGCCGAGGTCGTCTACTACGACGCCGAAGGGCGCGCCCGCGCGACCGAGGCCGAGCTCGTCCGAACGAGCTTCGGGCGCTGGGAGGTGCGCGGAGCGCTCGAGGCGAACGAACCAGGCGAAGGGCCGGACGGCGCGCGGCGCCCACCAAGCGTCGCTGACTCGGGCGGCGCGCCCTCTGCCGAGACTCGACGCGACGCGAGCGAGGCCCTGCGCCCCATCGGACCGCCCGTGTACGCGCTCCTCCGCGTCCGCGACGCCGCCGGTCGCCTGATGAACGAGACGCTCGCGCCGCAGCGTGGCGCGCTCGAGCTCGACGCGTTCGGGCCCGACGACACCACGCTCGACTCCCTCGCCGCGCTCGGCGAGGGAGCGCGCGACCCGGCGCCGGGCGTAGCGCTCGCGCGCGCGCGCCACCTCGCCGAGGTCGTCCCCGTCCCCGAGCCGCGTTGGCCCTGGCCCCTCGCGCTCGCCGCGCTGCTCGTGCCCTTCGACCTCGGCGTACGCCGCCTCGCCCGACCGAAGCGCGTGATGCCGTCGGACCTGTGGGGAGGCCGTCCCGCAGACGAAGAGGAGATCACGCGCGAGGCGGCGTGAACTGCGCGCGCGTCGGTGTCGCGACTCCGCGTGACCCGCCAGCACGTCCTGCTCTGCCACCGAGAGCGTCCTGGCGACCCGCATCGCCGAGACGGTCGGGGCCGCGTTTCCGGCGTCCTCGCCGCGTAAGGGGCGTAGAGTCCCCCGCGTGCGTGCGCATTGCTTCCACCTCGCCTTCCCGGTGCACGACCTCGAGGCCGCGCGGCGCTTCTACACGGAGCGCCTCGGCTGCGGCGTCGGGCGTGAGAGTGATCGCTGGATCGACTTCGATCTATGCGGGCACCAGATCACGGCGCACCTCGTCGACGCGCCAACCGAGCGCGCGCCGACCAACGCGGTAGACGGCGAGGACATCCCCGTCCGCCACTTCGGCCTGGTGCTGCCTTGGGACGAGTGGCACGCGCTGGCGGCGCGCTGGGAGAGCGACGGCGTCGTATTCCTCGTCGCGCCGCAGATCCGCTTCGCCGGCGAGGTGGGCGAACAGGCCACGCTCTTCGTGCGCGATCCGAGCGGGAACGCGATCGAGCTCAAGGCGTTCCGTGACCTCGGCGCGCTCTTCGCGCGCTGAAGCGCGGAACCGGCCTACCGGACGGTGCGCAGCGTGCGGAGGGTCGTCCACGAGAGACCCGCCTCGCGGCGCCCGCGGAGACGTAACCGCTTCTTGGTCCGGGGAGGCTGGGGCCTGCGACCCCGGTCCGAGAAGCGGATACGCTGAGACGGTGGCGAGGAGCGCGCGTCAGTCGGGGACGAGTGAGGTCGAGTAGCTCGTGCGGAAGCGCGCCTCGAGGCGATAGACGTCGCCCTCGGTGCCGCCTTGCGTCGAGCGGCCCTCGCCCTCGAGGCGTCCCACGAGCACGCCGCCGGAGCGGCGCTCGATGACGAGCGCGCCGGACACGGGGCGCACCGAGCGCGTGCTCGCGTCCGAGCCGTCCGGGTCGACGTCGAACTGCGCGCCGAGCTGGGCGCGGTCTTCGGTGATCTCGTAGCGACCTTCGTCGATCACGTTGCTCCGGAACGAGAACCTCCTCAGCGTCGCGCGGCCGTTCGAGCCCGTGACCGGTTCGTCGATCGTCGTGAGGCTGAAGAGGTTGCGGGTCATCATCGCGTCGCGGAGCGGCACCGTGAAGGTCACGGGGGCCTCGCCGACCGGGCCCCCAGAGATCGTGACGACCATCTCTTGGGCGTCGGACTCGGCCGTCGGGGTGACGGCTCCGGCGGCGGCCTGGATCGCGACGACGGCCGCGGCGGGATCGGCCGCGGCGGGATCGGCCGCGGCGCTCGGCGCAGGCTCGGCACCGCATGCGAGCGAGCCGACGAGGAGGAGCGAGAGGGAGCGGACCGAGATCATCGAGGTAGTCTTCACGAGGAGCCCGTTACACAGGGCTCTTCGCGAACGCAAGCGTCGTTCATTATTTCGTGGCGCGAGGGGCTCTGAAATGGGCTTTGTCGACGCGTCAATGGCGTCTGCGTCGCCGATCCGCGTGACGCTCGAGGGACCGGGTCTACCAGCGGCGTCCCCGCGTCGGGCGAAGCGAGAAGCGCGTGGCGATGCCAAAGACGAGCTCCCACCGCGGCTGGAAGCGCTCGTGGATGAAGCCCGTCAGGGCGATCGTGAAGTCGGCGGTGTGGCGCTGCCCCACCGTCGCGCCGAAGAAGCCGCCGAGCGGCGCGCGCACGGCGTCGAAGTCCATGACGATGAGGCCGGAGCGGACGCCGAAGAAGACGCGCTGGGTGACGTTGAACGCGATCGCGAGCGGCAGGTCGAGGTGCGCGTCGAGGCAGCGGTCGGGGCCGCACTCGTAGAAGAAGAGCTCGAGCTCGACGCCGACGTCGAGCCGGACGCGCGGGTGGATCCGGAACGCCATCGGCATCCCGATGCCCATGCCGAAGGTGCGGTTGAAGCGGTGCGTCGGGAACTCGAGCACGAGCTGTCCGCCGATGTCGACGTGCCGGCTCTGGAAGAACGCGAACCGACCATAGACCTCGAGGTCCAGGTACTCGGTGCGCGGCACCAGCAGCAGCGGGACCGCCTTGATGCCGAACTCGAGGTTGTGCGTGGGCGTGAACGCGAGGCCGTTGCCCCAGATGACGCGGTTGCGGCGGCCCGGGTCGTCGGTGAAGCGCTGGATGCGCAGACCGTAGCCCTCGCCCAGGACGCCCGAGTCGAGCAGCGTGCGGTCCGGCGGCCCGAAGTCGAGCCGCAAGGTCATCGGCGCCTCGACGATGCCACGCTGCGTGTAGGTCACGGGGGTCTGCGCCGCCGCCGAGTGGAGCGGCAGGAGCGCGGCCACGAGCCCCGCCACCCACAACCACGCCGGCACCTGCTCGGACATGTTGGAGCGCATGGAGTCCTCCTCTCGCGATGCGCTCGGGCGTCACCCCGGCCGCATCGAACGATCAGTTCTCGACGAGGCCGTACCGGAGCGCGTAGCGGACGAGGTCCGCGCGGGTCCGCAGGCCCAGCTTCTCGGCGACGCGGGCGCGATAGGTCTCGACCGACTTCGTGCCGACGCCGATGCGCTCCGCGATCTCTCGTTGGGTGTGGCCGAGGGCCAGCAGCTCGAGCACCTCCCGCTCGCGCGGGCTCAGCACGTCGGGCGCGGGCGCGCTCTCCGTCGCCGGCGAGGGCGGCGGGATCTCGGTCGGGCCGCGCGGATCCTCGCGTGTGGGGCGGGCGAGCACCTCCTCGCGCGGGTCGTCGCGGATGAGCTCCAGCTCGTGGCGTCCGAGCCGGATGCGATCGCCCGCCTGGAGGTAGTGCGCCGAGCGGATGCGGACGCCATTGACGATGACGCCGTTGCGCGAGCCTGCATCACGGATCGCGACCTTGTCGGTCTCGACCCGCAAGACGGCGTGGTGGCGAGAGAGCCACTCGTCCTCGATGCGTAGCGTGCAGTCTGCCGCGCGACCGATCGTGAACTTGCCGAGTGGGAGCACGACCTCGCGCGGGCCGTAACGCAGCCGGAACACTGCCATGGGTGAGAGGGTATACGAACCTGCCGGGCAAAGCCCTACGAAAGCGCGCTGTCCCCGAACGGGGATGCAAATGGCTGATTTGACTGGATTTCCGGGCGGGCAGCCCGCCTCGAGCTTCGGGGCGCTGGTGGTCACGATCGCAGCATTGGGGGGGCCGAGCCACGGGCGTGACGAAAGGGCGCGGTGCGTGAAGCGCAGTCTTTGCGCGCGGACACCCGGTCGAGGACCCGGCGCGCCCGCTCGGAGCAGGTTTTCGTGGGTTTTTGCGGGCTCCTCCGCTGTCGGGGATTTGCTGCCAGCCCCGGCACGCGGGTTGCTCGAGGCTGGGCGGGTTCTCGCGGGTAGGCCGGCCTCACGGGCTGGCGGTCATGGGTGACGGGTCACCGGTCGTCAGGGGTTCGTTCGGGATGCTCAAGCGCGCTGCCGCCTTCGTGCTGGCGACCTGTACGCCGCTCCCCTTCGCCGGGGAGCCGGCGCACATGCTGCCGCGTGACGCGCACGCCGCGATCGCGGACGCGGGCGTGCTCCACGCGGGGTCGGGCCCACGCGCGGTCGGCGATCTGCGCGGACAGCGGATCGTGCTCGCGTGGACCGCGGGGGCCTTCGAGTACGAGTCGGTTTTTGCCCAGGTGCTCGTGCATGCGTCGCACGAGGCGACGGGGCCGATCGTCCTCTACGAGCCCAGCGTCGACCCCGAGGAGATCCGCGCGCTCGTGCAGGCGCAGGGCGGCGACGTCGAGAACGTCGAGCTCTTGCCGGCGGCGCTCGACACGTTCTGGATTCGCGACTTTGGCCCGCAGATCGTCGAGACCGACGAGGGCCACTACCTGGTCGACTTCCCCTACGACTACGAGCGCCCCAACGACGACGGCATCCCGGCGCTCCTGGCGGCGCGCTTCGGGCTCGCCACGCGCGAGACGGAGCTCGACATCGAGGGGGGCCACCTCGTAGTCGAGGGCGGCGTCTGCATCACCAACGACGAGGTCGTGCGCCGGAACGAGGCGCTCGGCTGGTCGAAGACCGAGGTGACCCGAGAGCTCGCGGGGCTCTTCGGCTGCCGCCGCATCGTCTTCGTCCCCGCGCTCGAGGGCGAGCCGACGGGGCACGTCGACCTCTACGTCGCCGCGACTGGGCCGGGGCGCGTCGTCGTCGGCGCGTACGAGCCCGACGAGGATCCGACGAACGCCCGTCGGCTCGACCGCGCCGCGCGTCAGCTCGCGAGCGCGGGGCTCGTCGTGACGCGCATCCCGATGCCGCGGAACGAAGAGGGCACGGTCTTCCGGAGCTACACCA
Organism: Myxococcales bacterium; assembly: GCA_019637115.1. Taxonomy (GTDB): domain Bacteria; phylum Myxococcota_A; class Polyangia; order Polyangiales; family Houyiibacteriaceae; genus JACKEH01. The sequence continues at coordinate 22,399 of JAHBWH010000100.1, read as the reverse complement.
ACCTCGTGATCCTCCCGACGACCGTGCTCGTCCCGAGCTACAACGACGAGTCGTCCCGCGAGGCGGAGGCGCACGAGCTCCTCCGGCGCGAGCTGCGCGGCAAGACCGTCGTCCCGGTCGACGTCTCCTCGCTGATCCGCCTCGAGGGCGCGCTCCACTGCATCACGATCACGCTGCCCTTCTGAGCTCGGCCGGCCTCGTCACGCCGACGCCGTCCCGGAGGCCGCTCGGAATGGGGCCGCTCGGATGGATCGCTCGGTTACCGAGTCTTCGTCGGAGCGAGCAGGAGTGGAAGGTGGATCGCTTGGCGACCACGGCTTCGCGGGGAGAGCCGGAGGTTGGCGAGCTCGGCGCGATCGCGCGGCTACCGAGGCTTCGTGGGGAAGAGCTGGAGGTTGAAGATCACGGCGCGGTCCGAGCCGTCGGTCGTCGCGATGGCGCGGACCCGCTCGTAGAGCGAGCGCGCCTCCCGCTGCAGCTCTTCGAGCTCCTCGTCGCTCACCGAGAGGGCGACCCATTGGAAGAAGCCCTCCTCGTTGTTCCCGATCTGGTCGAGCGCTCGGCGCGTCACCCAGCGACGGATCTCGTCGCGAAGCCCGGGGTCGCGGCGAAGGTCGACCTCGGCGTCGTCGTCGATCATCCAGCGTCGCCCGTTCCACCGGATGATCTCCGCGCGCGCCATCGCCGCGAGCCCAGCCTCTTCTTCTTCGAGCGTCATGCCGAGCTGCTGCGCGAGGAACCCCGGCTCGTGCCGCGAGAGCTCTCGGTAGGGGCCCATGCCGATGCCCACGATGAGCAGCAGGAACTCGGGGTGCTCGCGCACCAAACTGTCCGCCGCTTGCTGCCGCTGCCACTGCACGCGCGCCGACGGCAGGCGGGTCGGCGGTACGAAGCTCGCGACGAAGGTGAGCGCGCCGCGCGCGCTGCACTGGAGCATGCGGAGGAAGTCGGGCAGCCGCGGCTCGGCCTGGCCACTCAGCCAACGCGCGACCGCGAAGCGGCTGCGGCCGGAGCGGGCGGCGAGCTCGGTGGTCGCGGTGGAGCCCTGGAGCGCGCGCAGCAGGGCCGCGATGGTCTCGGGCTCGCGCGGATCGCCGCCGCCGAAGAAGGGCGCGTGCACCTGCGCGAACGCGTCGAGCGCGGCCTGTACGTCGTAGCCTACGAGCGCCGCGGCGCGCATCGCCTCGGCCGCGGTCGGAGAGCGGCGGCCCGACTCCCACGCGTACGCGACGTTGCTCGTGCGCCCGAGCCGCCGGCTGAAGGCGACCTGCGATCGCTTGCCACGGAGGGCGCGCAGGAAGTCGCTCGCGAGCTGCTCGTAGTCCACGGCCCCGGAGACTGCATCGTGAGCGCCGTTCTGGCCAGCGTCCCTCGTCGCCGCCGTCACTGCGGCGCGACGCTGGCGACGGACTCCGTCGCGCTCGTCATCATCGCGCTCGTCACGAGCGCGTGCTTCGCGCCCCTCACGATCGCGCCCGCCACGATCGCGCCCGCCACGATCGCGCCCGCCACGATCGCGCCCGTCACGATCGCGCCCGTGACGCTGCCCACCGCTCGCTCCACCGCGCTCCGCTTCGTCGTGGCCCATGGTGACGCTCAGAGGAGGACGATGCGCTCGAGCTCGAGGCCCGCGGGGTAGGCGTAGCTCGTGTCGAGGCCGAGACCGAAGACCATCACGCCGACCGGCGCGTCGCCCTCGACTCGGTGCGTGCCGCCCTCGACCGGCACGCGGACGACCTCGGTCGCGTCGTCGACGAGCGTCCAGCCGTCGACCACCGGGGCACCGTCGAGGCGCACGGCGGCGCCGGTCGGGCGCGTGATCACGACGTACGATTGACCCGAGGCCCCCGTGTACGAGGTCGGCGTCACGAAGACGTAGTCGCCGCGGTGCTGCTCCTCCGGCACGAGGATCGTGAGCGAGGGGTCGCCCTGGGTCGCGCGCGGATCCGTCTCGCCCGCGCCGAGGAGGTATTGCGCGACGACGACGGGCTCGGTCGCCTCCACGCGGAAGGGGCCCGCGACGCGCCGATCGAGCACCTCGCCCGCCGCGATCGTCCGTGAGCTCCCGTCCTCGAAGCGCACGGTGGTTCCGTCGAAGACGGCGACGACGCGCAGCAGGTTCGTGGCCTCGCGGCGCGGCGCGACGAGCGGCATGCCGGCGAAGCGCTTGCCGAGCGTCTGCACGGGCGGGAGCTGCGACTCGAGGTGGTCGCACGTGCCGACGTCGGTCGGCACGTTCGCGCAGAGGTGGCCGCCGAAGGCCGCGAGCGGCTGGGTGGCGCGGACCTGGGTCCCCGAGAGATCCTCGTCGGCGTCGCCCGCGACGACGAGGTGCAACACCTCGCCGCGACGGAGCGTGAGCGTGATCGTCTCGCCAGCGGCGGCCGCCTCGAAGGCGCCCCCGAGCTCGGCGAGCACAGGCGCGCTCGGGACGATCGTGAGCTCGGCGGGCTCCTCGGTGGTGCCGACGAAGGCGAGGTAGCCCGGCAGACGAGCGGTGTCGGGGTGGCCGACGGCGGAGTAGCTGACGCCGACGTAGTCGCCGGTCAGCGCGTGGGAGGGGTAGAGCAGGCTCGCGTCGTTCGAATACGATTTGGCGGCGCCGCTCTGGTACTCGAAGGGGTTGAACTGGAAGGCGGAGATCGGTCGATCCGCGCGGAGGCGGTACGCGCCATCGGCGAAGAGGTAGCTCGACGCGTCGCGGGGCGGCAGGCCGTTGGACATGCCGTCGACCCAGGGGAGCGAGACGATCTCGAGGCGGCCAGGGCCGAGCGTGACCGAGCGCAGGCGCCGATCCCCGCGGACGATCTCGACCGTGACCGGCTCGGCGTTCGGGTTCACGAGCACGAGGCGGAAGTCGAAGAGCTCGATGCGGAGCTCCGCGGGCGAGAAGAAATTCGCGAGCGGCGCCGCCCAGAACTCGCAGCCGACGTTGCGGCGGCGCAGCTCGGCCTCGCCGCAGGCGTCGTCGCAGACCCCGACCCCGCACGCGCTCCCCCACGCGGCGCAGTCGCGCACGACCGTCCAGCGGGCGTCGTCCGTGCAAACGTACGAGACGTCGCCGTCGCAGACGCGATCACCGGCGACGCAAGGCACGCAGCCCGCGGACTCGCTGCAGGCGCTCTCGCAGCGGGTCTCCTCTTCGCGCGAGGCGCCGTCCTCTCCGCACACCCAATGCGTCCGCCCGGTGCAGTAGCCGCGCGCGGGCTGGCAGCGGAAGCCCCCGTCGTCCATGGGGCCGGCGTCCGCGCCTGGGGGCCGGTCACTCCCGCCGCAGGCGCCGAGCGTCGCGAGCGAGACACCGACCCACACAAAGGCGCCGAGGCGGGAGAAGGTGCAGCGGTGGGGTCCAGGCATGCTCGAAGCGTGGGCCTCGCGAGGGCGGAGCGGCAACGTCGAGAATGCACATATCCTGCGTCCGAAATGATGTTCGGTGTGCGAATCTGCGACATGTGTATTCTTTAAGTATTTGAAATTAGGCGTGTTGTTCGGTGTTTTCTGCTGCGCCGTGTGGCTTTGCGGATTCGCATCGTCGGTGGCCATGATGAGCGCATCGACGAGAGCGCGCCGTGCGCTCTCGAAGGGTCGGGCCTCCATGAAGCGCAACCTCCTCCTCTGTTTCGCGCTCGTCCTCGTCGCAGCTTGCGGCGATGACGACGTCTTGCCGCCGGACGGCTTCCCGATCCGCGACGGCGCCCCCTCGGTGCCCGACGCGGGCCGAGGTGACTTCGAGCCTCCGCTCTTCGCCACCGCGTGCGATCCCGAGGGCGCGCCCATCACAGCCGATCCGACGCGCGGCGCGTGGGACGGCGCGCACTACATCCCCGGCGTCGGGGGCCGGAGCGACCTCGCCGTGACCGCCCTCGCCGCGCTGCCCGATGAGGACGCGGCGGTCCTCGTCGGCGGCACGTTCGACGCGGTCGGGCGCGTGCGCACCAAGAACGTCGCGCTCTGGACGGGGCAGGCCTGGGTCACCCTCGGCGAGGGCGTCGAGGACGACGTCACCGCGCTCGCAGCGGCGGCTGGTCGCGTCTTCTACGTTGCCATCCGCGACTCGGCGACGTGGGGTGGTCGGCTGCTGCGCTGGGACGGGACATCGTTCGAGAGCGTCGCCGAGACCGACGGGGAGATCCGGACGCTCGCCGTCGCGCCTGACGGACGCGTCTGGATCGGCGGGTGGTTCTCCGAGGTCGACGGGATGCCGCTGCCATCGCTCGCGGTGCGGGACGGCTCGGCCTGGGGCGCGCCTCACGCGGAGCACCCCGAAGGAGGCGTCGACGCCATCGCGTTCCACGGCGCGACGGTGTGCGTCGGGGGCAGCTTCGAGACGGTGGGCGCGCTCGAGTCGCGCAGCATCGCGTGCCTCGAGGGCGGGGGGTGGACGGGGCGCCCGCTGCCGCATCCGTGGTACCAGGTCAACGGGCTGCTCTTCGACGACGCGGGCACCCTCTACGCGGGCGGCAACTTCGCGATCGAGGATCCCGAGGAGCTCGAGCACGGCGGCGGGATCGCGCGTTGGATCGACGGCGCTTGGGAGCTCGTCGGCGACGGGGTGCACTCCGAGCCGGCAGGCCCCGGCGACGTGAAGGGGCTCGGCGTGCACGACGGCCAGCTCTACATCGCCGGCCGGATGGTCGGCGCGGGACCGCTCAGCCGCGCGCTGCCGCTCGGCGACGTGGCGCGCTTCGATCTCGACGCGGGCACGTGGGACGACATGCGCGGCGGCCTCGGCAAGATCCGCGGCATCTCATTGCTGGGCACGAACGTGCTCGCGCTCGCCACGACGCGCAGCGGCATGATCTACTTCGGCGGCCTCTTCTCGCTCGCGGGCGATCGCGCCGCCCTCGGGGTGGTCGGCTTCGACGGCGTCTACTGGCGTCCCCTCGCCGAGATCGAGGAGGAGCCCGCCGCGGGCGGCGTCACGGGCGAGGTGCTCGCGTTCGGAACGCTCGGCGACTGCGGCCTCTACGTCGGCGGGCGCTTCACCTACGCGGGTGACCAGCGCGTCGAGAACGTCGCGCGCCTGGCGCCCGGGCGCGGCTGGGAGCGGCTCGGGGACGGCCTCCCCGGCATCGTCAACGCGTTGGCGGTCGGCAACGACCCGACCCCCGACGTGTCCCCGCTCTCGTCGCCCCTCCGCGCGGGAGGCTTCGTCTACGCCGGCCTGACGGATGATGCGACGGAGGCCTTCGGCTGGCTCGCCGTCTGGGATGGCGTCGCGTGGGCACGGCTCGGCGGCGGCGCCGACGGCCCCGTCTTGGCGCTCGCGGTCGACCCTGCGAGCTGGCATCTCTATGCGGGCGGCGAGTTCCGGCGCGTCGGCGAGGGGCTCGCGGCGTCACACGTCGCTCGCTGGGATGGCGAGCGCTGGCATCCCCTCGGGCTCGGCCTGGGCGGCTCGCCGCGTGTCCTCTACGTCGACCCGGCGGACGGCGCGCTGCTCGCGGTCGGGGCGTTCGGCACCGCGGGCGGCGTGCCCGTCGACGGAGTGGCGCGCTGGGATGGCGCCGAATGGACGCCGCTCGGGCCGTCTGGTTTCGACGGCTCACCTGCCGCGATCGTGCGTCACGGCGACGCGATCGTCGTCGGAGGACGGCTCGAGCGCGCCGACGTGACGCCGCTTCAGAACGTGGCCCACCTCTCGGCCGAGGGCTGGCGCACCGTCGGCAACGGCCTGCCCGGGCTCTTCGTCGAGGCGCTCGCCAGCGTCAACGGCGTGCTCTTCGCGGTCGGCTGGTTCGACGTCGATCGCGACGAAGGCGCAGGTGTGCAGCAGGCGGTCGCGTGGCTCGACGGCGACCTCGCCTCGGGCGTGTGGCGTCAGCTCCAGGGCGGCGTCGACGACATCGCCACCGCCGTCCACGCGACGCCGGACGCCCTCTACGTCGGCGGGCCCTTCGCCAGCACCGCCGCTGGTCCATCCGTGGGCATCGCCCGCTTCGTCTTCGAGGAGGCCCCCTGATGCGTGCGATCCAACAGCCGACCGAGCTCCACCACGCGCACGCGGAGGTGCTCGGCACGATCTCGAGATCGTCTCACAGCGCTCGGACGCCGTGGGCCGCGCGGGAGGTCCGCGACCTCGAGCACGGGGCGCCGTCGCCCTCTCGCGCGGCGTCGTCTCGCGCGGCGTCGTCTCGCGCGGCGTCGTCTCGCGCCGCGTCGTCTCGCGCGGCGTCGTCTCGCGCGGCGTCGTCTCGCGCGGCGTCGTCGCGCTGGGCGTGCGTGCGGCGATGCGGGCTCGCGCTCTCGCTCTGCGGGCTCGCGCTCGCGCTCGGGTGCGGCGACGACGACCCCCCCACCGCGCGCCCCGGGGACTTCTGGATGCGCGTCGAGGTCGACCCCCCCATCGTGACGGTCGACAACGACGCGCTCGGCGCGAGCCTCGCGACCGCTTGGGTCGACCAGGTCGAGGGCGATCCCATCGCGGTGCGCGTCGATCGCTGGTGGCTCTCGAGCGACCGCGCCGCGACCGTGGACGCCGACGGCGTGATCCGCGCCACCGGCCGCGCGGGCGGCGCGGTGCGCGTCTTCGCCGAGCTCGATCTGGGCGAGGGTCGGCGCGGCTTCGGCGAGGGGGTCTTCCGCGTCGAGGTCCGGCGCGACGTCTTGGTCTCCGAAGGAGCCGCGCCCGCGCTGGTGCGGATCCTCGACGAGACGCCCGTCGCCGACGACGTCGTGGGGCCCCAGCTCCTCGCGCCGCTCGACGGGGCGATCATGCCCGCGGACGTCTCGCCGCCGGAGGTCCACTGGGATCCGACGAGGCCGGGCGACACCCTGCGCGTGCGCGCGCTCGCGGACGGCGTCGAGGTGCGCGCCTACCTCGTGCACGAGGGCCCGGGCTTCCCGGACGCCTGGGGCCTCGACGCGAGGAGCTGGGCGATCCTCGCGGAGACGGCCTCCGCGCCGGGGCTGCGGGCGCCGGGCGGCGATGGGCGCGTGACCTTCGTGGTCGAGCGCTTCGTGCGCGGCGCCCCGGCGGGGCTGCGGGGCGCGCCGGTGCACGTGCGCCTCTCGCGCGAGGGGCTCCACGGCGCCCTCGCGTATTGGGAGGTGCAGACGGATCCGGCGACCTCGCGCCTCGCGCGTCTGGACCTCTCGACGGGCGCGCGCGAGCCGCTCGCGGTGGGCGCGCGGGATTGCAGCGGCTGCCACGCCGTCGCGCACGACGGGCGGACACTCGCGGCGACGCTCGATCTCGAGGCGAGCGCGCTCGTCGATCTCTCGACCGGGGTCGCCACGGAGCTCGACGGAATCTACGACGCCTTCGCGTTCGCGCCTTCGGGGGACCGAATCCTCGCGAGCGAGCGCGACGAGCCGACCTCGTGGCCCGCGGGGCCCTCGCGCCTCACGCTGCTCGACGCGCGCGGCGCGCCGATGGAGGCGTCGGGTTTGCCGACCGAGGTCGCGAGCTCACCCGCGTGGTCGCCCGACGGCAGCCTGATCGCGTGGGTGCGCGGCGGAACCGACCACCCCGACGGCACCGACGAAGCGACCGATCTCGTGGTGCAGCCGGTGACGGAGACCGGCTTCGGCGAGCCGCGGGTGCTCGTCGAGGGCGCCTCGCTCGAGGCCGAGCCCGAGGGCGGGCGCACGATCACGCGGCCGAGCTTCGGTCCGGGCGGCGAGCTGGTGGTCTTCGCGCACGGCACCGCGAGCGGCAGCCGGCCGGACGTGACCTCCGCGATCTACGTCGCGCACGTCGGTCGCGGCGACGTGGCGCGCCTCGAGGTCGGCATGGGCCCCGAGGGCGACGGCGTCGCGTTCTGGCCCACCTTCCTCCCGATGGAGACGCGCGAGCTCGACGGCGCGCGCCGTCAGTGGGTCGTCTTCTACTCGCGCGCGCCCTTCGGCAACGCGCGCGCGGGCACCCGCGCGAGCGGGGAGCGCCAGCTCTGGATGATGGGCATCGATCCCGACAGGATCACGTCGGACCCCTCGCTCGTACCCTTCCGTCTCTCCGGTCAGCTCACACGACGCCACGCGATGGCGGGGCAGTGGATCGCGGGAGCCTGCGGCGACGAGGGGGACTCGTGCCGCGTCAGCGCCGACTGCTGCGCGGGCCATTGCGAGGACGCCGTGTGCGTCGTCCCCGAGTGTGTGCCGCTCGGCGGCGAGTGTGGCGGCGTCGTCGGCTGTTGCGGCGATGCCGAGTGCGATCCCCGATCCTTCACGTGCACGGAGCCCCTGCGATGACGAACGCGAACGGATGGACCGTCAGCAGCCCGACGGCCGGCCTCGGGTCTCTCCCCGAGACGGCCGGCTTCGGCGCGTCGAGCTCGCCAAGCGAGGGCGCTCCCCTCGCGGCGCGGACCGAACCGCGTCTCGTTGGCGGAGGTGTCTCGTCGACGTCGACCTCGATCGCGCGGTTGCGCCTGGCGGGGGCGCGCTCGTGGCTCCTGGCGGGGGCGCTCCTCTCGCTCGGCCTGTCGGCCTGCGGCGACGAGGATCTGCGCGCGCCGGCTTGGGACGCGGGGCCGCGTCCCGACGCGGGGTATCCCTTCGTCGACGCGGGCGCGGATGGCGGTGAGGTGCCCGACGCGGGCATGGACGCCGGCGGGCCGCCGACGGGCCTCGTGCGTGTCGCGCACCTCGCGCCCGCGCTCGGCGCGCTCGATCTCTACCTCCCCGACTCGCCGATCCCCGTCGCGCGCAACCTCGCCTACCGCGGCGCCTCGGGCTATCTGCGGGTGCCGACGGGCGCGCGTGAGCTGCTCGGCCGCCCGGCGAACGAGCCGCCCACCGCCGATCCGCTGATCTCCCTCGAGGTCGAGGTCGAAGAGACCACGCGCGGGCTGATCGCCATCGCGGGCGCGGAGGGTGAGCACGTGCGGTGGGTGCCCGACGACGCCGACGAGCCGCCGATCGGTCGCGCCAGCGCGCGGGTGCTGCACGCGATGCAGGGCCTCGGGGAGGTCAGCCTCGACCTCGACGCAGACCGCGAGCTCGACGTCGCGGGCCTCGCGCCCTACGCGATCAGCGAGCTGACCTCCCTCGAGGCCGAGAGCCGCGGCGCCGCGCTCGTCCTCGCGGAGCTCCGCGAGCTCGCCATCACCTGGGAGCCGATCGTCGATGACGGCAGTCACGTGATCATCGCGCTCGTCGGCGAGGCCGAGGGCCGCGGCGCGCGCGCCCCCGGGCTGCTCCTGATCCTGCCTGCCTTCGGCGGGTCCTCTGGGACGCTCTTCCTCGGCGCCGACCCGGAGGTCGCGGTGCTTCAGGCGGCCGAGGCGCTCGAGCGCGCGAACGTGGGCGTCGGCGAGCTCGCGCTCGGTGACCTCGCATACGGGGAGCTCGTGCCCCCCTCGCGCGTCCCGCCCGGCAACGCATTCGTCAACGTCTTCGGGGAGGACCGCGACGGCGAGCTGGTCTTCGCGGGCGGCCCGACGGGGGAGCTCGCGCGCGGGCAGCGCTACCTGGTCGTCGTCGGCGGCGCGACGGGCTGGGGCGGCCCGCGGCGCTTCGTGGTGACGACCATCCGGCTCGCGCTCGAGGAGCCGGGCGCGGCCGAGGCGCGCGCCCACCTCGTGCACGTCTCGCGCGACGCGCCCGCGCCGCTGCAGCTCTACGTCGAGGGCGCCGCTCACGACGGAGCGGTCGCGGCGTACGGGAGCCGCACCCCGCTCGCTGGGGTCGCCTTGCCGAGCGGCCCGCGCTCCTTCGGCTTGGCGTCGGCGGGGTCGCCAGGGCCCGGCTGGACCTTCGAGGGCGCGTTGCCCGCGGGGCGCTCGGCGCTCGTCGTCGCGGGCCGCTACTTCGCCGATGACCCCGCCGACGCCACGGCGCTGCGGATCGTGCACGTGGATCTCGACGCATGGATCAGCACCCCTTGGCTGGCCGAGCCTGGCTCGGGACCGCGCGAGGGCGAGGAGCCGCCCGCCCACGAGGACGACGACCGCGGCGGTGGCATCGGGATCTGAGGAGGGGTCGGCCGAGCCCGAGGGCTCGCCCCAACGGCTTGGCCGAGACCGGCTCGCGCTCGACAGCTCGGCCGACGGCTCGGTCAGCGACAACTCCGCCGACGACGGCTCGCGCTCGGCGGCTCGGCCGCTTGCGGAGCTCGGCGGCGAGGCCGCTGGCGCGGTGAACGCCAGCGGGTCGGCGCTCACTCGAAGGGGAGGTCGCCGAGCTCGAAGGTCAGCTCCTCGGACGCGCGCGGGGCCTGCTGCTCGCGCACGAACTCGACGAGCGGCGCGACGTAGTCGTCGAAGTGTGGGCAGACCAGTCCGCGCGCCTCGAGCACGGCGCGCGCGTTGCGGTCGTCCCAGATGACGTCGGTCGCGAGCTGCTCGAGGAAGGTCCGCGGCACGTGCGCGAAGCGCTCGAGGCCGGGGGTGCGCATCAACGCCGTCGCGAAGCTCGTCGGGACGTAGCCACGCGGCAGCGGACGCCCCGTCGCCTCGGCGAGCAGCTCGAAGACGCGCCGCGCCGTCGGCGGTGAGGGGTCGACGATGTGGAAGGTTTTGCCGATCGAGCCGGGCGACGAGACGATCGCGCAGCCGGCCTCGATCACGTAGTCGATCGGGACGAGGTTGAGCGGGATGTCGCCGCGGCCCGGCATCGGCATCCGCAGGTCCGCGGGGGAGCCGAGCAGCAAGAGGACGAGCAGGTAGGGGCCGTCCAGTCGATCGATCTCGCCCGTGACCGAGTCTCCGACGATGATCGAGGGGCGCAGGATCGTCGTCGGGATGCGCTCCATCGTCTCGCGGACGATGCGCTCGGCGCGCGCGCGGGTCTCTTCGATGACGTTCCGAAAGCCCCTCGCCGGAAGCTCGTCCTCGAGCACGACGCCGTGGCGCGTGCCGCTCACGAGCGCGGTCGACCAGTGGACGAGGCGCTCGAGCCGGGTGGCGAGCTCGGCGACCTCGAGGATCTCCCGCGCGCCGCCGAGGTTCACGGACTCGGCGAGCTCGCGCGAGGCGCCGAGATAGGTCACCGCCGCGCAGTGGTGGATGTGGGTGATCTCGCGGGCGAGCGCCGAGACCTCCGGCCCCGAGAGGCCGAGGTCGATCGCCGCGACGTCGCCCTCCAAGAGGTGGAGCCGCGCGCGCTTCGACGGCGCGAGCTTGGCGCGCATCGCCTCGGCGTGCGCCATCGCCTTCTTCTGGACGACACACCAGACGGGGCCGTCCCCCTCGTCGAGCAGCCGCCGCACCACGCGCACCGCGAGGAAGCGCGTGGGGAACCCGGTGACGAGCGTCGTCATCGCCTCTTGCCCCCCATCTCGTCTCCCCTCGTGCGCTCGCTCATCGCGATCTGCTCCACCCGCCCGGACATATCACGGGGCCCGGAGCCACGCACCGCTCGGACGCCGACGGTGTCTTCGAGGGGCGCCGTCTTCGTGGGCCGAGAGAGCGCGATGCCGAGCGGCTCGCAGGTCGCGCCGCGGCGAGGGACCCGCCGCGTGGCCCGTCAGCATCGGGCGCGAAGGTCGAGCCTCACGAGCGTCGCTCCGACGTGCGCGGGGCCCAGAGCGCGGAGTGCCCCTCTGCGTCCGGTCGCCCATCCGCGACGTAGTAGTAGGCCGCGAGGCTCTGGCGCGCGTAGCCCTCGGGGCACGCGAGCGGCTCGGGGTGTCCATGCCAGTAGCGGTCACCGTGCGCGAAGACGACGAGCCGGCCAGGCGCAGGCGCGATCCTCGCTTCGCATCGCTCGAGCGACTCGTCCCAGAGCTCGAGGTGGCCCCCCCACGCCTCCTCCCACGCGGGGTCGACGAGGAAGAGCACGGCGCTCAGCCTGCGGGCGAGGCCGCGCGCGCGATCGCGATCGAAGTCCGCGTGCAGCGAGAGGTGCCCACCGGGCAGGGTGAGGTGCAGGCCGGCCCCCGTGAAGAAGGGGTCGCCGATGAGCCCCCGCGCGCCCGTGAGCCGCTCGAGCAGCTCGATGAAGACCATCCCGTTGACCTCGTTCAGGAGGTGCCGCACGAAAGGGTCGACCCCCGCGAAGGCGCGGCGCTGGAGCTGTCCGAGGCGCGCGGACTGCTCGAGGTAGTCGCGTCGGCGAAACCCCGGGTGATCGGCCTTCGGGAACGCCGCCGCCGCCCGCGTTGCGACGTCCAGCGGCAGCACGCCGTCGACGACCACATGCGGGAAGGGGCGCGCCTCCGCGAAGCGCCCGCGGTGCGCGTCGGCGAGCGCGAAGAGCGGCGCGCGCTCGAAGAAGAAGCGCTCGGTCACGCGCCGAATCATAGCGTCCGGCGCCGCTCTTGCGCCCCCTTGGGGATGCGAACCCGCCGCTCGGCGCGTATTCTGCGCAACTCGCCCGCAACGCGGCCGAAGAGGGGGCTCCGGGCGACCGGAGATCAACGGAGCGTCAAGATGGAACGGAAAGTCTCAGCGCGTGTAGCCCTCGTGGTCGCCCCGCTTCTCGTCGCGGCATCTGCCGCCGGTTGCACGTCCGTCCCCGCGAATCCCTGCGGAGAGCTGATCCGGGCGGGGGATCGCTGCGTGTGCCCCGAGGGCTCGGTGCTCGTCGAGGCGTGGGTCTGCCTTCCTGCGTCAGGCGAGCTGAACGTCGAGATTCAGCCACAGATCCCCCGCACCGTCGATGACCTCTCCGCGGTCGTCGAGTTCGTCGCTGCGTCGCCGTCGGGATCTCCCTATCAGTACTCTTATCAGTGGTACAGGGCGGCAGGTGAGGCTGACCTCGAAGCGGTGGAAGGGATGACCGATGTCGTCGTTCCGCACGATTCGACACAGAAGAACGAGACTTGGGTGATCGAGGTGTCTGCGGTCTCAGCGGATGGAATGTTCGCCCTCATCGGCTCGTCACGCGCTGTGGTCAGGAACTCGCCACCAGTCCTCCGATGGGCGGCAATGGATGAATACCGCGTCGTATCGGGCGATAATCTGAGGGTTCTCTCAGCCTTCGAAGACGACGATGGCGACGACGTTAGGGTCGACGTAGAGTGGCGGGTCGACGGCGGGCGTCCTAACGAGTTGGCAGGTGAACGAAGCGCATTGGTGTCGACCGAGGGCGTCACCGTCGGCGCACGAGTCTATGCGCATGTGACGGCACATGACGGCGAGGACACCAGCGAAACGCGCGAGGTGGGACCAGCAGCCATCCTGTCCGATGCAGTTCCCCGATGGCGTGAGCTCATCCCGACTCAAGACCTTCACCCGATAGTCGATCATCGGAACGATCGCATCTTGCTCATCAGCAGCACGACGATGAGCATGACTACTGACTCAAGTCTTTGGGAGGTAAGGCTTCCGACGGGAGAGCTGACAGCTCTGTCGACTGGAGCAGCTCCGGCAGGTTTGGGCGACGGAAGACTGTGGCCGATACCGGCTTATTTCGAAGACATGATCCTTTTTTCTGTGGTGAATTTCGGTCGTCTACGAATCTTCGGCCTGGACGTCTCAGTTCGTGGATCCGAGCGGTGGGTTGAACTGGGAGGTGCCGGCGTAGGGCCCGAGGTGTTCGATAGCTTGGGCGTCGACAAATCGAACATGCTTCCCGGCGCACGAGTGATCGATCTGGAGGCCAAGCGGTTGTACGTCACAGTGCAACCTACGCCAGGAACGAGTGAGTTGTGGTGCCTGTCGTTGGAGCCCGAGGGGACGTGGCATCATGTCGCCTCCGAGGTGACACCACACGGTTCTGTCCTGATTGGCCAAGCAGCATACGTGCGACGCGGAACTCGAACAGCCTTCTTCTTCGGTGGGTTGGGGGTGAGTTCGGGGGCGGCAGTCGGAGTGCCAGACGTTTGGTCCCTCGATCTTGAGCAGCCAGAGAGGGGATTTGCAGCGGTCCGTCACTCAGGCGCCGGCCCCGTCGGGATTCTCTCAAACGCGGTGGAACTCTCGAGCGGTGACGTCTTGGTCGGCTTCGGTGCAGCGCGTTTCGATCTGGGTACCGACGCGCGGGTATGGAGACTCGCTTGGAGATCAGACGGAGAACTCGACGATCCGGTCGTGGCTGCCGAGCTCGGTGGCCGGGGAGAACCAGAACTGGCCGGCTCTGCTGGAATCGGTTCCATTGGCCCGTCGTCGGACGGCAGAGCGCTGTGGGCGACCACGGTCGCCGGAGATACAGGCCGTCCGATGGTGTACTCCTACCACCCAGACCGAGGGGGAAGAGAGGTCGTTTCGTCGGACCGCTTCGGGCCGAGGGGCGAGGTCGCCTCGCCTGTTGGAAACTCCGGCTTTGGCGGCTTCTATTGGTTCAGCCGGTCGGAGGAGGTCGTGTGGGAGTACAGAACGGAAACGAGGCGCTGGCGTAGACTCTCGATTGACGAGGGGCCGCGACCCTCGAACGTGCCCGCCCAGGTGTCAGACAGCCAAGGACCGCTCCGGCTATTTGACGGGCGTGGCGCGTTGTGGCTCCTCGCGGGTGCTCGGTGGCGTCAGCACGGAGAACCGCATGCCAGCCTGGTGGGCCGCTCGATGTTCTCTGTATCTAGCTCGGGATGCCACGATTCTTTAGGTCTGTTTGTCGGGGGAGCCGATGCTGTAGACCGCGGAGATGCGGGCGTCGTGGTTTGCAGAGCGGGGGTCTGTGATTGGGTAGCTCGTGATGGTGTAGTGTCGCCAAGGCGTGAAGCGACGCTCGTCCGAGTCGACGGGACTCAGATGTTCTTGTTTGGGGGGCGGAGCGGCGGGGTGCCGGTAGGAGAGTCAAGGTTGGTGGCCGGTTGCGCGGAGGTTGAAACCAGCACCCCCCTTTTCGCGGGAGGGACACCAGCAGCGCGATGGGGGCACTCATCGACAGTGATTTACGGGGTTGGAATGCCGGACCAGATGGTGGTGACGGGGGGCGTGCTGGACGTCGCGGAGAATGACTCGGCCGACGACGTGTGGAAGGTCGGCTTGCTAGAAGACCGTAGCGTCTACGTTTGGGAGCAGATCGTGGTCGCGGGCGATGGAGATGATGGAGCTTTGCCTCGCATAAATCATGTGAGTTGGTCCCATGGTCAATCTGTATACGTGTTCGGCGGAAGACGCCCTGGGAATCGTGACGGGATCGTGTTGGGCGACTTGTGGGAGCTTCGGCTGCCCTGAGCGGCCAGGTGGTCTACGCAGACGAGCTGGGGTGCGGCGCATGAGCCAGGGCTACATCCACGGGTACACCGACGAGGAGACGTCGCGTCTCGTCCAGCAGGCCGAGGTGTGGCGCGAGCGCCTCCTCACGCCGGGTCTCGCCTATGGCGCCGGCGAGCGGCTGCTCGAGATCGGCTGCGGGGTCGGCGCGGTGCTCGGGGTGCTCGGCGAGTCCTTCGCGGGCCTCGAGCTCGCCGGGGTCGACGTCGTGCCCTCGCAGATCGACGCCGCCGAGGCGCACCTGGCAGCGCGCGGGCTGCGCGCGGATCTGCGCGTCGCCGACGCGGCGTCGCTGCCCTGGCCGGATGCGTCCTTCGACCACGTCTACGGGATCTGGATCCTCGAGCACGTCCGCGACCCGCGGCCCCTCCTCGCCGAAGCCCGCCGCGTGCTCCGGCCCAGGGGGACGATCACGTTGCACGAGACCGACTACGCGATGTTCCACGTCTTCCCGCCCGACGAGGACGCGGCCTACCTCGGGGAGGCGCAGCGCGCGCTCTTCGTGGCCGAAGGCAACCCGCACGCGGGGCGGGCTCTCGGCGCCCTCCTCGCGCGCGCGGGGTTCTCGGACGTGAGCGCGCGCCCGATGGGAACGCATCACTTCACGGGGTCGCCCGCGCAGACCGAAGAGCTCGCGCGCTTCGCGGAGTACCTGCTCGGCTTCATGGAGCCGATGGTCCCTCGCCTCGTCGAGCTCGGCTTCGACGAGGAGAGGCTCCGTCGCGGAGTCGCGGCGGTGCGCGCGTTGCCCGGGCTGCCGGAGGCGTCGCTCACGCAGGTGGTCTTCCGCGCGACGGGCCTCGCGCCCGAGTGAACGTTGGCGCGCGCGTCGGTGCTCAGCGCGTCGGTGCTCAGCGCGTCCCGCGCGCGTAGTTGTCGGCGCGTCCCGCGTCTGGTGCTCGGCTCGTTCGCGCGGACGATGGACGTCGCGCCAGCCGCGTCGGCGTCGGTGCTCAGCGCGTCCGCGCGCGCATTCGAATCGGCAACCCGCCCGCTGGCGTGACGGTGATGTTCCGCCGCTGCGCGCGGACCTCACGGACCGCGGGGACGGGCTCGAGCTCGCGCAGGAGCGTCGCCAGGACGACGCGCATCTCGTAGAGCGCGAAGGCCTCCCCGATGCAGCGCCGCAGCCCCCCGCCGAAGGGGAAGAAGGTGTAGGGCGTGGGCTTGTGATCGAGGAAGCGGGTCGGATCGAAGCGCTCGGGGTCGGGCCAGATCGCCGGATCGAAGTGCACGAGGTAGATGCTGCAGCCGATCGCGACGCCGGCGGGCAGATCGACGCCGCCGACGCGCGCGGGCTGCTCGAGGACCCTGCCGATGCCAGGGATGACCGGGTGGATCCGCAGCGACTCCTTGCAGACGGCGTCGAGGTAACCGAGGTCACGGACGCGGTCGACGTCGAGGGGCTCGTCGGCGCCGAAGACCTCGTCGAGCTCTGCCTGCACGCGCGCAAGCACGTCGGGGTGAATGGAGAGCCGATGGAGCGTCCAGCTCAGGGCCGTCGCGGTCGTCTCGTGGCCGGCCACGAGCAGCGTGAAGAGCTCGTCGCGGATCTCCTCGTCGCTCATCGGCGTGCCGTCCTCGTGCGTCGCCTGCAGGAGCATCGAGAGGATGTCCTCGCGCAGGCCGTCGCGCCGACGGCGCGCGATGAGCGCGTCCATCTCGCGGCGGATCTTCTCGCGGAGCCGGAGGAAGCGCCCCCACGGGGAGAGCGGGCCGAGATCCTTCTGAAAGGTGCGGACGATGAAGAGCGGGTTGTCGAGGATGCGAAGGGCCGACACGAGCAGGGAGCGCATGCGGTCCTGATCGGCGCCGTCCTCCATGCCGAAGACGGTGCGCAGGATGACGTCGAGGGTGATCGCCTGGGTCTCGCGTTGCAGGACGAAGCGGCGGTCGCGCGGCCACCGACGCGTCGCGTCGAGCGTGATGTCCCGCATCGCCTCGCCGTACGCGCGCATGCGGTCGCCGCGAAAGGGTGGAAGCAAGAGGCGGCGCTGCGAGCGATGACGCGCGCCGTCGAGCACGAGCACCGAGTAGGTGCCGAGGAAGGGCTCGAGGATCGCGTTGGCCTTGCCCGCGTGCATGACGTCGCCGCTCGCGGCGAAGACCTCGCGGACGGCCTCGGGGTCGCTGAACTGCACGAGCGGCGGGATGCCGGGGATGCGCAGCGTGGCGACTCGCCCGAACTCGCTCCGGACCGCGCGCAAGAACGACTGCGGCGTGATCAAGAAGGAGAGCATCTGCGCCACGGGGTGCGAGGTCGGCCCCGGAGGGAGTGCGGCGAAGGTCGGCTCGGGGCGGGGCGAGACGCGCCGCGTGGCGATGCGGCGCGCTGCGACGTCGGCGACGGTGGTTCTGAGGTCCACGAGGGGAGGGTCGCACGAGGCGGCCGCGCCCGCGACCGCCGCGCGCGACGCGACGCGACACGGACACGGACCGTGACCCGTGACCCGTGACCCGTGACCCGTGACCCGGACCCGTGACCCGTGACCCGTGACCCGTGACCCGTGACCCGGACCCGCACCCGGACCCGCACCCGGACCCGGACTCGGACTCGGACGCGGACGCGGACGCGGACGCGGACTCGGACGCGGGCGCTGACGCGGACTCGGACACGGATACGGACACGGACACGGACACTGATTCGCGGCGAAGCCCCGAAGTCGCGGACTCTCAGAACGTGGTGCCCGCCTGCATGCCTACCTGCAAGAGCCACTCGCGCTCGCGCGGGCGGTCGACGCCCGTCGCGTGGACCACGAAGGCGATGTCGAAGCGGCCGATCGCCATGCCGGGCGCGACTCGGAAGCCGACCGGGGCCGCGTCCCAGTGCTCGTAGGGCTCGCAACCGTCGCAGCCGGTGAGGGCGCCGGGCGTCCAGCCGATTCGACCCGTGAAGGCGAGCTTCGGGCCCCCGATCCGGAGCGCGAGCTCGAGGATGCCGAAGACGCTGAAGGAGTGGTAGTCGAGCCAGTTCATCGACCAGTCGAGGCCGAACCCGACGGCGAGGCCAGCGCGCACCCGGGAGCTCCGGTCGCCGCTGAGGTAGAGGGGGAACGACGCCGTGAGCTGCAGCGAGTGGACGGCGTCCAGCCCGACGAGTCGGTGGCTGGCGTAGCCCATGTGCAGCAGCGGGAACCAGCCCTTCCCAACCGGCGCCTCCGCCTGCGCTCGGCGTTTGCGCTCTTCCTCGCTCTCCTCGGCGCCCGCGAAGCGCTGCAGACCTACGACGTAGGCGATGAAGGGGGAGCGCCGCGCGACGCTCGCGTCGATCGCGCGCGCACGTCGGGCGAGCTCGTGCGCTTTGCGCAGCGCTTGGGTCGCGACCTGGCGCGGACCCCCCGAGGGAAGGAGCGCGGGAGTGCGCGGTCCGCCGCTCCGCTCGAGGATCACGAGCGCCGCGTCCCAGAAGAAGGCCGAGAGCAGCGCGAGCAGCGAGGCGTCCTCCGTTTGGCGCGCGATCCGCGCGAGCGCGCGCAAGCGCTCGGGCTCGGTCGCGTGGTCCGCGATCGACGCGGCCTCGCGCAGCACGTCAGCGCCGCCCAAGCGAACGAGCGCGTCCACCACCTCGGCGCTCCGCCGCCAGCGCTCGGGCGCCTCGTGGAGGCGAGCGTGCGCGCGGGCGAGCTCGCCGCCGAGGGCGGTGTCGTAGGCGGCGCGGATCGGCGCGACCGGGACCGCGACGCCGATGCCCTGCACGCCGCGCGAGGGATCGCCGCGCGCGACCACGATGCCGACGAGGTTCTCGTGCTCGTCGATGAGCGGGCCGCCGGAGTTGCCCGGGTTGACGCTGATGCCGAGCTGCAGGCGCCCGTCGTCGAGCGCGGCGCTGAGGATTCCGCGCGTCGACTGTGGCTGCTCGCGGGAGGCGTCGAGCGGGTAGCCGATCGCGTCCACCGTCTGTCGCACCATCAGCGTCGGCGCGGCCTCGGGCAGCGCGACGAGGTGCTCGAAGGGCGTGTCCGCGAGCACGAGCAAGAGCGCGAAGTCGAGGGTGTCGTCGCGGTGGACGACGGTCGCCGGCGCGATGCCGCCACCGTTCGGGAGGCGGACCGCGACGTGGTGCGCGCCCTCCACGACGTGCGCGGCGGTGACGACCACCCCGCGCGGGTCGACCACGACCCCCGTGCCGTGCCCGGTCTGCGGGAGAGCGACGACGCGCATCACGTGTCGGCCGCGGATCTGAACGGTCTCGACGTCTCCTACCGCGAAGACCCGGACGGTCGCCGCGTCGACCCGCCCATAAGCGAGCGTGGGACCGAAAGGGTTCGACGGAGTCTCCGCGGTCGGGGCCGGCGGGGTCTCCGTCGTCGGGGCCGGCGGGGCGGGCGTGGTCGCAGCGGGCGTGCTCGTGGCGGGTGTGGTCGTGGCGGGTGTGGTCGCGGCGGGTGTGGTCGACGTGGGTGTCGGCGTCGACCTTTCCGCGGAGCGTTCTTGGCCAGCGACCGTGAGCGGTGTGGTGGCGAGCAGGGTGAAGAGGAGCGTGAGGCGGAGGGGCAAGGTGCGCATCGTGAGCCGGGCATCGGCCCGCGAGCGGCCGAGTTGCGCGCGAAGTAGCCTCCGTGACGGCAAAGTCGAGTGAGCGCCGTTCTCGTTGTCCGAGCTCGCTGCGCCATGCGCGAGCCGCGTCGCGCCGGAGTCGTGGTCACTCGTCAGCCCGTGGAGCGTGTCCAGGTCCGCGGCCGCGGTTCGGCTCCGCGTTGGGGTCTAGTGTGCCCATCGGAGGGACGTCGCCGACCACTGAGGCCATGAGACCCCCCTCCCTGTACTCCGCGATTAACGGTTCAGACGGATTTTTTCGTCGGCACGGTAAGTGCTCCATGGTCTCCCCACGGGCGTTCTCTCGGGTCGACCGACCCCTCGAGCGCCCTCTCACGGAGCGAAAGCATGTCTGACCACCTCGAGCTCACGATCACACGCCGGACGACCCTCCTCGCGGCGTGCGTCCTCGCCCTCGCGGGATGTGGCACGAAGAGCCCCTCGCGGAGCTGCCTCTCGCACGACGAGTGCGCGCCTGGGTTCTGCGTCGACGGGGAGTGCACCGCGCCCGCGCCGCAAGCGGACGGCGGGGGCGGCGGTGGCAGCGGCGACGGCGGTCTCGTCGATCCCCGAGGCGGAGGCGGAGTCGACTGTGAGGCGACGCCGCCCGTCTTGAGCAGCTGCGGGGACTGCGACCCCAACTGCCGGGGCACGCACGTCGGCGTCGGCGGCTTCGACCCTGAGGTGGACGACGCCGAGGGCCTCGGGCTCGCGCCGGACGGGAGCCTCGTCCTCGAGAGCCGCCGCGTCGAGACGGCGTTCATCTGGATCGCGAACACCGGTCAGGGCACGGTCTCGAAGGTCGACACGCGCACGCAGATGGAGGTCGCGCGCTATCGGACCGGCCCGAACGGCGCGGGCGAGGATCCTAGCCGGACGTCGATCAACACCCTCGGGGACGCGTACGTGGCCAACCGGGGCTCGGCCAACGCGGCGGCGCGCAGCGTCACGAAGATCTCGGTGCTCGGCGAAGACTGCCCCGACACGAACGGGGACGGCGTGATCACGACCTCGAGCGGCCCCACGGACGTGTTGCCCTGGGGTCAGGACGACTGCGTGCTCTGGCGCACGCCGCTGACGGACGGCGGCATGCTGCGCGCGCTCGCGGCGCAGGACGTCCGCGGCCCCGACGCCGAGCTCTTCACCTACGTCTGGGTCGGCGGCTGGAGCGGCCTGCTCTGGAAGCTGAACGGTGAGACGGGGGCCATCGAGGTGCGCACGCAGTCGCCGACCCAGAACTACGGCTTCGCGCTCGACGGCCTCGGGAACCTCTGGATCTCGGGCCGAGGGACGAGCGCGCTCGGTCGCGTCGACACGAACCGCTGCACGAGCACCGAGGCGTGCAACGTCACCACCTGCACGGGCGCGGACGGCGCCACGTGCGTCAAGCAGAGGATCTCGATGGGGACGCACGATCCCTACGGCATCACGGTCGACGGCGACCAGCGGGTGTGGATCGCCACCCACAGCACCCAGCGCATCGCCCGCTACACGCCGAGCACGAACGCTTGGGACATCATCGGGCCGGCCGGCGTCGGGCTGCACGGGATCGCGGCAGACGGGGCCGGATCGATCTGGGTCGCCGCGGGCCTCACGGGCGTCGCGCGGGTGAACGCCGACACGATGGAGGCGCAGATTGTGCCCGGCACGAACAACCGCGGCACGAACGGCGCGAAGGGCGTGGCGGTCGACTTCGACGGACGCGTCTGGGTCATCAACCTCAGCACGAGCGGCGGAAGTGACGCGACGGTCATCACGCCTGGACCGACGCTCGCCGACAACACGGTCGAGCGAGGCGTCGCGCACGCGGGCGCCGTTCGCTACACCTACTCGGACATGACCGGCACGCAGCTCCGGCTCGCGACCGACCCGAGCGGCCGCTGGCGGCGTCCCTTCGAGGGTTGCGCGGATGGCGCCGACACCATCTGGCGCGAGCTGCGCTTCACCGGCGAGGTCCCGCTCGGCACCCGGATGCGCTTCCGCGCCCGGACCGCCGCGACCCGCGCGGAGCTGGCGGCGGCGACCTGGGCCTTCGTCGGTGAGGTCCCGGACGGCGCGTCGCCCCTCGATCTGCAGGCCGCCTTCGACGCTGCGGCGATCGACCCCCAGCCGTGGATCGAGGTCGAGGCGCAGCTCGAGGCGACGCGGACCTCGTGGCGCGACACGCCGATCTCTCCGAAGCTTCGGAGCCTCACCGTCACGCACGAGTGCCCAGTGATGCTGCTCTGACCCGACCCGCGCAGCCGATGGTACCCTCTGACCCCTGCGGGTGATTGCTGTGGCAGCCGATCCAGACGGCGAGGGGGCCGGCGCCGCCTTCGATCTCGGCACCCGAAGCGTGGGGCCGCCCCTCCCGCGCCGCATCTTGGCAGCGTTTCAACCCCCGGCGGGGTGAAAGCGTACAGGCGATGAAGCATCCTCTTCATCGGCTGCGTCGGGGGATAGGACTGCCGAACTGCCGAAAGCAGTCAGTCTCAGCGCGAAAGCGTGCGGGCGCGTTCGTCACGCGCGCGCGCGAGCTCAACGGGGATCGGTTGTCGAAGGGGGCCTCGTTCCAGCAGGCCCACCGACATCGAGTTCAACAAGCTGCAGAAAGAGACCTCGATTTCGCCATTGTGTCGGGTGAGGAAGAGTACGCCTTGAATCCCGACGAGCCGTACGGGTTCACCCCCGACCCCTGCGGGTGATTGCTGAGGCGGCTGATCCGAACGGCGAGGGACGGGGCGCCGCGGGGGCGGGTTCGCGGGCAGAGACGCGGCACCCTCCTCTGGTCCGCGCGCGGCGCGCGGCCCAGAGGAGGGTGAGGAGATCTTCTCGGCCGC
>JAHBWH010000010.1 GCA_019637115.1 Myxococcales bacterium | reverse complement strand
GAAAGCCCAGCCGCGTTCGGGCCTCTGCAGGACGAGCCGGTGCTCCCTCCTCGAGGGGTCGACGCCTCAGCCGCGCGCGAAGCGGAAACCCAGCCCGAAGTGCCAGGCGCGCGCGATGGCGCCGGCGTGGCCCAAGGTGAACATCCACTCGTGGCCAATGCGGATCTCGATGCCCACGGTGCGTGGTCGGATCACGGCGGCGCTCAGCGCGAGGCTCACGGTCCACGCGCTCGCGTCGAAGAGGTGGTTGCCGCGGAAGCGCTGGCGGCCGAGCGAG
Organism: Myxococcales bacterium; assembly: GCA_019637115.1. Taxonomy (GTDB): domain Bacteria; phylum Myxococcota_A; class Polyangia; order Polyangiales; family Houyiibacteriaceae; genus JACKEH01. The sequence continues at coordinate 82,509 of JAHBWH010000010.1, read as the reverse complement.
AGATCGATCGCGGGGCGGAAGCTGCGGAGCACCTCTTCGAGCCCGAGCTGGGCGACGATGCCGCCGCCGACGTTGGGGTCGACCAGCGGGACGCGGGTGCCCATCGCCTGCGCGAACGCGCCTGCCTTGAGGGGCCCGGCGACGGGGAGCACGATCGTCGCGCGGACGTTCGGCGCCCACGCCGCCCCGGCGGTGTTCGACTCGACCCGGTGGAGCGACGCCGACGCCCCGAGCTCGACGCCCGTGTCGGCGCGCGCAGCGCCGAGCAAGGAGCCCAGCGCGAAGCTCAACGTGGCGAAGAAGAGGAGCTCTCGAGCCACGCGCGAGCGCCGCGCGCGGACGGGGCGACGGGTGAAGGTGGAGAGGGCGCTCTCGCCCTCGGTCGATCCGAACGAACCCACACTCGTCCCATCGAAGCCCATGGTTCACTCCCTCTTCGGCGTTCGGTCATCGCCGGCGGTGGCGGCGTTATGGGAGCCGCCGAGGGGCCATGCGAGTTATTGGTCGGCGCCCGTCGGGCGCGGTGGAACTTGGTTTGCGTTTTGTGGAAACCAGCATGTTGCCGTGCGAGCGGGTGTCCTCATACGTGGACTGGCTATCGATTAACTCGATTAGATTCGGGTCGCGAACGTGGTGAGTGGCATTCGCTGTGCCGCGGTTGAGCGCGGTGACCCAACACGGCGCTGCTGGGGCGCAGCGCTGCGCAGGCCAGCTCACGTCGCCTGCTGCGCGATGGGCGCCGTCGTGAGCACGTGGCAGGGCGCCTCCGCCTCGGCGCGCGTTGACCATGGTCGCGCGGCGACGTACCGATCTGCGGTGGCGCCGCCGTCTCGTCTCCCGCTCCGCAGGAACCGACTTGGACGGAGCGTGGCGCTCTTCCTCGTCATAGCCGCGTGCGGCGGGGGCGAGCCTCCGGCGACGTCCGACGGTGGACCTGAAGATGCCGACGCGGGCGCGACGCCCCCGGAGGTCGCGCCGGCGGAGCTGCCGACCGCGCCGAGCTTCCGCGTGGACGGCGCCTGTCCGGCCGGTTGGATCCCCGTGGACCTCGGCGAAGCGCTGATCTGCGCGCCCTTCGGCGGCGACGACCCTCGACGCTGCGACGCGCACGCGCTCCACGTGCCGAGCGAGGCGGCGTGCCGACCGGCGGGGCGGGCCTGCGAGGATCCCCCTGCGCCCGACGGCGTCGTGGTCCACGTCCGGGCCGGCGCGAGCGGAGGTGACGGTTCGGAGAGCGCGCCCTTCGGCGAGCTCGACGTCGCGCTCGCCGCGGCGGCCTCGGGCTCGGCGCTCGTGCTCGCGCCCGGTCGCTACGAGACCGACGGACTCGTCCTCGATCGGCCGCTGCGTCTCTACGGCGCCTGCGCGGCCGAGACGAGCGTCGTCGCGCGCGCGGGCGACGCGCCCGGGGCGATCGTCGTCACGTCGGCCGCCGTGGTCCTCGACGGGATCTCCGTGACGGGGCCGGAGCATGGGATCATCGTCCGCGAAGGGGGAGAGGCGAGCCTGCGTGGGGTCGTCGTGCTCGACGTCCCCGGGACCGGGCTCTGGGTCGCCGGTCGCGTGGAGGCCGAGGAGCTCGTGACGCGGATGCTCGAGCCGGGGATCGCGGGGGAGCTCGACGTCGGGGTGTTGGTGCACACGACGGGGCACCTCTCGCTCCGTCGCGCCGAGCTGCGCGGACACGACGTCGCGGCGATCGGCGTCTTCGGCGGTGAGCTCGAGCTCGAGGACGTGGTGATCGGCGCTCAGTCGCATCCGGCGGGGGCGCTCCGTGGTCATGGCGTCGAGGTGGCCGGCGGCGGCCGCGCGCGCGCGCGGAGGCTCTTCGTCTCTGCGACGAACGACGCGGGGATCCTCGTCGAGCACGAGGGATCGTCGCTCGAGCTCGAGGACACGCTCGTCGGCGACGTGAAGGGCGCGAGCATCGGCGTCACGGTGCTCCCCGGCGCCACGTGCTCGATGCGCCGGGTGGTGGTCGGGGCGATCACGAACCTCGGCGTCGACGTCGCGGGCGGGCGGCTGCGCGCGGAGGATCTCTTCGTCGCGAACGCCGACGACGCATGGCACGAGTTCGGCGTCGTCGCGCGCGGGGAGGGCGCGCACCTCGAGCTCTCGCGCACCGTCGTCCATCAAGGCCTGCGGGTGGGGGTTCAGCTCCATCTGGGCGCGAGCGGCCGGCTCGAGGACACGCGCGTCGTCGGCGTCGAAGGCCGTCCGACGCCGCTGCGACCCGAAGACCATGCCTTCGGGCTCGTCGCCTACGAGGCGGAGCTCGAGTTCGCGCGCGTGCGGGTCGAGGGCTGCGACGGGTACGGCGTGATGGCGCTGCTCGCCGACGTCCGCGGGACGGATCTCACGACCTACTACACCCACGCGCACCCCGAGACGCTCTTCGGCGCGGGGCTGCAGGCGGAGCGCTCGCGGGTCTCGCTCGAGCGCGTCCACCTCGACCAGAGCCAGACCGGTGGCCTCTTCGCGTTCAACGACGACACGTCGATCGAGCTCCGCGATGTCGTGATCAGCAACAGCTACCGGTCGGGCTGCCTCGACGAGGTCGACCGTTGCGCGTCGTTCGTCGGAGGCATCGGTCTCGGCGTGTACGACGGCGCGCAGGTGGTGCTGGAGCGCTTCCGGCTCGAGGGCAACGAGCTCATCGGCGCGCAGGTCGCGCGCGGGCTCGACGAGCACGAGGAGCCGAACGAGGCGGTCGGGGATCTCGAGCTCCGCGGCGGGGTGGTCACGCGCAGCCTCGTCGGGGTGAACGTCGCCGCGGAGGGGTACGACCTGCGCAAGGTCTCGGCGCAGGTCTGGTTCTCGGAGAACGGCCGCGACATCGAGACGAGCGTGCTGCCGACGCCGCCGCCCCTCGAGCGTTGAACTCCGTGGGCCGACGAGGTCGGTGGCCCGCCGCCTCCCCCGAGCGCCTGGGCGGCCGCGAGCGAGGCGGCTTCGGCGACCGCTAATGCGATTAATCCCTGCTGGCGCCCGGGTGACGGGGGGCCCTCGAGCGGGTATGTCGGGCGCATGCGTCCGCGTCGCATCGGTCCGAGCCCCTTCCTCCCCGCGGCGTTGGTCGTCGCGGGGCTCCTCGCCGCGTGTGGGGATGACGGCATCTGCGACGCCGAAGCGCTCCAGGAGGCGCTCGACCGCGCCTCGGCGGGCGCCGTCGTCCGCGTGGGCCCGTGCCGCGTCGAGGGCGCCACGCTCCGAGTGCCCGAGCGGGTCGCGCTCGAGGGCGTCGCGGGCAGCGAGCTCGTGGGGGACGAGGCCGTGGTCACGCTCGCCGCGGGGGCCGCGCTGCGGAGCCTCCGGGTCGTGGTGGACGCGGGCCATGGCGTCCGCGCGCTCGGCGCGGGCGCGCGCGTCGAGGACGTGGAGATCTCCGTGCGACGCGGGGTCGGCCTCGCGGTGCGCGCGGACGATGTCGTCGTCTCGCGCGTTCGCGTCGTCGGCGTGGACGACCCCGCGAGCTTCCCGCCCTTGGCGGAGCCGACGGAGAGCGCCATCGGGCTCGCGGTGCTGGACGCTCGGGACGTGTCGATCGTGGAGCTCGACGCCGTCCAGGTGGGCCCGTGGGGCGCCATCGTCGCGAACTCGACGCTCGTCTGGCGAGGCGGCTCGGTCCGCGAGCTCGTCGGGACCGCGATCTACGTCGAGGCGAGCGAAGCGACGCTCGAGGGGCTCGTCATCGACGATGTCCGGCCGGGGCGGCAGCTGCTCCCGGCCTATGGGCTCGTGGCGGTCGGCGACGCGCGCCTCGAGACGAGCGACGTCGAGATCTCCGCGGCGGACCTCGGGCTGCTCCACCACGAGAGCCACGGGGCTCATCGCGACCTCGTGGTCCGCGGTCATCGCTTCGGCGGCGCGTGGATCCAGCGCAGCAGCGACGTCACCTGGACGGGCGGGCGCGCCGACGAAAACGGCGCGGTCGGCGTCGCCTCGGTCGCGTCGGCGGACGTGCGCCTCGAGGGCGTCGAGGTCGCGCGCACGGTCCTTCGGACCACGCTGCTCGGCGAAGCGGGCGCGGTCGAGATGGGCGACGGAGTCCAGGTGCTCGACCCGAGCGGGCCGAACGTCCTGCGCGGCGTGAGCCTCGTCGACCACCCCCGGATCGGCGTGCTGCTCTCGGTCGGCGCGCTCGGCGTCGCGGGGCTGACGCGCGTCTCCCTCGAGGCGGTCGAGGTCACGGCCTCGGCCTCAGAGGCGCTCGGTTGCCTCGCACAATCGGACGCGGAGCTGCTCCCCTTGGGCGGCTGGGACGACGACGTCGCGCGCGCGCCGGCGCTCGTGACGAACGACGCGGCCCGCGTCGGTCTGCTCACGATCGGCGGCGGCATCGCGGACGGCAGCCTCCCGGCGCTCCGACTCGAGCTCTGACCTCAAACGACGCGGAGCCGCCGTTGGCTCTCCGGCACATCGAACGCGCCTGCCCGCTCACGCCCCATCGCGGACGGCAGCCTCCCGGCGCTCCGACTCGAGCTCTGACCTTCAGACGACGCGGAGCCGCCGTTTGCTCTCCGGCGCGTCGAACGCGCCAGCCCGCTCACGCCCCATCGCGAGCACCTCGGCGAGGTCGACGCCGAGGATCGTCGCGCGCTCGGGGGCGGGCCCGAGCGGCTCGAGCTCGGTCGTGAATCGGCCGTGGTCGAAGGGCACGCCCGGGGCGGTCTCGACGCGCACGAGGCGCTCGCGCAGGCCTCGTCGCTCGTGGTCGAGCTGGCGATGGATGCAGTAGGGGTTGTTGCCCGGCCGGCCCATGAGCACGTGTCCGGTCCAGCTGCAGCCGGCGCGGCAGACGTCGGCGTAGTAGCAGGTCCCGCAATACCCCCAGAGATCCGCCGCGGTGCGGGCGCCGAGGTGTGCGATGGGCTCGCGCCGGATCAGCTCGGCGATCGGCGTCTCCCGCACGAGGCCGCCGCCGTAGCGATCGGTCGGCAACGAAGGGCAACCCTTGAGCTTGCCGTCGGACTCGAGCCCGAGGCACGCGCGCCCCGCGCCGCAGGAGGTCCAGTGCGTGCCGCTCGCGCCCCCGTAGCGAAGCTCCTGCTCGTAGGGCCCGAAGTACCCGATGTTGTTGCCGGGGAAGAGCCGGATGTCGCGCGGCGTGAGCTTCTCGCGCTTGATCCAGACGAGCAGCGGGAAGAGCTCGAGCAGATCGTGCGGCTGCAGCAGGAGGTCCGCCCGATCGGCGGCGCGCCCCATCGGCACGGTGAGCTGGATCTGCCACGCCTTCGAGCCGACCTCGTGCAGCAGGTCGGCGAGCGCGACGAGCTCGGGCATCGAGAGCCGGTTGATCTGCGTATTCGTCGCGAGCCGCATCGAGCTCTTCGCGATCCGCTCGCAGGCGTCGAGCGCCGCGCGGAACGATCCCGTCGCGCCTCGCTGCAGATCGTGCGTGCGCTCGAGCCCGTCGATCGAGACCGAGATCGTCGAGACGCCCGCGTCGACGGCGCGGCGCACGCGATCGTCGTCGAGCCCGCGCCCGCCCGTCGTGATGCCGCAGCGCATCCCGCGGTCGGTGATCGCGCGCGCGATGAGATCCCAATCCTCGCGGAGGTACGCTTCCCCGCCGATGAGCGTGACCTCCGCGACGCCGAGCTCGTGGAGCTGCCCGACGACGTCCAGACATTCGTCGGTCGAGAGCTCGTCGTCCCGCGCGTGGCCAGCGCGCGAGCCGCAGTGTTTGCAGCCGAGATCGCAGCGGAGCGTGATCTCCCAGACCACGTAGCGCGGTCCGTCGCCGTGGCTCGTGTGGCGCACGAGCGCGGACGGCACCTCGGCGCTCATTCCGGCGCGATGCCGTACATCGGCTGCATGATCATGTCGTCGGGCGGGCCGCCGTAGGCCGCCGCGGGCGGAGGTTCGGGCGGTCCGACGAGCTCCTCGGCGGGCGGCTCTCCGTCGACGATCCGGTCTTCGTCGTCCTCCGGTGAGGGCAGCGTCTCCACGACGACCTCGTCGCCCGTGTCGTGCTCGGGCGGGAGCTCGGGGCTCGGGCTCGCGCACGCCGAGAGGGCCAGGAGCGAAGCGGCGACCACGCCGCCGCGGGTGCCGCGGGGCGCCGACCCGTCGTGCGCGCCCTCTCCGCCGCAGAAGGGGCACGGCTCCGCCGCGCGGACGTGGGCCCCACAAGCAGCGCATGGGATGAGGCGGTCATGCGTCATGCTCGCAGCGTACACGAAAGGCTCGTAGCCACACGCCTCGCCGAGAGCCGAGGCGCTGACACGATCGCGGGGCCCCTCCTAGCCCCGGCGAACATGTTTCTGGCGCGTAACCTACCGTAACCGCTAAGGAACACGCCTTCGTGAGGCGCGCTCGCTAGAACCCGATTCACCTGGGAGGGTCGACGGCTCGCCTGCTGGCGCGCCCCGCTCACCCGATTGGGGACCCTGTCCGCCCCCGCCCTTGCTACCCCAGCCCGGGATCGAGTCCGTCCGGAGGGGCGCGCGCCACAGGCCTTCGAGCTTGTGCCCATCGAAGTCGACGGGAGAAATCATGAGCGAAAACGCGACCATCGAGCCGAGCTACGACGTAATCGTCGTCGGCGGGGGCCCCGCCGGATCCGCCGCCGCCGTCGGATACGCCCGTCAGGGCGCCGCCGTCCTGCTCCTCGAGGCGAACCCCCGCGCGTCCTCGCGCTTCGCGGGTGAGTGGATTCACCCGACCGGCGGCGACGTCCTCCGCAAGTACGGCCTCTTCCCGCACGCGGCGACCTCCAAGCACACCCCCTGCTACGGCTTCGCCGTCTTCCCCGACGACGGCTCGGAGGCCGTCCAGCTCGACTACGCGGACGGGACCGTCGGCTTCTCGTGCGAGCACGGCGACCTCGTGGAGTCGCTCCGCAGCGCCGCCGCCGCGACGCCCGGCGTCACCTACCTCGAGCACGCGCGCGTCTCGGGCGTCGCGGGCGAGAAGGTCACCTTCACCCACGGCGGCCGCGAGCACACGATCGCCGCGGGGCGCATCATCGCCGCCGACGGCCGCTCGAGCGTCGTGCGCAAGAGCCTGCGGCAGGAGGACGAGGCCGAGCTCATCTCGCACATGGCGGGCATCGAGCTGCACGGCATCGAGATGCCCTTCGAGGGCTATGGCCACGTGCTGCTCGGCGGGCCGGGCGCCATCCTGCTCTACCGGATCGCCGAGGATCGGGTCCGCGCGTGCGTCGACATCCCGGCAGGCACCCCGGGGGCGCGCCGCGACGCGCGTTACCTCTGGGACGCCTTCGCCTCGCGTTTCCCCGAGACGCTCCGCCCCGCGTACAAGCGCGCGCTCGAGCAGGACAAGATCATCTGGGCGAGCAACCGCTTCCTCCCGCGCACCTTCTACGGCGCGGGCCGCGTCGCGCTCGTCGGCGACGCCGTCGGCTTCTGCCACCCGCTCACGGCGACGGGCATCACGGTGGCGCTCAAGGACACAGACACGCTGCTCTCGAGCGCGACGCTCGAGGAGTACCGCCAGACGCGCGAGCCGCAGAGCTACGTCTCCGAGCTGCTCGTCAACGCGCTCTTCCAGGTCTTCATGCGCGAGGACGAGAGCGCGGTCGCGATCCGCAGCGCCGTCTTCGACACCTGGCGCGACGAGCCCGCCGAGCGCGTGCGCACGATGCGCATCCTCGCGGGTGACGAGGTCCGCCTCGACCAATTCGGCGGGGCGTTCGTCAACGTCGCGCGCCGCGCGGTCCAGGACACGACGCAGCAGGTCGTCGCGGACAAGGCGCTGCGCCGGCTCCCGCACGAGCTCGCGCGCTTCGCCGAGTGGGCGCAGTGGCCGGGCGCGACGCTCGTCCCCCGCCGCCTCCGCGAGAAGTGGCGCCGCGTGGGCACGCGCCTCCACCCGCTGCGTGGTGCTGGGATCACGCCGCCGGCGCCCGTGCTGCCCTCGCCCACCGAGGGCGCGACGCCCAGCGTGAGCGTCGACGTCGACGCGCTGCTCGCCCGCGTCACGGACGCCGCCGATCTCGCGCCCGCCGAGCCGGCGAGCCGCCTCGCGCTCGAGCTCGAGGGCGCCGTCGCGCAGCATCGGCTCGACGACGCGGTGCGCCTCGTGCCTCAGCTCGTCGAGGCCGCCGACGCGACGCGCAACCTCGGCGCGCGCCGCGACGCGGCGGTCGCCATGCGCCGGGCCCGCGCCCGCTTCCCCGGGCTCTTGCCCGGCGTCATCGACGGCGCGTGGGCGCGCTTCGCCGACCAGCTCCGCCGCGCGCAGCGGAGCGACGGCGCGTTCGAGGGCGGGCTCATGGGCACCGCGCTCGCGCTCGAGCTGCTCCACGCCTCGGGGCTGCCTCCTTTCCACCCGCGCCTGCGGCGGGCGGTGCGGGTGCTCGTCGCCGGCCAGCGCGAGGACGGCAGCTTCGGCGGGGCGCGCACGACGGCGATCGTCTGCCGCGCGCTGCTCGCGAGCGAGGCCCCGCATTGGGAGGCCATCGAGCGCGGGCTCGCGTCGCTCGGCGAGTCGGTCGCGCTCGGGGCCGAGGCCTCCGACGCGCTGCACCTCTACCGCGACAAGCGCGCTACGCGCGTGATGCCCGCCAAGGGGCGCCGCGCCGCGAAGGCGAGCTCCGAGGACGTGGCCTATTGTCGCGAGAGCCTGCTCGCGGTCTCGCGCTCCTTCGCGCGGCCGATCGAGATGCTCCCCGGCGACCTGCGTACCGCCGTCACCTGCGGCTACCTGCTCTGTCGCATCGCCGACACGATCGAGGACAACGCCTTCTTCACCGTGGAGGAGCGCGACGCCCGCTACGAGACCTTCCTCGCGGCGCTCTACGCGAGCCCCGACGACGAGGTCGTGCGCCGCTTCGAGGATCAGTTCCGCGGCGTGGAGGGCAACCAGGTCGAGAACGACCTCTGCCAGCACCTCGGCACCGTGCTCCGCGTCTTCCGGGGCCTGCCCAAGGGCATGCAGACGAAGGCGACGCGGTGGGTCGCGGAGATGACGCGCGGCATGCAGCTCTACTCGCACCGCACGGCGGGCGACGACGGCTACACGGCGCTCTACACCGTCGAAGATCTCGAGCGCTATTGCTACTTCGTCGCGGGCACCGTCGGCCACATGCTCACCGACCTCTTCGTCGAGGCCATGGGCGCCGCGGGCACCGACACCGAGCACGCGCTCCGCACCGAGGCCGAGGCCTTCGGCGTCGGCCTCCAGCTCGTGAACATCCTCAAGGACATCACCGACGACCGCGAGCGCCGCGTCAGCTTCATCCCGCGCACGAGCGCGAACCTGCAGGGGCTCGCCATCGACGCGCTCGTCGACCCCGCCGTCCGCGAGCGCGCGCACGCGGCGGTCGCGCCGCTCTTCGACACCGCGCAGGCGCGCCTCGATCGCGCGCTCGAGTACGTGCTCGCCATCCCGGCCGAGCACGGCGCGATGCGCCTCTTCTGCCTGCTCCCGCTGTGGATGGCCGTGCGCACGCTCGTCCACGCGCGAGGCAACGACGCGATGTTCACGGCGGGCAACCCCGTGAAGATCGCGCGGGCCGAGGTCGAGGAGCTCATCGCCGACTGCCTCTCGAACGCCTCGAAGGACGAGGCGCTCCGCCAACGTTACGACGCCCTCTGGCGCATGCCCGCGCTCGAGAGCTCCACCCACGAAGCGACGGTCCACTGATGCCTGCCAAGGACGCCCCCACCCTGATCACCGGCGCGACCGGCCACCTCGGCGCGAACCTCCTGCACCGCCTCGTCGAGGAGGGCGAGCGCGTGCGTGTCCTCCTGCGCCGCGGCGAGAACGAGGAGGCCGTCGACGGCCTCCACGGCGTGGAGAAGGCCTACGGCGATCTGCGCGATCGCGGCTCGCTCATCCAGGCCGTCGAGGGCTGCCGCCGCGTCTACCACGTCGCGTCGATGGTCTCGACGATCGACGGCGACGCCGAGCACCGCCGCACGATCTACGAGACGAACGTGCTCGGCGCGCGCTACCTGATGCAGGCCGCCAAGGAGACCGGCGTCGAGCGCTTCGTGCTCACGAGCTCGTTCTCGGCGGTCGGCTACGACCTCGACGAGACGTCGAAGCCTGCGGACGAGACGCGGCAGTTTTACCCTTACCACCGCGCGATGCCCTACGAGCGCAGCAAGGTCCTGCAGGAGCACGAGCTGCTCAAGGCCTGCGTCGAGGGGCTCGACGCGCTCATCGTCACGAGCTGCGCGATCATCGGCGGCCACGACTACCTGCCCTCGCGCATGGGCACGACGATCTGCAAGTTCGCCAACCGCGAGCTCAACGTCTACTCGCCGGGCGGCTTCGAGTTCGTCGCGGCGCGCGACATCGTCGACGGCCACGTGCGCGCGATGGAGCGCGGGCGCACTGGCCAGAAGTATATCGTCGCGACCCAGTTCCTCGACTTCGATCACATCTTCGACATGCTCGAGGAGATCACGGGCGCGCCGCGTCCGCGCTTCCGCGTCCCGGCGGCGGCGCTCCTGCCCGCGGCCGAGATCTCGAGCTTCCTGCTCACGCGCTTCGCGCCCAAGCGCCAGCAGCTGCTCACCCCCGGCGCCATCCGGCGCCTCCGCCTGCGCCGCCACGCCGACACCTCGAAGGCGCAGAACGAGCTCGGCTTCCGCCCGAGCTCGATGCGGGATGCCTTCGCCGAGGCCTACGCGTTCCACTGGAGCCGGGGCGCGATCACGCACCCCGAGGCCAAGTCCCCCGAGGACCGCGCGCCGGTCCGTCGCGCGCCGGACGGCGTAGCCATCCACGCCTGAAGCGAGCCGAGTTCCCCATGAGCAGCCGTTACACCAAACCCATCCAGCCCCCGCCGTCGTTCGCCGAGGCGAAGAACACGCGCCAGAAGGTCCGCGCCGCCGGCATGGACCCGAACTACTGGTACCCGGCCGAGTGGTCGAAGAACGTGAAGGCGGGCGGTGTCCAGGAGGTGGTCTTCTGGAAGCGGAGCATCGCGGTCTTCCGTGGTGAGGACGGTCAGATCCGCGCGGTCGAGAACCGCTGCGCGCACCGTCAGCTCAAGCTGACGACGGGCCACGTCGACGGCTGCAACCTCGTCTGCCCCTACCACGGCTGGGCGTACGACGGCGACGGCCGCGTGGTCGAGATCCCGCACAGCCTCTTCGGGCGGAAGTTCCCGAAGTTCAAGGTGCCCGAGGTCCCGGTGCAGGAGCGCTACGGCCTCATCTGGATCTTCCCGGGCGACGTCGAGCGCGCGCAGAGCGTCGCGCTGCCGGTCGTGCCCGAGCTGGAGGGCCCCGACGCGTGGCCAAGCATCTCCGCGGATTTCACGTGGAAGGCGCACCACTCGATGATCATCGACAACGTGTCGGACTTCACGCACGCCTACCTGCACCGGCGCTTCCGACCCTTCGAGGACGCCGAGCTGCGCAAATACGAGACCGTCGGCGACAACGTCTACCTCGAGTACGACACGAAGGTCGGGCAGGGCCGCTTCAACAAGCTCTTCGTCAGCCGCAAGCGCGTGAACACGAACTACATGCGCCTCGGCTACGAGTACCCCTACCAGTGGTCGAACACGGACGATCAGATCAAGCACTGGCTCTTCGTGCTCCCGATCGACGAGCGGACGACCCGCGGCTTCTTCGTCTTCTACTTCAAGGCCTTCAACATCCCCTTCACGAGCTTCGAGATCCCGAAGGGCCTGATGAAGGCGTTCCTCCCGGCGGCGAAGGAGCTGACGGTCAAGCCCCTGCTCAGTGAGGACGGCCTCGCGGTCGAGGCCGAGCAGGAGGGCTACGAGATGCACTGGGACGCGCCCCTCGCGGAGCTCAACCCGGTCGTGAAGGCCTTCCAAGAGGTCACGATCCGCAAATGGGAGGCCTACCTCGCGAGCCAAGGCGAGGGCGGTCTGACCCAGATCGGCACCAAGCCCGCCTCCTCCGAGGGCGCTTCGCCCGCCTGACCTTCGGGGTTGCCGCCCCGCGCGGCGCCTCTCTCTCGCTCTTTCCGAACTTTCGATCCCAGTCTCCCGAGCCCGAGCGCTCCCGACTCGGCGTCGCCTCACCACAGCGTGTCGGCTCACAGCGTGTCGGCTCATAGCGTGCCGGCTCACAGCGTGTCGGCTCATAGGGCTCACAGGGCTCACAGGGTGCCAACCCACCCAGGGTCACCCGCTCACCTCGGTCGCTCCGCGATCGAGGCTTCGTCTCCCGACGGGGCTTCGCCCCTTCCTCTCGATGGCCGCCATCGCGGCCGCTTCCTCCTCCGGAGTGGATTTCATGGAACGGACCTCTCGCATCCCCGGCTTCTACCGCCTCGACGTCGATGGTCGCCACGACGAGCTCCGCTCGCGCTTCGGCCTCAGTGATGATGACCTCGCGGTGCTCCGCGACGGCGGTCGACTCGGCGTCGCGCGGGCCGACAAGATGGTCGAGAACTGCGTCGGCGTCTTCGGCCTGCCCATCGGCCTCGGCCTGAACTTCGTCATCAACGACCGCGAGTACGTGGTGCCGATGGTGGTCGAGGAGCCGAGCGTCGTCGCCGCCGTGAGCAACATGGCGCGCACGGTGCGGCAGGGCGGCGGCTTCACGGCCGAGGCCGACGACTCCGTGATGATCGGCCAGGTGCAGATCCTCGGCGCGCCCGACGTCAGCGCGGCGGTCGGCGCCCTCGAGGACGCGAAGACGCGCATCCTCGAGGAGGCCAACCAGATCCACCCGAACATGAAGCGCCGCGGCGGCGGCGCGCGCGACATCGAGGTGCGGGTCTTCGAGGACCCGTACCCGATGATCGTGCTGCACCTGCTCATCGACTGTGGCGAGGCGATGGGCGCCAACGCGATCAACGCGATGGCCGAGGGGGTCGCGCCGCTCGTCGAGCAGCTCACGGGCGGGCGCGTGAACCTGCGCATCCTCTCGAACCTCGCGGACCGCCGCTGCGCGCGCGCGTGGTGCAAGGTCCCGGAGATCCACCTCGGGGGCAACGGCTTCAAGGGCACCGAGGTCGCCGAGGGCATCGTCCAGGCCTACCGCTTCGCGGCGGTCGATCCCTACCGCGCGGCGACGCACAACAAGGGCATCATGAACGGCGTCGACGCCGTGGCGATCGCGACCGGCAACGACTGGCGCAGCGTCGAGGCGGGGGCGCACGCCTTCGCTGCGCGGAGCGGCCACTACACCTCGCTCACGAAGTGGTGGCGCGAGGACGGCCACCTGCACGGCTTCATCGAGATCCCGATGGCGGTCGGCGTCGTCGGCGGCTCGACCAACGTGCACCCGACCATCGGCGTGCTCCGCAAGATCCTCGGCATCGAGTCGGCCGCCGAGCTCGGCATGGTGATGGCGGCGGCGGGGCTCGCGCAGAACATGGGCGCGCTCCGCGCGCTCGCGACCGAGGGCATCAACCGCGGCCACATGACGCTCCACGCGCGCAGCGTCGCGCTCGCGGCGGGTGCCGAGGGCGCGCTCGTCGACGAGATCGCGGCCGAGCTCGTGCAGCTCGGGCAGATCAAGCACGACGTCGCGGAGTCGCTGCTCGCGCGGCGCCTGCACCGCAAGGTCGGCTGACGTGGCGACCACGAGCGAGGCGCTCGACCGCGCCGTCCGGCGGCTCGTCGCGCTGCGCGGCGAGGAGCGCCACGCGGACGAGGCCGCGCGCCCCGCCGACCATTGGGAGGGTGAGGACGTCTGGAACCCGATGCTCGCGGCGCAATACGCGCTCGCGATGCACGTGATGGAGCGTCCGCTCTCCGCGGACCGCCGCGCGTCGCTCGTGCAGCAGCTCCGCGCCGAGCAGCTCGCGCAACCCGACGGCCGGCCTGGGGGCTGGGGCCTGCACCCGCACGGGGGCGAGTCGCTCTTCGTGACGACGCTCGCGTACGTGGCCGCGCGCACCCTCGGCGTGTCGGCGGACGATCCGATGCTCGCCTTCGCGCGCGAGCTCTTCGCGCGCGAGGACGTCCGCGCGATCCCGAGCTGGGGCAAGGCCTGGCTCGCGATCATGAACCTCTACGGCTGGGAGGGCGTCAACGCCGTGCCGCCCGAGGCGTGGCTCATGCCCACGTCCTCGCCGGTGCACCCCGGCAACTACTACTGCCACACGCGGCTCATCTACATGGGCATGGCGAGCGTGCACGGGCTGAAGCTGCGCGCGCGGCGCACCCCGCTCACCGACGAGCTCCGCCAGGAGATCTACGCCTTCCACGCCCAGAGCGGCCGCGTCGAGTACGAGGCGCTCGACTTCGCGTCGGCGCGCGGGCTCTTGCGCGAGCGCGACCTCTGGGCGCCGCCGGGGCCGGCGCTCGAGGCGATGTACAAGGCGGTCAACGCTTACGAGGCGCTGCGCTCGTTCCTCCCCGGCGCGGGCGCCATCCGACGCGCGTGCCTCGCGAGCATCCGCGAGCGCATGCGCTGGGAGCTCCGCAGCACGGACCATACGTGCCTCTCGCCGGTCAACGGGCTGCTCTTCGCGCTCACCCTGCACGCCTGGGACAAGCACGACCCCGACGTCGCGCGCCAGATGGAGCGCTTCGAGGGCTGGCTCTGGGAGGACGCGCAGGACGGCACGCGCGTCGCGGGCGCGCGGAGCGCCACCTGGGACACGAGCTTCGCGCTCCAGGCGCTGAGCGCGGCGCGCCCGGCGCTCTCGCCCGAGACGCGCGCGCTCGCCGACGAGGCGCTGACGACGGGTCTCGGTTGGCTCGCGACGCAGCAGATCCAGCGTCCGCCCGGCGGCAGCGTCGCCGAGTACCGCCAGCAATACCGGGTCGACCCCACGGGCGGCTTCTGCTTCGCGGGTGTGTGGCACGGCTGGCCGGTCAGCGACTGCACCGCAGAGGCGCTCTGCGCCTTCCTCGAGGCGCCCGAGACGCTGGCGACGCTCGACGAGCGCGCCGTCGAGGCGGCCGTGCGCTTCTTGCTGCAATGCCAGAACCCCGAGGGTGGCTTCGGCAGCTACGAGGCGCGCAAGCAGCGCTTTACCCTCGAGTGGATGAACCCCGCCGAGATGTTCGGCGACTCGATGACGGAGCTCTCCTACGTGGAGTGCACCGCATCGAACCTCATCGCGCTCTGCGAGGTGCGGGCGCGCTTCCCCACGCTCATGCGCGCGGAGATCGACGGTGCGATCGCGCGCGCCGAGGCGCGGCTCCGAGAGACGCAGCGGCCGGACGGCTCGTGGCCGGGCGCGTGGGGTGTGTGGTTCCTCTACGGGACGATGTTCGGCGTGCGCGGCCTGCGCGCGGCGGGCGCGTCGGCGGACGACCCCGCCATCCGCAAGGCGTGCGCCTTCGTGCGCGCGCGGCAGCGGCCCGACGGGAGCTGGGGCGAGCATTGGCGGACGTGCCTCACGGACACGTACGAGGACCTCGGCCACGGGCACGTCACGCAGACCGCGTGGGCGCTGCTCACGCTCCTCGCGGGCGAGGACGTCGAGGAGAAGCCCATCGCGAAGGGCGCGAAGTGGCTCGCGTCCGTGCAGGACGAGCGCGGCGACTTCCCGATCCAGGAGTTCGCGGGTGTCTTCTTCCGCACCGCGCTGATCGAGTACCGCCTCTACCGGCGGCTCTTCCCGGTGTGGGCGCTGGCCCTCGCCGAGCGTCGCCTCGGCGTCGCGCCCGAAGCGCGCGAGGCAGCGGAGCGCGCGCCTGCGCCGCCCGCGGAGTGAGAGGCGGCGACCGGCGCAGCGTTCGCCGGCCACGCCGAAATCACGAGGCGCGAGCGCGCCTCACGTGTTAGCCCGACGACCTGCGAGCCTCCGAGGCTCTCGTCCACGACCCCCGACCGACCTTCGACCGACCTTCGAGCCCCGCTGATGGGCTCCCCAACCGAGGCGCCCCGGCGCCGATGCGAGAAGCACGATGGCGCAGCGCGAGACCGTCAAGGAGTCCTTCAAGTCCACCGTCGACGCCTACAAGGGCCTGCACGAGCAGAGCGACGTCGACACGCGGCTCACGAGCTACACGACGCTCGTCAACCAGTACTACGACCTCGCGACGGACTTCTACGAGATCGGCTGGGGCCAGCACTTCCACTTCGCGCCGCGCTGGAAGTGGGAGGGCTTCAAGGAGAGCCTCCTGCGCCACGAGCGCCACCTCGACCGCGCGCTCCGCCTCGCGCCTGGCAAGGAGGTCCTTGACGTCGGCTGCGGCGTCGGCGGGCCCGCGCGCCACATCGCGAAGCGCAGCGGCGCGAAGATCGTCGGGATCAACAACAACGCCTACCAGGTCGCGCGCGCCGAGCGCTACGCGAGGAAGCAGCGCCTCGACCACCTCGTCAGCTTCGCGAAGGCGGACTTCATGGAGCTGCCCTTCGAGGACGCGCGCTTCGACGCCGTCTACACCATCGAGGCGAGCTGCCACGCGCCGGACCGCACGAAGCTCTTCCGCGGCCTGCACCGCGCGATGAAGCCGGGCGCGCTCTTCGCAGGCTACGAGTGGTGCCTCACGGACCGCTACGACGAGAGCGACCCGACGCACCGGAAGATCAAGAAGGACATCGAGATCGGCAATGGCCTGCCCGACCTCTCACACACGAGCGTCGTCGACGCGGCGCTGCGCGACGCGGGCTTCGAGGTGCTGGAGACCGAGGACATGGCCGGCCACGGGAGCCCCGAGACGCCGTGGTATCTGCCGCTGACGGGCCGGGAGAAGGGCCTGCTCGCGCTCCCGCGCAAGCCGCTCGGCCGCGTGCTCACGAACAAGCTCACGCGCTTCATGGAGAAGGTGAAGCTCGCGCCGCAGGGAACGAGCGACGTCAGCAGCTTCCTCAACCAGGGCGCGGACGCGCTGGTCGCGGGCGGCGAGACGGGCACGTTCACGCCGATGTACTTCTTCTTGGTCCGCAAGCCGGCCTGACGGGTCGAGGAACGCGCCCCTCCTCTCTCACTCGAGGGGACGCCAGTCGGCGCCCACACAAGAGAAGGAGCCTGGGAACGTGCCGGTGTAGTGGTCGCAGGCGGCGCGTGAGACCCAGACCCCAAAGTCGGCGAGCCGGTCGTCGGTCTCGTCGTCGACGGCGACCATGCAGGCGACGGGGTATCCCGCGCGGAGCTCGAACTCGTCCCAGGCCTCGCGCGCCGCGCTCCCGGTGCCCGCCTGTGAGCGGCGGCAGGTGTCCCACGCTTGGATCGTGCAGACGCCGAAGCCGCGCTCCTCGTTGACACCCCAGCAGCTCGTCCCCCAGCGAGCCTCCGAAAACTCCCCTGGGTCGTAGGGGCACTCGCCGCACGCGCCGCCGCAGAAGGGGTTACGTGGCTCGGGGGACGCGGGGCAGCGCTCGAGCCACGGTGGACCTGCTTCGTAGTACGTGCCGTCGCTGTATTGGCAGCGGTGCTCGAAGCCCTCGCGTTCGCCCTCGACGCGCAAGAACCGGCACGCGCGTTCGTCCATGCACGCGCCCGCGATGCTCCCGGCTGGTGCGCCGGGTCCGGTGACGCACAGGTCTCCGCCCCAGCAGTAGACGGCGACTCCACCTCGAGCCGCGGGAGTGATCTCGCAACCCCGCGCCCCTCGAGGATCCGACGGTTGGTACAGGCAGACGTCGAACGCTATGCACGCACCCTGCACCCCGTCGACTTCGGGGCAGTCGGGGTTCAGGCAGCGGTGCCCGCACCGCAGATAGCCCGCGTGGGTCCCGCAGGCGTGACCCGCAGCGTCGAAGCCCGCTTCCAACCGCGCGGCATCGTCCGTCGGCAGCGCCCCCCCATCGATTCGGGCCGCGTCGCCCCGGCCATCCTCGTTGCTGCGAAAACAACCCGCAGCCAGCGCGGCCACCATGCCGAGCACGCATGCCGCCCACCGCGTGGCCGACGAGCGGCCTCTCGGCGTGAGGTCTGCGTGCGACCGGAGCTTGAAAGCTAGACGGGTCACGGCGCTCCCTCTCGGGCCACGCAGCGCCCGGTGGCGTCGCACGCGCTCGTCTCGACGGGGCACGGAGTGCACCCCTCCGCGCAGTGGACGACGCGGCGCGGCTCTCCTCGGAGGTTGGGCACCGTGACCTCCTCACCGACACAGACGAAGCGCCCTCCGGCCCAACAGGTCGCGTCGCTCGACGTGTTGCTCCCATAGGCACGGCAATCGGCGCCGCATCGCACGATGAACTCGCCCCGGGAGTAGTCGACGACGGCCCTCCCGCGACACCGCGTCCGATCGCCGTCGGTGCAGAGGTCCTCGGGATTGCAGCACGCCCCGCCCGCGCACACGGCCTCCCGGCGGAACGCTGCCGCCATCGGTTCACCGGTGGTCAAGAAGGCCTGCACTCCATCGGTGCATCGGTAGCCGGTCTCGGGGCAGACGTCTCCGCAAGCATCAGGGGCGTCGGGGCGGCAGAGGGCTTGGTCCCTCAAACGGGGCGACACGGCGCTCCCGCTCGAAGACGACACGACCGGAAGTGCGCTGGGGTTGGGAGCGCCGACCTCGCCGGCCGGTCCTCGCGTGCGGTTTCGCGCATCCTCGCAGCTCGCCAAGCGCCAGAGGACCGACCGATCCGTCGCCGTCGTCTGTTCGAGCGCCCGCGCGTACTGAGGGTCGCGCTCGTTCTCCGCCAACACGATCTCGACGCCCTCCGGACGAATCAACACGCGGCGCGGCGCCATGCGAAACGCGTTGGCGACCACGGAGGTCAGACGGCTCTCGATATCGCCGAACCCTGCCGAGATCCCCGCCCAAAGCTTCCTTCGGATCAAGGGAGCCGTGACCGCCGAGAGCGCACAATGGCGGTCGAAGCGGATGTCCGTGCGCGTGGGCCGAACCCTGATGCGACGCCTGAAGGGGTCGGGGAATCGGGGCCGCGCGAAGGTCTGCCAGTCCACGAGCTCACTGTTCGGGTTGCGGCGGTCGACGTTCACCACGCGGTAGTCCCCTCTCGGTCGTGCCTCGAGCACCGGCAACGTACATCGATACTCGTCCTCCCACGGCATGCAACCCACCCCGAGAACCAGCTCCTCCTCGAAGCACGCGCCCGGCGCACATCGCGGCGTCTCGCGGATGACGAAGCGCTCGAGGCGCACCTGCTCACCGTCGCGCTCGACGGGCAGGTCGCACTCGTAGAAGTTACCGGTCGCCTCGCTGAACCACTCGCACCCCGCCGACGTGATGTGTGCGTCCAACCCGCGGTCGGGGGGCTGCAGATCGGTGAGCTCGATCGCCAGCTCGAGGTCGATGGTGACCTCGATCGCGCGAATGCAGCTGTTGTGCTCGAATCGGAACTTCGATTGGATGTGCAGGCGGTCGTCTGGCACGGCCGGCCCGAGCGGGAGCTCCGCTGGGAACGCGGGGCGGTGGCGCAGGACCGGGCTCACCTGCGTGTCGATGTGCCGAATCGCGTTGATTCGCTGCCCGGCGCTGCGCGGTGGGTAGAGGTTCGAACGCAAGCTGTCGATCGTCACGTTGTCCACGAGCCGCTGCCAGTCGAGCATCAACGAGCACGCGCCCGGGTCGTAGACCCGCACCGCTTGGATCGATTGCGGCGCGGCGAAACGATGAAGCACCTCGGATACGGCATCCTGCGTCGGCGGAAGTGCGCGGTACGAGTCTCCTCCGCTCAGCCCACCCAGGTGATCTCGGGTGAAGGGCGCGTAGAAGGCGTAGGCTCGGTGGCGTGGGTGCAGTCGGTACGACACGGCTTCGACCCGGCCACGTGTGTCGACGAGGTTCCCACCCGCGAGGCCGAGGACATCCGGGACCCCAGCGTTGGTCGCGGGGATCGCGACGTTGTCGATCGCGCTTCGCCCCATGGTCACGAACGTGTACGGCGAGCACGCTCCCGCGGTTCCGAGCGCCCCGCAGCGACGACACTCACGTCCGCCGCTGGGCACCGGCACGGCGACGTAGCCGGGACAACACGCGAAGTGCTTCGCGTTCATACCGGTGATTCCGCATGTCTCGCAGGTCCCGCGGACACCACAGCGGGTACCGCTGCAGCAGGCGTCCTCGAGCCCCTGCTCGCACGCGGTGCCCTCGCGCCGGCAACAGCGATCGACGACGTCCACGACGCCGGATGGGACCTCGTCGGAGAAGCTCGGGCCGCCCGAGGCCGTGCCGCCCGACGGGCTCGAACCCGTCCCGCCTCCGCCCACGAAGCCTCCGATACCCGTCGCGGAGCCGCCGGTCCCGCCTCCGGCTCCGCCTCGCCACACCGGCGAGCCGAAGTCGATGTGTGGGCCCGAAGAGGAGGTCGACGATGTCGTCGCCTCGGAGAGGTCGAGATAGACACGTTCGCAGCTCGCGCTGCCGTCACAGCAAGTCAGCGCGGGGTTGCCCCTCTCACACGTCGCGTGTGTCGCGAGGCAGGGGCGACAGAAGGTGCGGCCGTCGATGGCGCCGCCGTGCGCCGCGATCGCCGAGTCCGGGATGGCGTCGCAATACGTCTTCGCTCCGCAAGCGCAGTCCCCGTCCGAGTCGCAGGGGCGCAGGCACCGAAGGCCTTCGAGCCCATACGCCCTCGCGTCGAGGCAGAGCGTCCCTGGCTCGCATGTCGCGCAGCCGGGGGCCGTCAGCACGTCGGTGTCGCAGCGCTGGCCCTCGAGCGCGTGAGGGAGGCAACGTCCGGGGTCCCCCAAGCTGCCTGGATCGCCCGCGCCGGGGGGCGGAAGGTTGGGCATGAAGCGCTCCCACGGCGCCATGGTCGCGCAAGACTCTGCAACGCAAGCGAGCCCTGGCGAGCAGCCGCCGAAGCCTTCACCCGATTCGGCGGCGTCGTTCGCGAAGCGCCCACAGTGAGCGCCGAAGCGCCCCGCCGGCTCGCATCGTCCGCGAGGCGACGCGGGATCCTGCGGATCGGCAGCGCAGCTCCACCCCGTGGGGCAGAGCGCGAGGTCGCCGCGTGAGAAGTCGAGCTCGAGAGAGCACTCGTGCTCCGCCCGTGGACAGGCAGCGCCATCCGTCGTGATCACCTCCGCGTCGGTCCAGCGTGGTGCGCAGAAGTTGATGCAGCGTCGGCTCTCGCGTGCTCGACAGGCGTCCGCGTGATCGCACCCGGGTCGACTCTGACAATCGATCCCGGGCGCCAAGAGCCCGAGGAGGGAGAGACCGATGAGCCGCAGAGCGAAGCGGCCCGGGCGAGCTGCCCGCTTCGGCGGACGACGACGGAAGATCGGGGTCGACATGAACCCGTCTCGGGCCGGCGCCGATCGAGTTGTGTGACAGTTCGAAGTCAGCCTCGGTCGCCGCCAGCCGTCCGCCCTCTGCGGGGCGTGCCCTCACGTCGGGAGCGCTCCTCGACGGCGGCTTCGAGAGCGGCTCCTCGACGAGCCGTCAGGTCGCGAGGGCCTCGCGCACCTTGGCCGCGAGCGCGCTAGGCGCGAACGGCTTGGGGAGGAAGTGGACGCCCTCTTCGAGGACGCCCTCCGGACTCAGCAGGTCGGCGGTGTAGCCCGAGACGTACAGGCAACGCATCGCGGGGCGCTCCTTCGTCAGCGCCTCCCGGACGTCGCGCCCGCTCATCTGCGGCATCACCACGTCGGTCACGAGGAGGTGAATCTCCTCTGCGTGCGCCGCCGAGAGCTCCAGCGCAGCCCGTGGCCCATCTGCGACCAGGACTCGGTAGCCGAGCCGTTCTAGCAGCCGCGCGGTCAGCTCGCGCACCGTCGGCTCGTCTTCCACGAGGAGGATCGTCTCCTCTCCGCCGATGTTCGAGACCGTCGTGCTCGCGCGGTTGACGGTCGCTTCGGCCTCGAGCGCCGAGGGCAGGTACACGCGAAAGGTGGTCCCGCGACCTGGCTCACTGTAGACGCGAATCAGGCCGTCGTTCTGCTTGATGATCCCGTAGACCGTCGCGAGGCCGAGTCCAGTCCCCGCGCCGATGGGCTTGGTGGTGAAGAACGGCTCGAAGATTCGAGCGCGGGTCGCCTCGTCCATGCCGCATCCGTCGTCGCTCACGGCCAGGACCGCGAAGCTCCCCTCGCGCGCCTCGACGTGCATCCGGACGTACTCTTCATCGAGCGTGACGTGGGACGTCTCGACCGACAGGAGCCCGACGCCTCCGATCGCGTCGCGCGCGTTCACGGCGAGGTTGACGAGCACTTGGTCGAGCTGCGCGGGGTCCATGCGGACGACCCCGGCGCGGCCGGGCTTCCACATGACCTGGATGTCCTCGCCGACGAGGCGACGGAGCATCCGCAGCGTCGACTCCACCGCCTCGTCGAGCTCGAACACCTGGGGCGCGATCGGTTGTCGTCGCGCGAAGGCCAAGAGCTGACTCGTCAGCTGGGTGGAGCGCTCGGTCGCTTTCAGGATCTCGCCCAGGTCCGACTGCAGCTCCGAGCTGTCGGGGACGCTCTCGCGCGCGAGGCTCGCGTACCCCGCGATGACGCTGAGCATGTTGTTGAAGTCGTGCGCGATCCCGCCGGCGAGCCGCCCGATCGCGTCCATCTTCTGCGCGTGCTGCACCTGCGCGTCGAGCGACTTCCGCTCGTCCTCGAGCGCACGCTCGCGCACCTCGGAGGCGCGCAGCTCCTCCTCGGTCCGCCTGCGCTCGGCGACCTCGCGCTCGAGCCGTTCGTTGGTAGCGACGAGCGAGGCCTGCTCGGTCTCCAGCGCTTGGCGGGCGTGGCGCTCACGCGCGGTGATCTCCTCCAGTGAGCCGACGATCGCCCCGAGGGCGGCGACGAGGAGCGCGTTCACGAAGACGAAGTTGACCGTCACCACGGCCCACGCCGTCGGAGACTCGCCCCAACCGACGAGCGTCATCTCCGGCGCGGCGTGGCCGAGCAGGCCGAGGGACAGCATCGTCGCAGCGTTGAGCGCGACGGTACCGAGCCCCACGCGCATCCGCAGCAGCAACGTGGCGATGAGGGAGAAGCCGAGCAGGTAGATCTGCGCGACGGGCCCGACGAGCGCGAGGAGCACGACGCCGAGCGAGAACAAGACCGCGCAGAGCATCGCCGCGCGTACGGTGAAGGTGAGCGGCTCGACGAGGGCGAGCCAGGCCACGACGAGGACGGCGAGCGTGTCCGCGATGACGATCGCCGACATGTCGAGCTGCCAGGCGATTGCGACGCTCGGCACGTACACGAGGACGCCCAGGCCGAGCCCGACTCGAAGCACGATCCGCAAGAGGCTCTCGCGCCAACGCTCGGGATTGAAGGATCCCAAGAGCGCGCGTAGTCGGGTTAGGAACCGATCTTTCACGTGGGTGCGGCCGTCGGTTGGGCGGAGAGGTGGTGTCGCTTGCCGGGACGGCAGCAGGTGACCTGCCTCGCCGCGACCTCGACCGTGTCGGTCTCGCCCCCTACCCGCCGACCTTCGATCACTCCCCGCTCCCGCGCAGCGTCTCCGATGCCGCGATTGAGCCTCCAGTATGCGCGACGAGACCGCGTGGGCAAGCACGCCTACCGGAGTCGCGGTGGGTCCCTCGCATCATCGCTTCTGCTCGGCTCCGCGGTCGGGGCGCTCGCTGAGGTGGCTTCGTCGTGCAAGAAGCGCGTACGCTCGTGTCATGGCGACGCTGACGGCGCTCGGGGATGGGCTCTGGCACGCCGAGAAGGATCTCGGTTTCGGTTGGCACAACGGGATGTACGTCGCGCGGCTCGCGAGCGGTGGGCTGCTCGTCCACAGCCCGACGCGCCTCGGGACGGAATTGCTCGAGCAGCTCGCCGGGCTCGGCGACGTCGAGGTGCTCTTCGCGCCCAACCACTTCCACCACCTCGGGCTGCCGGCGTACCGCGAGCGCTTCCCGCAGGCGGCCGTGGTCGCGTCGGAGCGTGCGAGCGCGCGACTGCGCAAGAAGGGTCACGTGGGCCTCGCGCCGATCGACGCTGCGGCCGAGCGCCTACCGCCGGGCGCGCGCTTCCTCGTGCCCGCGGGGACGAAGAACGGCGAGGCGTGGCTCTCGCTCGACGTCGATGGCGCCCGCACGTGGATCATCTGCGACGCGCTCTTCCACGAGACCCGGCCGCTGAAGGGGGCGCGCGGTGTGATGTTGAGGTGGCTCTCGACCGCGCCAGGGCTCTGCATCGGCGCGACGTTCGACTGGCTCGGTCTCGAGGACCGCGCGGCCTTCCGCGCGTGGCTCGAGCGCACCCTCGACGAGGAGCGCCCCGCGCGGATCCTCCCCTCGCACGGCACGCCCTACGACGTGGGCGACGGGGAGGAGCTGCGCGCGCTGATCGCCCGACGTCTTCGCGCGTGAGCCCAGCCGACGACGGACGAGCACCGTCGACATGACCGTGCGGTCCGCCGCCACGGTCACGACGCGCCCCACGCGAGCGTCGGGCCACAAACGGAGGGCGCTACGCTCCTCGAGCGTCCGCACGGGCTCGAGATCTGTCCGGCGCGCGGGAAACTGCGGGCACGAAGGTTGGGCCCCCATGGAAAGTCGCTCCGCAGCGGACGACACTCCTTCGGAGGGACGATGGCGACTCGAACAGGGACGGCGCTCGTCTGTGCTTGGCTTCTCGCAGCAGGTTGTGCCGACCACGCCGCCGAGGCTGCCGAGCCCGACGCGGTGAGCTCCGAGCGCGCCGACGCCGACGGAGGCGAGGTGGGCGCGGGCGAAGCGGCGGTCGCACGCGATGGTGGTGTCACGATCCACCGTCCGCCTCCGCCGCCGATCAGCGGCGGCCACATGCTGGTGCACGAGGACCTGGTCTGGGTCGCCGATTCGGCGCGCGATCGTCTGGGCGAGTCGTGGATCGCCTTCGCGTCGCGCGCTGCCTCACTGACCCTCGTCGACGCCGACGGGATCGAGCGACGTCGGGTCTGGCTCGACGCTGCCCGAGGCTCCGACGTTGGGCACGCGCTCTTCCACGACGTCCCGAGCAGCGGGGTCGCTTGCGCGTCGTGTCACCCCGAGGGTCGAGACGACGGACTGACGTGGGACTTCGGAGAAGGTCCGCGCCGCACACACTCGCTCGTCGGAGGGATCTCGTCGACGGCTCCGTTTCACTGGCGCGGTGAGATCCGGAGCTTGGCGCAGGTGATGACGGATACCTTCGAGCGACAGATGGGCGGACATCGCGTGTCCGACGCCGAGGTGGACGCGCTCGGCGCTTGGCTCGACGCGCTCCCGGCCATCGCGACCGCCTCCGACGCCGCGGCGGCCACCCGCGGCGCGGAGGTCTTCGACCAGGCCGGCTGCGCCGTCTGCCACGCGGGGCCGCTGGGGACACGCCGCGAGGCGGCGGTCGTCGACGCCGAGATGCTTCAGGTGCCGCTTCTGACGGGGGTCGGCCAGCGCGCCCCCTACCTCCACGACGGATGCGCGCCGACGTTACACGCGGTGCTCGTCGGCTGCGCGGGGCGCGCGCCCCACCCAGGCGTGGAGGCGCTCCACGAAGCCGAGCGCGAGGACCTGATCGCGTTCCTCGCGCGCTGGCGCTGACGTGCGGTTCGCGTCGGGTCTCGTTCGGTCCGCGGTCACGGCCGTGCCGACGAGGTCGTCGAGGAAGGCGAACTGCGCGGCGTCGTTCTCGTCGCTGGCTTCGGTGTCGCGCGAGTGCTGGGCACTCGCGTCCTTGACGAAGGCGCCAATCCATCGTCAGAGACCGCGCTTCGCGCCACTACGCTTGGCGTCACCGCTGCGTCGCGCCTACGGGACGTTGGCCTTGTCGACCACGGCACCTCGGGGCGCAGGGCGGAGGAGGGCGCTCTTGCTCGCGAGCGTTCACGGCACGCACCGTGGGTAGCAGACATCGAAGCTCCGACTGCGCCTCAGGAGAAGAGCTCGAGGACGCCCACGATGAGCGGCCGCCGCGTCTGCGCGAGCTCCAGCAGGATCCACCCCGCGATCACTCCGGAGCGGGGCTCGAGACGGAGGGCGCGACGCTCGGGAGTGGTTCGTGCGTCGAGCCGGAGGAGAGGCCATCGCCCGCTTGGCCGTGGACGTCGACCGCGCTGGGCTCGGCTGGTTCGTCCGCCGGTACCGGGAGCTTCGAGAGGCGTCGCTCCTCTTGGCTCTCGGTGGAGCCGCCGAACGGAAACCAGAACTGGCGAAAGAACCCGTCGGGCACGTAGTCGCCGACGACGCCGTAGCGATCGGGCCACGTCCGGTTCGCGGTCACGGCCGTGCCGAAGAGGTAGTCGAGGAACGCGAAGTGCGCGGCGTAGTTCTTGTCGATGGCCTCGGTGTCGCGCGAGTGGTGCCAGTGGTGGAAGTTCGGGGTCACGATCACGTAGCGCAGGGGCCCGAGCCGGACGCTGACGTTGGCGTGGTTGAAGACCGCTTGGAAGCCGACGACGATCACGTAGGCGTCGACGACGCGCTGCGAGAAGCCGAGCACGAAGATCGGGCCGAGCACGAGGACGCGTGTGAGGATCAGCTCGAAGATGTGCTGGCGCGAGCCGGCGAGCCAATCCATCGACTTCGCGCTGTGATGCACCGAGTGGAAGCGCCAGAGCAGCGGGACTTCGTGGTAGGCGCGATGGAGCCAGTATTGGGCGAGGTCCGCGACGAGGACGCAGAGCAGCAGCGCCGGCAGGAAGGGCAAGCCCTGGACGAAGCCTCGGACGGTGTCGCTCTCGGCCCAACCGAACGCGCCTTGCACGATCCGGTTGACGACGATGAGCACGAGCCCGACCGAGAGGTGGTTGACGAAGAAGTGCTGCAGGTCCGTCTGCCACTCCGCGCGGAAGACCGGCTGCTCGCGCCGCAGCGGGACGAGCTTCTCGATGAGCACGAAGACGAGCGTCGAGCCGAGCAGGTCGAGGATGAAGAAGTCGAGGCCGATGTAGGGCGTGTCGTCGGCGAAGTCGCCGATGGGCACGGTCGGGCCACCGAGGAGCTGCGCGACCCCGAGGAACGCGAACGCGCCGGCCGAGAGCCAGCGCGCGCGGCCCAGCACGAGGTTGAGCGCGGCGGTCATGCCCGAGATCAGCATCCCGCCGAAGAGGAGGTAGCGGAGCGTCGTGACGTCGTACATCGCCCGCAGCTCGGGTGTGCTCGTGTACGCGGGGAAGTGGAAGCCGATCACCGCGAGCAGCGAGAGCATCGCGAGCGAGAGCGCGACGACGCCGCTCACCATGCCCTTGCCGCGTCGGAGCTCTCCGTGGGACTCGGTGAGCTGGTTGAGCTTCCCCAACGCGGAGCGCGGCGGCTTGGACATCCGCGATACGATACCAGCGCGGTGACCCACGGTGGAAGGCGCCGGGAGGGGACTCCTGTAATCGTTCCCGCAACGGCGCCCCGGTGACCTTGCCGACCCGCGGTCGAGCGGTCGTCGAGCCCGTCGACCGGCTGTCGTCCAGGTCTCGAGTGGTCGTCCACCGGCTGTCGTCCAGGTCTCGACTGGCTGTCGACCAGGGCTCGACCGACCGTCGTCGGCTGTCGTGCCGTCACGCCCAAGGGCGGGCAACGCCTCTGCCCGCGCGATGTCGAGCTTGGCGGAGGCGCTCGCCCTGCCTCTGGGTCAGGGGATGAGGATGAGCTTGCCGGTGCTCTTGCCCGACTCGATGTGGCGGTGGGCTTCGGCGACCTGATCGAGGGGGTACGTCGTCGTCGCGGGGGGCTTCAGCTCACCGCGGGCGATCCACGCCAGCACGTCCTCCATCGCCTCGCCGAGCAGGTCCATCCGGTCGAAGAGGTAGCTCAGGTTGAACGCGAGCACGCTCTTGCTCTGATTGGTGAGATCGAGCGGGTTGAAGCGCGGCGTGCGAAGCCAGTCGAGGGCGAGCTTCGGGTAGCTTGGTTTGCCTCCGGTCTTCGGCATCATCGTCGCGAATCCATAGACCACCAGCTTGCCGGCGGGGCGGAGGTGGGCGTAGCTCTTCGCGAGCGTCTCGACGCCGTTCGCGTCGAGGACCACGTCGAAGCCTCGCGCCGAGATCGCCTTCGCGCGCGCCCAGAGGTCCTCGCTCGACTTGTCGATGACGTGGTCGCAGCCGAGCTCGCGCGCGACGTCGACCTTCTCGGCGCGTCCGACCACGCCCGTCACCTCACACCCGAGGCGCTTGGCCATCTGCACGAGCACCGAGCCGACGCCGCCAGCGGCGCTGTGGACCAGCACGCGGTCGCCGCGACGCGGGTGCGCGAGGAAGTGCAGCGCGAACCAGCCCGTGAGGTAGACGGCTGGGATCCCCGCGCCCTCCTCGAACGAGAGGGCGTCGGGGAGCCGCCACACCTGGCGACGTGGCGCGACGACGGCGCTCGCGTAGCCGCCGAAGAGCAGCCCGGCGACGACGCGGTCGCCCACCTCGAGGTCGGTCACGCCCTCGCCGAGCTCGCGAACGACGCCAGCGACCTCGAAGCCGGGGGTGATCGGCCACCCGACGAGCTCCTTCGCCGAGGCGTAGAGGCCCATCCGCACGATCACGTCGGCGTAGTTCACGCCCGTCGCCTTCACGTCGATCGCGACCTCTCCCGCTTTCGGGCGTGGGGCGGGGTGAGATTCGACGCGGAGCTGCTCGTAGGAGCCCGCGCGGTGGATGACGATCCGGGTGGCGTTCATGGGTGCGGGTGCGTCGAGCGATCACACCAGACCGTTACCATCGGTGTCTCGGCGAAGGGCCAAGCGCGCCGAGCGATAGGCACGACCCGTGCTCTGGCCGCGAACGTTCCCGCGCGAGGCGCGGCGACTCTTCTCCGTTCAGGCCCAGACCTTCTCGACGCCATCAGGCAGACTCGAGCTGCCGACGACGCCACTCGTTCACCTCGTGGTCTGCGGCGCGTGTGGTCTCGGGGAGGCGATAGCTCGCTGCCAGTCGCAGCACCCAGGCGCACGCGGTCGGCAGCGAGACGCGATGCCCGACCGACACGTAGACCGGCTTGACGCCCTCGCGCGTCCGGAGCGCGCGGCCACGTTCGTTTCCCTCGAGCACGATGGGCGCCTGCGCCCCTCGGTCCTCCGCGAGCGCGCCGACCTCTCCGAGGAGCAGGTTCTTCGCGCATCCGATCGCTGGCAGATCGAGCGCCACCCCGAGGTGGCAAGCGATCCCGAAGCCGCGCGGATGGAGCCTCCCGTTGCCGTCGCAGACCACGAGATCGACCGGCTCGGAGAGCCGCGCGAAGCATGGGAGGAGCGCGGGGAGCTCGCGGAACGAGAGCAAACCGGGGACGTAGGGGAAGGGCCCCACGCCCTCGTGTCGGGCGATCTCGACGACCTCGAGCGACTCCGCGTCCAGCACCACGACGGCCGCGAAGAAGCGGTCACCATCCTTCTCGTAGGCGACGTCTGCCCCCGCGATGCGTCGAACGGCGCCGAGACGATCGGTCTCCTCGACTCGCGCCGCGAGTCGCGTCTGCTCGGCTTCGGCCTCGCTCAGGTCCATCGGGGTGGAGCGTAGCCTTTTCGCCTCGGTAGGGCGGGAGTTGCCTTCGAAGGCTCGAGACACGGGCGCCGCGACGCTCAAGGATCCTGCGCGTAGGCGCACGCGGTCTCGTGGCCTCGCTCGCACGCGGCGACGAGGAAGACCCGAGCGGTCTCGGCATCCGCGTCCTGCCGATAGCCGAAGCCGTACTCGAAGCACGCGGTCCCGTCCTCGTCCTCGGCCGCGCACGCCGCCAGCTCGCTCGCGACCTGGGCGCGATGCTCGGGTGAGCTACGCCGCGCCTGCAGCTCGTGCTCGCGTGCGTCGAACGTGCGCTCGAACCACCACGTCTCGAGCGGCGTGTGCGTGAGCAGGAACGCGGCGAGCATGATCGCGGCCCCGGCCGCGACGCGGCGCGCGGTGGCGGGGCGTCCGTCCTCGTTCGGGTGGCGCGCGTCGAGCACGAGGGAGACCGCGAGGAGCGCGGCGAGGAGGCCGAAGGGGACCCGCGCCGCCGCAACGAGGAGCGGCGCGGCCGCCACGGCGGCGAACGCGGGCACCAGCGCGCATACGAGGAGCCGCGCGAGCGGTCCGAGCGGGCGCCTCCGAGTGCGGTAGAGCGCGTGAGCGAGCGCCGCGAGCCCGACGAGCGCCCCCACGGCGAGGGCGCCCAAGAGCAGGTACACGGATGCGTCGGAGATCTGCGTCACGGAGAGTTCAGAGTGTAACCCCCGAACCCATCCGCACGCCTCGGGTCGGCGGGGACGACGTGGTGCGGCCGCACTCGCGGGCCTACGGTCATCGACAGGGGAGCCGATCCGGATCCGTCGGCTCTGCGACGCACGAGAACGTGCAGCCGGAGAACCCGACTTGGGTCCCGCACGCGGTGTTGGGATCGGTCGCGCTGGTGGCGGGGTGTGTCGTCGTCGGTCCGCGCCGTCCCCGACAGAGCGTAGCGGGACAGACGAGCGGCGGCTGAGGAGTCGCTTGGCCGTCGCAGTCCCAGTCGAAGCTCGCTGGGTTCGAGCAGCTCCCGGTGAGCGGGTGCACGCAGCCGTCGCGGCCGTTGGTCCGCGTGCACGGCATGCCGCCGTTGCAGTGCGCGTGCGAGCGGTAGGTCGTCGCGCCAGGGTGAATCGACGCGCTCCAGGTGCTGGTGTTGTCGACGCAATCTCCCGGGTTCGTCACCCTCCCGGCGGGGCACGCGCAGGCGGTCGTGACGACGACGTCCGCCGTCACGCCGTAGCCGTCCCCGTCCGCGTCGCGGTAGCAGCTGCGGGTCGTGCTGCTCGCCTCGTCGATTCGTCCGTCGCAGTCGTTGTCGATGCCGTCGCACGGGAACGAGCTCTCGCTGTTCGAAGGCGACACGGCGGGGTTGGAGTCGTCACAGTCGTCGCCGAGGAGCACCCAGCCCGCGAGCGGGGCGCAACGGAGCTGGCTCATCGTCGGGTCTCCGTGGCCATCACCGTCCGCGTCGCGGTAGTAACGGCGCGCGCCGGTCCGCGTCGCGTCGCCCGCGGCGACGTCGGGGTCCTCGTCGTCGACGAGCCCGTCGCAGTCGTCGTCCTGTCCGGAGCATCGTTCGGGCTCGGGCCCCTGCGCGCCCACGCAAGGCTGCCACACGCCGCTGACGCAGCTCTGCGAGCCGATGCGGCACGCTCCCACGTTGGACGTCGACCCGCACGCGATCGAGCTGGCGTCGAGGCACGCGCAGCCGCTGGGGGCGTCGTCGATCGTGCCGCTGCAGTTGTTGTCGACGCCGTCGCAGATCTCGGTCGCCGCGGGGTGGATGTGCCGATCCATGTCGTTGCAATCACCCGGCATGACCGCGTATCCCGGGGGCGCCGAACAAGCCACCAGCACGTTCGACTCGACCCCGTAGCTGTCGCCGTCGACGTCCTCGTAGAACGTCCGGTTGGGATCTTCGTCGATGACGCCGTCGCAGTCGTCGTCACGTCCGTTGCAGATGTCGAGCGCGCCCGGGTGCACGTCCGCGCGGGCGTCGTCGCAGTCGAGGCCGCAACGGAGCGCGCCCGTCGCCTGCGTGTTGCAGCAACGCGTCGAGACGAACCCGTCCATGTCGACGTCTCCCTCCGCGCCCGCGATCGTGCTCGGATCGCAGTCCTCGTCCACGTGCTCGGGATCGCAGACTTCGACCGCTCCCGGGTTCACGTCGGCGCGGGAGTCGTCGCAGTCGTCGCCGCCGCAGCGCGCGTCCCTGTACCCGTCGCCGTCGGCATCGGGGCACTCCTCGTCACCGCAGCGTCGTTCGAGCTCGTCGCATGGGCCAGGGCACGGGGCGGGATCGTGAACGCAGCCTCGCGCGTCCGCGGCCTCGTCGCTGGGGCGGCATCGCGCGGCGCCCGTGCAGTAGAGCCCGTCGTCACAAGCTTCGTCGCTCGTGCACGCGACCAGGGGCGCGTCCGTCCCCGCGCTCGCGTCACGCGCCCCATCCCCGTCGTCGTCGCCACACGCCATGACGACGGACACCACCGTCATCCACGCCATCACACGAATCTGTGTGCGCATCGTCCCCCCAACCGCGATTGTCGACCGAGCATACCCGACCGCCGGGTACCGCTTGTCGGGGGAGTGCTGACAGGTGCGAGCGCAGCCCGCCAGGTGCTCGGACGAGCCCACTCTTTCCGACCCGCGGGAAGCGGACGGCGTCTGGGAACGAAGACAGAGGGAAATGACCGAGCCCACCTTCGGGCCACGCGCGCGGCTCCTACCGCGGCGCATCTCGATCGCCGCACCCGACGAAGCGCTCAGAGCGAGCAGAAGGAGCTCGCGAGCGGGTCGTTCGCGTGCTCGTGCGGGAGCGGGTACACGCTGAACGCGGAGGGTGATTGTGGCAGCCCGGACTCGCGGATCGGCATCGGCACCGCCGGTGACGCTTGCGGTCAGGACACCACCATCAGCGTCGGCAACGCGGCGTTCTGCTCGCCGGACGCAGGCGAGCGCAACACCCGCGGCTTCGGCTACGTGCTCGTGCGCTGATCGACGGAGTCGACCGGCTCTCTCGTACGAACGCCGCGGATCTCATCCGCGGCGTTCGTCGTCGTCCGCCCCGTTCCTCACCGTTCGGGTGGCCTGCCTCGGCGATCCCCGCAGGGGGCGAACGCGCCCCGATCGTCGCCGTGTGCCCCGATCATCGTCTGCCCCGATCGTCGTCGTCCCCGATCGTCGACGCCGCCCCGAGGGTCGACGGCGCACGCGCAGCATGGCGGACGTGAGCTCGCGCGGCAGTGAGCCCCGAGAGCATCGGGCTCACTCGTCCGAAGCCCCACGTGCTCGTGCGCGCGCGCGCGCGAGCACCCGGCGGGCGGCGGTCGGCCAACCGCTCACGACGAGCTCGTGGCCGTCGAAGCGGAGCTCGAGCTCGTTCGATGCCTCGAAGCACGGGTCGGTGGGATCGTAGCGATCGGTGAGGAAGTGCAGGCGCTGGTTCGTCGAGCCGATCCACCGGCGCCGGGGCTCGGGCGCGCGCGCGTCGTAGGGCCCGTCCACGAGCAGGTCGGTCGCCGCGAGCAGCGCGTCGACGCCAGCGTCGCGACGCGCCCGAAGCGCTTCGAGCGCGTAGCCGCTGAAGACCATCACCGAGAGCCCTCGTGCGCGGGCCTCCTCCGCGAAGCGCGCGACCGCCGGGGCTTGCTCGAAGGGCTCCCCGCCGAGGACCGTGACGCCCTCCACGCCGCACCTGGCAGCGCGCCGTGCGAGCGCCTCGGGCTCGTGCGGCGTGGCCCCCGCCCGCTCGAACATCTCGGGGTTGCAGCATCCCGGGCAACGGATGGTGCAGCCCTTCACCCAGACCGCGAAGCGCCGCCCCGGCCCCTCGGCGTCCGTGTCCTCGACGATGGTCGCGACGTGGAGCGTCATCGAGAGAGCATGACCAACTTCGTCGCGAGACGGCAGGCCCTTCTCCACCGAGCGAAGCTCGACTACTGCTCTCTCGATGAGCGCATCGAAGAAGAGAGAGCCGCACCCGCGGCGCGCGTGGGCCGGTAGCGCGCGGCCAGCCGATCCGAAGTCCACGTTGGTCGCGATCGCGCGTGGTGTCGCGCGCAAGCCCGAGCGCTACTTCGAGCACACCTACGCCGAGCTCTTCGCGCGGGGTCTCGAGTCGATGCTTCAGCGAGACGACGAGGTGTCGGCGGAGGTTGGGCCCCTGCCACCCGCCCTCGCGATGCCGGCGGTCTCCTTCGGGGAGGCGCGGGCGGCGGCCCTCGAGCTGCTCACGACGCCTTCGCTCGAGGCGCTCGCGGCCGCGTCCACGCCCGCGCTGATCGTCGCCGAGGGGATGGCCGCCCACGTGGGCCTCACGCTCGCGCCGGCGCTCGGCGGCGCGAAGGACGCCGCCGAGGTCGTCGCGATCACCGCGCTCGGCGCGCGGCTCGAGACCGACTCGCACGGGAGCTACACGTCTGGCGTGCTCGTCGTCGGTGCGGGGCGGTCGCGCGCTCGCTGGAATCACGGCGGCGCCACCGCGCTTCGGCACGTCGTGTGCGCGCTGGACGCCGCCGAGTACGCACGCGCGACGGCGACGGCGGCGGCGCTGCGGCGCGCGCTCGAAGCGGACACCTCGGGCCTCTCGGCGCAGCGGCGCTTCGACTGGCGGGCTTGGCTCGCCTTCGTCTTCCCCGACGAGCCGTGGGCGGCCGAGGACGTGCGCGGCGCGCAGGCGGCCGGCGTGCGTCCGTCGCCGCTCCTCCTCGCCTCGCTCGCCGACATCGCGAGCGTGCACGCGTGGATCGAGGCCGAGGACGGGGCGCGCGTCCCCGAGTACGCGCTCGATCTCGCGTCCGCGCTGCCGGCCGAGGAGGCCGTCGCGCTCTTCGAAGAGCTTCTGCCTGCGCTGCTGAAGAAGCCCCGGTACGGCCCGCTCCTCAAGACACCGCCCCGGCTCGTCATCGAGGCGGTTGGCGCGATCGCCGCGGGCGCGACGCCCGCAACGGGCGCGAGCGCCTCGGGCGCGACGCTGGCGAGCGCTTCGGGCGCTTCGGGCGCGGTCGCCTCGGGCGCTTCAGGCCCGCCGAGCGCGCCGTCGACCGCTGGCGTCGCCGCGGCCTCGGCCCTCCTCGCGCGCTACGCGACGCACCCGATCCTCGGGCCGACCGTGCTCGCGATCTTCCGCGAGCATCCGCCTGCGGCGGTGGCGTTCGAGGAGTCCGTCCAGGCGGAGCCGCGCTCGAAGCTGCGCGCCGCGGTCGCGCGCGTGACCGGTCACGTGACGCCGGAGGGCCCGATCGCGGATCCATCGACGCTTCCGGCCTTCCTCGTGACGCGGCCCTGGCGCGCGCCGAAGAAGAAGACGCGACCTCCAGTGCTCGAGGGGCTGCCGATCCTCGGGCTCGAGCGTGGCTTCGCGCGTCCGCTCGGCGGCGCCCTCGCGCCGAGCGCCGCGCCTGTGCTGGAGGGCGCCGCGCGCGATGCGTGGTGGGAAGCCGCGCGCGCGGAGCAGTACTTCATCGCGTCACGAGAGGTCGAGGTCGGGGGGCGGAAGCTCGCGCTCGGCCGGGAGGACGCGGCCGCGGCCTTCGCGCTCGCGCAGGGCGCCGTGATGGACGATCTCTTCGCGTGGGTGACGTGGCTCGGCCTCGACGCGGTCGCCGGCTTCCAGCACGACTGGTCGGGGCACCTCGCGTACGAGGGCGGCGATGTGCTCTTCGCTGCGGCGTCGGCCCTCGTCTCGCCCGCGATGGCGCTCCCCATGGCGCGCGTCGCCGCGAAGAAGAACGCCCGCCGCGCGGCGCTCGCGTGGTTCGAGGCCCACGCCGACGTCGTCATCGCTGGCTTGCTCCCCGGCGCGCTCGGGCCGCTCGGCGCGGACCGCCGCGCTTGCGAGTCGGTGCTGCTCCACCTCGCCGCGCGCGGCCACGTGGAGGTGATCCGTCGCGCCGCCGAGGCGCTCGGGCCAGCGGCCCTCGCGTCGTCCGAGGCGCTGCTCGCGCGTGATCCGCTGCACACCGAGGCGAAGGTGCCCGCGCGGCCGTCCTTCCTGCGCGTCGAGGCGCTGCCGCCGCTGCGGACGAGCGCGGGCGGACGGCTGGACGAGGCTCACGTCGAGGCGGTGCTCGACGTGCTCTCGCTCGGTGCCGTAGGCGAGCCCTACGCCGCGGCGACGCGCTTGTCGGAGGATCCTTCGCTCGACCGCGGCTCCTTCGAGGCGTTCGCGCGGGAGCTCTTCGAGCAATGGGTGCTCGGCGACGCGCCAGGGAGACACGACTGGATGCTCCACGCGCTCACGGTCTTCGACTCGGACGAAGGGACGCGCCGGCTCGCGGGCTTCGCGCGTGAGCAGGCCCGCAAGAGCGCCGCCAAGGCGACGCGGGCCTGCGCGGCCCTCGCGGAGATCGGCTCCGACCTCGCGCTCGCGACGCTCGATCAGATCGCGTCGACGACCCGCTACGCGGCGCTCCAGCGCGACGCGGCCGCGATGCTCGACGACGCTGCGGCGCGCCGCGGGCTCGACGCGAGCGCGCTCGCCGACCGTACGCTCCCCGATCTCGGGCTCGTACGCGGCGTCGTCGAGCTCGGCGAAGGGTTGGTCGCGACGATCGGTCCGACGCTCACGCTCCAGGTGCGGCGGGGCGAGGGACCCTGGAGCGCCAGCTTCCCCCGCGCGAAGCGGGGCGAGCCCGAGGGCGTGACGACGGCGCGCGAGCGCTTCGCGGCGTTGCGGGCCGATCTCGAGCTCGCGGCGACCGTCGCGCGCCGTCGCTTCGAGCTGGCGCTCCGCGAGGAGCGTCGCTGGACACGCGCCGACTTCGAGCGCTTCGTGCTCGGCCATCCGCTCGCGGCGGCGCTGGCGCGCGGCTTGGTCTGGGAGACGCTCGACGAGTCAGGCGCCCTGCGAGCGTTTCGTGTCTGCGAGGACGGCAGCTTGGCGGACGTGCACGACGACGCGGTCACGCTCGCCGCGGACGCGGTCGTGTGGCTCGCACACCCGGCGCGCGGGCTCGACGCCGCGTGGGGCGAGGTCTTCGCGGACTACGGCCTCGTGCAGCCCTTCGAGCAGCTCGGTCGCGGAGGCTCATCGCACGATCGCGCTTCGCGCGCGCTCGAAGACTCGGGCGGCATCGCGATCGCGCCGCGTGCGCTCGTCGGGCGGCTCGAGGCCCGCGGCTGGCGCCGCGTCGATCGGGGCCTCGCGACGCTGTGGGCGCTCGCGCTCCGCCGCCAGGACGGCGCTCCGTGCGAGGCGCGCTGGACCTTCTCGCCGCACGTCGAGATGGCCGAGCTCCGCTACGTGGACGTGGTGACGTCCGAGCCGCTCGCGCTCGACGGCGGGGCGCTCCTCGAGCTGAGCGACGTCGCCTACGCGGAGCTGCGACGAGACGTCGAGCGCCTCCGGTCGTGAGCCACGGTACGAGACGTCGAGCGCCTCCGGTCGTGAGCCACGGCGCGGCTGACCCGCCTACGCTCGGGACGCTCGGTGAGCCGAGCGACCACGCGACGCGGCGTTGCAGAGGTCGCGCGCGTCTGGTCGTGAAGTCCGGGCGCTTCGGACGGAGGGAAGGGCTCGTCGGCCAGGCGAGAACGTGCGAGGATCTCCCTGCGTGGTCGACGAGCAGGTGCAGGCGTCGTCTTCGCCCGGCGAGGGCGTGAAGCTGGGCTCGTATCGGCTCGTCGCGCGCGCGGCTGAGGTCCCCTCGGGGACCGTCTACGAGGCGCGGCTCCACGACGCGGAGGCATCGCTCGTGCTGCTGCACCCGGCCCTCGACGAGGAGGCTCGCGCGCGGGTGCTCGCGCGCCTGCTCGGCGTCTTGCGCGCCGGCGCGGCGGGGCTCGAGCTCGACGTGGGCGAAGACGGGCTCTTCGGGACCTACGTGGGGTGCACGCTCGCGGCGTCGAGGCTCGCGGAGATGCTGTCGGCCGCCTCCTCGCGCGCTCTCCGGTCGTCCGCGACGGCGTGGGCCGAGCCGAGCGCGTCGAGCCCGCCCGCGACGTTGAACACCGACCTCGAGCTCGACCTCCCGCCGCCCGCGCCTCGCCCGCTCGCCGAGGTGGACGAGGGCGCCCTGACGACGCTTCGCGAGGGGGCGTCGCCGCTCGCGCCGCTCGCCGAGGGCCTCGATCCCGCGGCCCTGCCGCTCCCCCGCGACGGCGGCTTCGGCGTCGGGCTCGAGCTCGAGATCGATCCGCGCGGGTTGCCGCTGCCCGAGCTCGACGAGCCCCTCCATCCGCCGAGCCGCCCGCCGACGCGCGTCGACGACGGGTGGCGACCGGTGGCAGCAGAGACGCCGTCCGCGACCGTCGAGGAGGTGATGGCGCGGGATCCGGGCTTCTGGCCGCGGGTCCCCGTCGCCTTCTTGGTGCCCTTCCTGGGGCTCGGCATGCTCTGGCTCGCGGCGCTCACGATCGTGCCGGTCGTGCCGCTCTTCATCCCCTTCGGCCTCGGCTTCGGCGTGGCCGGCCTCGTGCTGCGCATCCTCTGGTACCTCGGCTACTTCGGGCTGCTCGCGGTCTACTACCGGCAGTCGATGCAGGTCGGCGCCGATGACGACGACGACGAGCTCTCGTGGCCGCGGCCCCGCTACCGCATGCCCGAACGCTCCGACGTCTTCGCCCAGGGCGCGGCCATGACGCTCCTCGGGATCCTCGCCGGCCTCGCGGTCTACGCGACCACCCGGCTCCCCCCGACCGCGGCGCTCATCACGTTGAGCGCGGGGGCCTTCGTCTTCCCCTTCTATCTGTTGATGGCGCTGACCATGGTCCTTGGGACGGGCCGGATCACGGCCGCGCTCGATCCGATCTTGGTGGTCCGCGGGATCGTGGCGGGCGGGCTGCCCTACCTCGCCGTCGGCGCGGCGGGGGGGCTGACGTGGATGGTCGCGTCGCGCGTGATGGGCGGGCTCGCCGAGAGCGGGAGTCTGGTCGGCCTGCTCTTCGCGCTCTTGGTCGGCGTCGCCGCTCCCGCGTACTTCTTCGGCGTGCTCGGCTACCTGATGGGGCGCCTCGTCGCGGTGCGGGCCGACCGCTTCGAGCGCCTCTTCGAGTGAGGGCGACGCTCGAGGGCGCTCGAGGGGGCCGACCGCTTCGAAGCATCTTACGAGTGCGGAGCGCCACGTTCGATGGCGCTCGCGGGGGTCGAGCTTGCTGGCGCTCCGCGGTGTCCTCAGGATGTAAGGGTGCCGCTCTCCTCGCCGCGCCTCTTCGTCCTGCTGGTCGCGGCCATGGGGTGCGGAGCCTCCAGGCCGCCCTCGGGTGCGTCGACGGCGCCCGCCGCGGGCGCGCGCGACGAGCCGAACATGGCAGAAGTGATCGCGACAGAGACGAGGGCGCCGATCGAAGAGAGCGGGCCGCTCGAAGTGAGCCGGCCGCGCGAGGCCGCCGAGCTCGTCGTTCGCTGCGCCGCGCCAGGAGGCTGCCCGCCCTCGGTCGGGCTCGTGGTCTTCCCCGGAGAGGCGGTCGACCTGCTCGGGGTCGTGCGGCCCGCGCGCTGCACGGGGACGCTGGTCGCGCCCGATCGCGTGCTGACCGCGAGTCATTGTCTCACCGGACCCGAGCGCGGCGCGGGCGCGCGCTGCGAGGGGGCGTGGGTCGCTTTCCCGGCCACCGTGACCCACGGCGCCGAGGCCGCCGCGTGCGCGCGGGTCGAGGCGGTCGACCCCGACCTCGACGACGACGTGCTCCTCGAGGATTGGGCGCTCATCACCCTCGCGCGCCCCATCGACCGCCCGAGCGCACCCATCGAGGCGGCGCCCGTGTCGCCGGGCACGATCGTCACCGTGGTCTCCGTGACGCCGCACCCGATCTACGACAGCCAGCACGCGCTCGATGCGCGCCTCTGCCGCGCCGAGACCGCCGATGGGGCCGTGCGGCAGCTCGGCGCGAACGCGCAGCGCGTCGGTTGGCTCTCCGGCTGCCCCATCGTCCCTGGCAACTCGGGCTCGCCCGTCCTGGACCGCGCGGGTCGCCTCCGCGCGCTCGTCCACGGCGGCAGCCATCCGGCGCTCGGGGTAGGCGTGACGACGGCGCTCCCGCGCGCGTTGGCCGCTGCGCGTTGAGCCCGCGGCCGCGCCGGGCTCGACGGATCTGACCGAGGCTGTCCAGGGCCCCGCCCTCCGCGACCTCGTGCGCGTCAGCGGCATGGTGGTCACGAGCGTCCAGGCTCGCGGGCTCGCGAGTGTGGCCGCTACACGTCGAGCGAGCGACGCGCTCCGTGATCGATGGGTGTGGGTGGCTGAACGCGGAGTCTCGGCTCACGAGGTCGCGGGCGTGAGCACCTCGAGCGCTGGAGACTCTCGAGCTCCCGAGCGTTTCGGAGTGGCGTTCACCGTGGCCGCCCACGTGGGCTCGGCGCGACGATGAATCGGGGGATGGCGTGCCGATTACGGATGAATCACCAGACATCTCGAGGGTCGCCGAGGACGTATCAGATGTAAGCCGATGACGGCGTCGGTGGCACATGTGCTGCAGAGCTTCGTCGCATGACCCACCCCGAACGACCGCTGCGCGCTTACCTTTGGTTCGTCTGTCTGACGATGGTCGCGTGCGTCGCCGCGCCAGCTCCGGGCATCGACTTGGACGCGGGCGTCGGCGACGCCTCGCCTCACGAGCTCGACGACGCGCCAACCCCGCTCGACCCGGCCGAGACGACGAACGCGGACGCTCCCGAGCCCCCGGTGCTCGACGAGATCGAGGTCTTCACCGCCTCGCGCGGCGTCCTCCGAGACATCGCAGGGCACGCGGCCGCGCACGAGATCGAGTTCCTCTTCAACCGGGAGATCATCAGCGGATTCCCCGACGGGACCTTTCAACCGAACGCCGCGGTGACGCGCGCGCAGTTCGCCGCGATGGTGACCAACGCCTTCGCGCGCTCGGTTACCCCGTCGGCGACGAGCTTTCGAGACGTGCCCGCGTCTCATTGGGCGTCGACGGCCATTCGGCGCGCCCACGCCGCAGGGTTCATGCGCGGCTACCCGGAGGGCGACTTCCGGCCAGATCAGACGATCACCCGAGTCGAGGTGGTGGTCGCGCTCGCCAATGGGCTGAGGCTCGCAGGTGGAAGCTGGGCGCTCACGGAGAATCACTACGACGACGCCGGCGACGTGGCCGGGTGGGCGCGTGGCGCGGTCGCCAACGGCGACCAGGCGGGCTTCTTCGCGAACCTACCGCTCCACGCGCCCGCGGGGACGCTGCTGCGGCCCACGACCGCGGCGAGCCGCGCCCACGTCGCGTCGTACGTCTTCTACGCGCTCTTCGCGACGGCGAACTGGGGCGTCGCGACGGCGCGCGACGTCACGAGCGAGGTCGTGGTGGCGTCGCGCGGCACACAGACGCCATTCTTCGCGTGCGTCGACGGCGTCGTCTACGGCGTCGCGGCCGGGTTCGCAGCCGCCGGCCTCGCCTCGCTCTGGACCGCGGCAGGCGCGACCGGGGTCGGCGCGCTGCCCGCGGCGGCGGCCTCGGCTCCGGTGGTCGGCTTCATCGGCGGCAGCGTCGGCATCGCGGTGGCCGGCTGGGGTGGTTGCTTCGCGCCGCTCGCCCGTCTCGCCTGGAACCTCATCCACGCCGGGTGGGACCAGATGGGCCGCGGGATCCGCGCCCTGGCCATGTCGCGCGCTCGCACCTTTCGGTGCCGATGCTCGTTCCGCAACGCCCCCGCAGGGCTGAATCATTGCCCCGACCGCGTGACGGGCGTGGGGGTCTCCAATCACGACTGCAACAACGCGGCGCGCGACACCGCGCCGCGCGAGTGCCGGCAATACTACGGGCACTGCAACCGCATCCCTTGACCGTTCGAACGGAACCGGTCGGGCGCGCGGCTCAAGCCTCCGCGCGCACGTCCACGGAGGTGGCGGGATAGATCGTCAGCTCGAGCGCGCAGCCGAGCCGGGCGGCGGCGACGAGGTGTCGGGGCGCGATGACGACGCTCGTCTCCCGTACGGGAGAGGCGTCCACGCCGATGGAGAGCGTGATCTCGACGCCGTCGGGC
Organism: Myxococcales bacterium; assembly: GCA_019637115.1. Lineage (GTDB taxonomy): Bacteria > Myxococcota_A > Polyangia > Polyangiales > Houyiibacteriaceae > JACKEH01. Next base: position 41,479 of record JAHBWH010000010.1, on the reverse strand, counting down.
GCGCCTGACGAGCTCGTGAGCGCATCGTCGGGCCCGCTCGGCGGGTACGCGAGCGCGAGGCCGGGCGCGCTCGCCGAGCTCGCGAGCGCAGCGTCCTCACGCGCTCGCGAGATCGCGTCGAGGATCTCGGCGAGCGTGGTGTCGAGACGAGCTGCCTCGGCGCCGCACACCTCTCGACACAGCTCGAGCCGCACGAGCGTGTCCTCGGCGCTGCGAGGTGCTTCCAGCACGAAGAGGGTGGGCCGGAGCGCCTCGACCCAGTGGTCGAGCACGTCGCGCGGCCCACGAAGATCCAGGTCGACGTTGAGAAACCGAGCGCCGTCGGTGATTCGAGAGGAGCCGCGGTGCATCGGTTGAGGCTGTCACGTCGGCGAAGCGGGGTCGACGCGAGTTGAGCGGTCGCGGCCCCGCGTGGCAGCATCGCGCGCATGAAAATCCGCGCCGTTCGTGCTCACCAGGCCGGAGGCCCCGAGGTGCTGAGGGTCGAGGACGTCGAGCTACCCGAGCCAGGCCCGCGCGAGGCGCGCGTCCGGCACCGTGCCATCGGGGTGAACTTCATCGACACGTACCACCGGAGCGGCCTCTACCCGCTGCCCTCCATGCCACACGGCCTCGGCACCGAAGGCGCTGGTGTCGTGGAGGCGGTCGGTGGAGAGGTGAGCGAGGTCGTCGTCGGCGATCGCGTCGCCTACGTGGCCGGGCCGGGGAGCTACGCGGAGGCACGCAACGTCGACGCCGGACGGCTCGTGAAGCTGCCCGAGGGGATCTCCGAAGAGGTCGCGGCGGCGTCGCTGCTGAAGGGGATGACGGTCGAGTACCTGATCCACCGCACCTTCGCCGTGAAGCCAGGCATGACCGTGCTCTGGCACGCGATCGCGGGGGGCGTCGGCCTGCTCGCCGCGCAGTGGCTCCATCACCTCGGGGTGCGGGTGATCGGGACGACGAGCAGCGCGGAGAAGGCCGCGCTCGCGCGCGACAACGGCTGCGCGGAGGTGATCGACTACACCCACGAGGACGTCGCGGCGCGGGTGCGCGCGCTGACCGAAGGAGAAGGCGTGCCCGTGGTCTACGACAGCGTCGGCCGCTCGACCTTCGACGCGAGCCTCGACTGCCTCTCTCGCCGGGGGATGCTCGTCGGCTTCGGGAACGCCTCCGGCGCGCCGGGGCCCTTCGACCCGATGACGCTCGCGCGCAAGGGCTCGCTCTACTACACGCGCGCGTCGCTCTTCGACTACGTCGCGACGCGCGAGGAGCTCGAGCTGAGCGCCGGTCGCCTCTTCGACGTGGTCGCCCGCGGGGCCGTGAAGGTGCACGTCGGTCAACGCTTCGCCCTCGCCGACGCCCGCGCGTGTCACGAAGCGCTCGAGTCCCGCACCACCACGGGCTCGACCCTGCTCATCCCCTGACCGAGCGTCAGCGCTCCTCGGGCTCGATCACGAAGTCGCGTACGGACTCGCGCAGGGTCGCGAGCGCCGCTTCGCGCTCGGCGCGCACCGTCGTCAGCTCGCGCGAGAGGGCCTCGAGGCGGCGCACCCCCTCTTCGACGCGGCCCGCGAGCTCGGCGCGCAGCGCCCGTCCGTCGCCGTCGCGGCGCGCGCCGAGCGTCTCGAGGCTCGCCCGGACCTCGGCGTTGCGCTGGCCGAGGTCGCCGAGCTCCGTGCGCAGCGCGCGCTCGCGCGCCTCGCGCTCCACGACGACCACGCGCGCGGCGAGCACCGCGCGCAGCCGCTCCACCACCTCGCGGGGGAGCGTCGAGCCTCGGAGGTAGGGCTCGACGTCGGTCGCCGCGTCGCGGAGGAGATCCACGCTCCCCGCGACGGTGCGCTGCTCCACGACCTCGAGGCGGCTCGCGCGTCCAGGAACGATCGGGAGCGGGACGAGCAGCGCGTCTCCCGCGTCCTCGTGGCCAGGAGGCAGCTCGACGGCCCGGAACCCCGGCGCCACGCGGTGTCGCAGGAAGAGCGCCCGCGGCGCGCGGGCGCCGGCGTCGATGGCGTATTGGACGCGTCGGCTCTGGAGGCGCTCGACCGCGAGCACGCCGCGTCGTAGCCCGACGACGCGGGCGGGCACCTCGTCGTGCGTCGTCGCGACCTGCACCTCCGTCGTCGTGTCGAGACCGTAGGGGACGAAGACGCTCCGTCCGGCCGGGAGCGCGTCGAGGAGCCCCTCCCCGAGGAGCTCGCCGCCGCCGAAGAGCGTGACCGGGCCCGCGACGAGGTCGACGCCCCCCGCCGCGTCTCCACCCACCGTGTTGCGCAGATGCGCGACCCGGAGCGGGTGGCGCGTCGCGCCGCGGACGTCCGCGCTCGCGTCGAAGAGCAGCGCCGCGCGGCCGGGGATGCGGTCGTGGAGGACCGTGACCATGGCCGACGCGCCGGCGGGGACGCTGACTCGCCGAGCGATCCCGTACCGGGTCGTGCCCGTCGCGTCGACCGTGACGGGGGCGACGGCGCCGGACGCCCGAGCGACACCCGTCGCGCGCACGCCCTCGTCGCCGTCGTCGCGTTCCTCGATCGCGAGCTCGGCGCGTCGGTTGCGCTCCCGCGCGGGCTCGATGTCGCGGGGATCGATCGGCTGCGTGGCGCCGAGCGCGTGCGCGACCAGCCGGTCCGGCTCCACACCGAGCGCGATCAACGCCGCGCGGACGGCGCCTGCGCGTTCGGCCGCGAGCGCCCAGGGGCTCGGCTCGTCTTCCGTCGCGTGCCCCTCGACGCGTACGCGGCGCACGTTCGGGTTGTGCACCAGCGTCGCGGCCATCGCTTCGAGCACGGGGCGCTGGTTGTCGCGCAGCGTCGACGAGCCGCGCGCGAAGTAGAGCTTGTCCAGGATCACGATGCGCGAGTCGGTGACGACCACCCGCCCTCGATCCGGGCAGCCATCTTCGTCCTCGAAGCCGTTGTAGGTCTCGGGCTCGTTCGGGCAGCGATCGTCGACGTCGAGGATGCGATCCTGATCGTTGTCGGGGTCGGGGCAGCCGTCGTCGTCCTCGAAGCCGTCCATGTCCTCGGGCTCACCGGGGCAGAGGTCGTGCTCGTGCTCGAGGGCCCCGCGCGTGTGGATCGAGGCGACCGCGCCGCGGTTGGGGGCGCCCGCGACCCGGTTGCCGTCGGGGCGGTGGGCGAAGCGGCGGTCGCGGAGGTCGACCCGGTACGCGAAGGGGGCGCTCGTCGCGAGCGCGAGGTCGACCTCGGTCCAGTCCTCGGGCGAGGCGTTGTGGACCACCGCCCACGCCTGAAAGAGCGCGTGCTCGCCGTCCTCGTCGAGCACGACGCGGTAGGTCGCTCGCCACACGGGGGTCGGGGCGGCGTAGGCGATTCGCACGCCGCGCGGGTGCGCGCCGCCGAGATCGAGCGTGAGCGTCCGAGGGGTCTCGTCATCGCCTTCGGGCAGCGCCGCGGCCGGTGAGGTGTCGCTCGTCGTTCCGTCGAGGTCGACGACCGTGAGGGTCGTGAGCACGTCGTCGACCTCGTGGGGCGCGAGCCGGAGGGCCACGCGCCCACCCTCGACGCGGCCCTCGCGCTCGAAGTAGCCGACGCCGTTCTGATAGAGCACGACGCGGCGAAGCTGCACGGGCGCCGCGCGCGCGGCGCAGCCGCCAAGCGTGCCGCAGATCCCAATCCAGACTCCGATCCGAAGCGCCCACGTCCGCTGCATCCGGCCCCTCCACGCGGGAGCATCGCACGTTCCGGCGCCGCACGGCTGGCGCGCGCGGTTGGCGGCGCGAGGCGGCGTCGTCGCGCGGGTCGGGCGTTCTCTTCGGTCGGCGTACCCGCGCACGCGGCTCGGGTCGATCGAGCTCGCTCTCCGGTCGGCGCACTCACCCGTGGCTCGGGTCGAGCGTCCTCGCTCTACGGTCAGCGCACCCGGACGCGCGTCCCCTCGGTGAGCTGGTCGCTCGGGTGGACGATGATCGCCTCGCCCTCTCGAAGTCCCTCGAGGATCTGAGCCTCGAAGCCGTTGCGGCGGCCGATCTGGACCACGCGACGGGTCGCGAGCTCGTCCTCGACGACGTAGACGGCCCAGTCGTCTCCGCTGCGGAAGAGCGCGCTGGCGGGGACGCGCACGATCTCCTCTTCGCGCCAAACGCGGATGCGCGCCTCGATGCGGAAGCCGTCCCCGAGCGCCTCCCACTGCTCGCGCGGCGAGACGATCTCGACCACGACGTTGACGCGCTGCTCTTCGACCCCGAGCGCGCTGACGCGGGTGAAGGCGCTCGGCTCGATGCGCTGCACCCGGCCCTCGAGCGGCGCACCGCCCCAACGCAGCAGCTCGACGTGCGCGCCGGGCGCGATCTGCACCGCGTCGGCCGTGAGCACGTCGATCACCACCTCGAGCGCGCCGGGGTCGCCGACCTCGAAGAGCGGGGTGCCCGGCTGGACCACGCCCTCGCTCGTCTGCAGCACGCGCAGCACGCGCCCCTCGATCGGCGACGGGATCTCGAGCTGCTCCGCGGGCTCGTCCGGCGGCTTGCGCCCGCGCGCCTCGGGGACGCGCCCGAGCACCGCCTGCGCCATGCGGACCTCGTAATCGGCGACCCGCACGCCGAAGCGCGCGCTCGTGAGCTCCTCCGCGCGCGCGCGCGCCTCGAAGCGGGTCTGGTCGAGGGTCGCCGCTGCGACGCCGCCGCTCTCGGCGAGCTGCCGCTGCCGCGCACCCGTCGAGGTCGCGAGCTCGACGGCGGCCTCCGCGCGCGCGACGGACGCGCGCGCTTGGCGCTGCGCCGCGAGCGCGGCGGCGAGACGCGCTTCGGCCTGGACGCGGCTGCGGTCGTCGAGGAGCTGCGGGGCCATCGGCTCGACTCGCGCCATCACCGAGCCCTCGCTGACGGGATCGCCCGCGCGGAGCTCGGGTCGACCGAGCGTGCCCGCGAGGGGCGCGCTGACGACGTAGCGGTCCTTCACGCGCGTCGTGCCGTCCTCGTCGACCGTGACCTCGAGCGCGCCGCGCGCGACGGTCACGACGTCGACGGGGATCGGCTTGGGCAGCGAGGCGACCACGATGAGCGCGGCGACGGCGCCCAGGAAGAGCGCGGTGCCGATGCGGGAGAGGAGCTTGCGGGTCTTCGGTTGGATCATGGCTTCACTCGCGCGTCTTGAGGACGCCGATGAGGTCGAGGCGATCGAGCTTGCGTCGGACGAGCAGGGCGCTCACGAAGGCGCTCGCCAGGGTGACGACGGCCGCGAAGGCGTAGGTCTGCGTGCTGAGGATCACGGGGAAGCGGAACATCTCGGGGTCGACGTTCTTGGCCATCGCCTCGGAGAAAACGCGCCCGAGGACGAGCCCGATGGGGATCGCGGCGAAGACCTGCACCGCGAGCTCGCCGAGGAGGATCGTGCTGATCTCGGCGCGGGTGAAGCCGAGCACCCGCAGGCTCGCGAGCTCGCGCTCGCGCATCGAGAGCGCGACGCGGGCGTTGTTGTAGACGACGCCGACGGCGATGACGGCGCCGAAGAGGGTGAGGATGAGCGAGAAGACGCCGATGTTCTGCGCGCTCTGCTCTCGGAACTGCTGGAGGACGCGCGCCATGTGCGCGACGCCGATCACGTCAGGAAGGGCGACGAAGCGGCGGTCGAGCGCCTCGGCCTGGGCGGTGTCGATCGAGAGGAGGGCGAGGCTTGTGCTCGGCTCTTGCCCGAGCCACCGGTGGAGCGTGTCCGCGCTCGCGTGCGCCTGCAGGCCGAAGAGCTCGTCGACGAGACCGGCGACGGGCACCTGCAGGGTCCGGCGATCACCTTCGAGGATCTCGAGGGTGACGGTGTCTCCTGGGCCGACCCCGAGCAGGTCCCCGAGCGTATCCGTCAGCAAGACGCCGTCGGCGGGCATCTCGAACGCCACGCCGGCGGCGCCGACGACACGCTGGAGCGCGTGCTCGGGATCGCCGAAGTGCCCGAAGAGGGAGATGTGCCGCGAGCGCTGCTCGTGGACGATCCGGATCGGCACGGCGCGCAGGCCTTGGACGCGGAAGACGCCCGGCATCGACTCGAAGACACGGAGGTCGCTCAGCGGGCGAGGCTCGGCGAAGGCGATCTGCGCGTCCCAGCGCTGCGACTCGTGGAGCTGTACGTCGACGAGGTAGTCCATCGCGTCGCCGAAGAAGCGCGCGACCACCATCAGGCCCACCGCCACGCCGATGCCGAGCGCGCTGAGCGCGACGCGCAGCGGCCGGCGCTGCAGCTCGCGCAGGATCATGCGGGTGGACGGGCCGATGAGCCGCGAGAAGAAGCCGATATCGAGCAGGCCGCGCCGATAACGCGCGGGGGCGGGGGGCTGCATCGCGGCGGCGGGGGTGAGCTTCAGGACCGAGCGCACGCTCGTGACGGTGCCGAGGACGCCGGCGAGGGTCGCGACGAGGATCGCCGTGATCGCGGTCTGGGGGTCGAGCGTCGCGCGCAGCGTCGGGAAGCGGAAGTACTCCTCGTAGAGGCCGATCATCTCTCGCGTGAACCACGCGCCGAAGCCGACGCCGAGCGTCGCGCCGAGGACGACGATCACGCTCGCGAGCTCGAGGTAGTGCTGGAGGATCTCGCGGTTGAAGTAGCCGAGCGCCTTGAGCGCGGCGATCTGCCCCCGCTGGAGCTGCACGAGCCGCGTCAGCACGACGTGCAGCAGGAAAGCGGCGACGAGCAAGAAGAGCGGCGGGATCTGGGCGCTCATGTTCTCGAGCTGCATCAGCTCCTGCGAGAGCATGAAGTCGGACATCTGCCGCTCGCGGTCGTGGGCGCCGAGGCCCCCGTAGCGGCGCACGATCTCGTCGACGCCGTCGATGACCTCGCGCGTGTCGAAGCCCGGGACGGTCGAGAGCACGGCCTGGTTGAAGGAGCCGCCGAGGTCCAGGGCCGCCTCAGCGGCGTCGCGGTTCATCCACAGGACGCCGCTCTTCTTGGCGTCCATGGCCATGTCGCCGACGTTCATCACGATCACGTGCTCGGGGCCGAGGCCGACGCCGACGACCTGCACGTTGCGCCGCACGCCGCCGACCACGAGCGGGACGCGCGCTCCCGGCCGCAGCTCGTTCGCTTCGGCGAAGGCGTCGCTCAGGACGACCTCGTCGTTGCGACCGGGCTCGGGCAGGCGGCCCTCGCGGAGGTAGAGGCGACCGAGGCTGCCGGGCAGCGACGAGACCGTGACGCGGGCCGGCTCCGAGCGATCGGCGAACGGGATCGTGCCCATCCCGACCACGCGGGTGTCGACCGCGCGAACGCCGGGTAGGTCGGCGAGCCGTCCGCCGACGGCCTCGGGCGCACGGCGGAGCATCACGAAGACGTCGGCGAAGGCGCTCGCGGCGTAGAAGGTCTCGCGGGCGTCGCGCAGCGAGCGCAGCGCGGACTGCATGGTGACGAGGGCGGCGACCCCGCACGCGACGACGAGCGCGATCGTGACGATCTGACCCTTCAGGGTCGTCAGGTCACGGAAGAGCTTTCGCCGGAGCGGGTGCAGCCACATCGCCTCACCACTCGATCTGGCTCGCCGAGACGCGCGCCTCGTTGAGCTCTTCGCGCTGGATGCGGCCGTCGTGGAGCGCGACGACGCGCTGGGCCATGGCCGCGACCGGCGCGTTGTGCGTGATGATCGCCGTCGTGGTCCCGAGCTCGAGGTTCACCTTCTCGATGACCTCGAGCACCTTGACGCCGGTCTTGTAGTCGAGCGCCCCGGTCGGCTCGTCGCAGAGGAGGATCTTCGGGCGTTTGGCGACGGCGCGCGCGATCGCGACGCGCTGCTGCTCGCCGCCACTGAGCTGCGAGGGGAAGTGGTCCTGGCGCTCGGTGAGGCCGACCAGCGCGAGCGCCTCCTCCGGGGTCATCGGGTCGTCCGCGAGCTCGGTGACGAGCGCGACGTTCTCCCGCGCCGTGAGCGAGGGGATGAGGTTGTAGAACTGGAAGACGAAGCCGACGTGCGCGCGGCGGAAGAGGGTGAGCGCTTTGTCGCTCGCCGCGGTGAGATCCTGCTTCTGATACATGACCTTGCCGGCGGTCGGGTTGTCGAGCCCGCCGAGGATGTTGAGCAAGGTCGACTTCCCGCTGCCCGAGGCGCCGAGGAGCACGAGCAGCTCGCCCGCGACGAGCTCGAGGGTGACGCCGCGGAGCGCGTGCACGTCGACCTCGCCCATTCGGTAGACCTTCGTCACGTCGCGTGCGCTGAGAACGACCTCGCTCACGGTGCCTCCCGTCGCTGCGTCCTCCCACCAGGATGCCGTCGCGTCAAACGAAAGCGCCGTTCTGCGTCCCGTGAGGGCCGTGCGAGGTCGCGCGCCGCGCGCGACGGGAGATCGTGCGCTCTCCCGGCGAGAGGGACGGCGACGCGAGGTCGAAGATCGTCAGTCCGAGAGCAGGGCGTCGAAGAGCAGATAGCCCGCGCCGACGAAGACGAGATCGAATGCGCCGAGGATCTGAATCCACGCGACGACCTCGGGGAGCGTGGCGCCCGCGAAGAGCTCTCGCGTCGCGACGACGCCTCCGAGGAGGGCAGGGGTCACGAGCGGGAAGACCACGATGCTCATCACGAGGTCGCGCGCCCGGCTCTGGACGCTGAGCGCGCCGAAGAGCGTGCCCGCGGCGACGAAGCCGAAGCTCCCGAGGAGGAGCAGCGCGATCGTCGGGAGGAGGGGCTCGGGCTCGAGGTGGAAGAAGAGCGCGACGAGCGCGACGACCACGATCTCCACCGCGAAGAGGAAGAGCAAGTTGCCGAGGAGCTTGCCGAAGAAGATCGAGGCGCGCGGGATCGGCGAGAGCAACAGGCCGCGGAGCGCGTCCTCCTCGCGCTCGCGGCCCCAGCTCCGCAACACGCTCGTCAGCCCCGCGAAGGCCACGGAGACCCAGAGGACGCCCGGAGCGACCTGGGCGGCGACGTTGCGGTCGAGGTAGAAGGCGAGCGAGGAGAGCAGCACGACGATGACGGCGAAGAAGCTCGTCGTCATCGTGACCTCCTTCGTGCGGAGCTCGATGCGCAGATCCTTGGCCGCGACGAGCCAAGCGCCTCGGAGCAGCGCCTTCATCGCGACTCCTCGGCCGACGCCGCAGAGCGTTCGGTGGCCTCGGGGGGATGGCCGTCGGGGGAGCGAGCCTCGAGGTCGGTGCGGTAGGGGGGACCCTCGGGGGCGGGGACGAGACGGCCGCCCTGGAGCGCGACGCGCCGGCTCGCGACGCGAGCGGCGAGGCCGCCATCGTGGGTGACGAGTACGACGATGGCGCCCCGCGCGCGCTCGGCGTGCACGACCTCCTCGAGGCGCGCCACGCCGGCGACGTCGAGGCCGGTGGAGGGCTCGTCGAGCAGGAGCAGCGTGGGGTCGGCGACGAGCGCGCGCGCGAGCGACACGCGCTGGAGCTGGCCGCGCGAGTAGGTGCGCACCGGCCGGTCGCCGAAGCTGCCGATCGCGAAGCGCTCGAAGAGCTCGGCCGCGCGGGCCCCCGGGCGCTCGAGCCCGAAGAGCGCGGCGTAGAGGCGGACGTTCTCGCGGCCCGTCAGATCCGGGTAGAGCATCGAGGCATGGGCGACGACGCCGAGGTGCCGGCGGAGCGTGCTCGCGTGCCGACGGGCGTCGAGCTCTCCGAAGGTCAGGGTTCCGTCGGTGGGCTTCGCGGTGAGCGCGAGGATCTGGAGCAGGGTCGACTTCCCCGAGCCGTTCGGCCCCTCGATGACGGTGACCTCGCCCGCGTGGAGCTCGAGGCTCACCCCGGCGAGCGCGCGTGTCCGCCCGTAGAGCTTCACGAGCCCCGCTGCGCGCACCCGGTCGAACGCCACCATCGCGCGCGAGCGTAGCGCGGACCCCGCGCGGGGCCACGCTTCCTGCGCACGCTCGGATCATGGATCGGGGGCCTCGGTGGGCGCGGAAGAACCACCGAAGAACGGCGTTCTCCGGTGGTGAGCCCGCTCGGCTCGCGGATCGGGGTGCACGAGCCGCGAGGACGCGCCGCCGAAGAACGAGGCGCTTCGAGCGCCTATCTCGTCAACGGCCAGTCGATCCCGCGCCACCACGCAGGACGCCGTGCACCGAGAGCAGCCGCCCCGGCGTGCTCACGTCGCAGCCGGGTTGGTAGGGCTCGGCCGACTTCAGCGCCATGAGCGCGTTCACGACGCGCGTGAGCTCGACTACCTCGCTGAAGGTGTAGGGGTCGTCCGGGTGCCGCGGCGGCTCGTACGCGGCGTAGAGGGCGTAGCCCGCCTTCGTGAAGGCGACCGCGGCGTCCATGAACTTCGGCGACCAGGCCGCCATCTCGATCATGTACGCGATCGACCGCCCGATTCCGCAGCCTTCGGCGGGGCGCGTCGGGGGCGCGTCCAGCAAGCCGTTGGCCACGAGCGCCTCCACGAGCGTGTCGGTGACCCACGCCTGGAGGGCGGGGGCGTCGTTCTTCCACTGCCTCTCCTGCCACGCTGCGATCGTGGGTGCCGAGGCCGAGTAGAGGCTCTCGCAGAGGGTCGTGAGGACGGCGACCACCTGCGCCTCGGTCACCGTCGGCGGCGGGGACGAGCTCGGCTTCATGAAGAGATCTTCGAGGCGCGCTTCTCCGTAGGCGAGGAGCTCCTCGGCCCAAGCCTCCATGCGCGCGAGGATCGACGGCCCCTTCTCGAGCCCGAGGTCGACGAGCATCTGCTGCGCGACGTAGCGTCCGGACGTGATCGCGCCGTCCATGTAGCCGACGTTCTCGCGCCAATCGGAGTAGACGCCGGTCTGGCCGAAGTCCTGCCAGTTCGGGATGAACACCGGCAGCTTGCTCGTCCGCTCGCCGATCGGGGTCCGGGCGAGTTCTGCGCAGCCGAAGTAGAGGTTCTTGCCGACGGGTTGGTCGAAGACCTTCGCGGGGGCGTCCTCTCCGGTGAGGATACCAGGGCCGAAGACTGTGTTCGGACCGCCTGGGATGAGCGGTGTCCCCTCGCTCCACTCGAACATCTCGAGCCCGAGGAACTCGTCGGAGGTCGAGAGGGCGCGCGCGTCGTTCAGGAGATTCGACACGGCCGCGGTCACGACCTCCGCGACGCGCTCCTTCGTCGGGTTCGGGCCGAGCTGCTTCGCCTCGTCGCCGATCGTGAAGGTCATCAGACAATAGCAGCCTTGGTCGGCGTACTCGGGCGCCGCCCCGACGGGGCTGTAGTCCATCACCCAGATCACGGGGTAATCGTTCGCGCCGCAGTAGCCGGTGTATTGGGGCACACCCTCGAGCGCGGGATCGCTCTGCGCGTCGACGTTGCGCCAGAAGGGGGTTCGGTAGAAGAGCTGGCATTTGAGCGTCACGCCCATCGACTGGCTCGTGACCTTCTGCCAGGCCGCGGGCAGCTCGGGCGAGAAGGTGATGTGCCCCGCGCTCGCCGGGGAGATCGCGAGCAAGACCTTCTTCGCGCGGTGGGTTCCCTTCGCGGTGCGGACGGTGACGCCGTGCGGGTCGTGCTCGACCTCGCGCACGACCTCGCCGAAGAAGATGCGGTCCCGGATGGGCTCGACCAAGCGATCGATGAGGGTGTCGAGGCCGCATGCCAAGTAGAACTGCTGCGGCCCGCCCTGCTCGTCGTTCACCTCGTTGAGGAAGCCGCCGTTGCAGGCGCAGTACCACAAGAAATAGAAAGCCGAGACCTGGTCGCATTGCACGCTGAGGACGGCCTCGACCGAGACCTTCATGAGCGAGGCCGCCCCAGGCGGGAGCCCGAAGCCGTCGATCCACTCCTGCATGGTCACCTGGTCGAGCTCGGTCACGAACGCGGGCGAGCTCCACGGCGAGAGCACGTCGATCGCCTGCTCGAACGCCTCGACGGCTTGGATGAACACGAGCGAGCCGATGAGGTCCCAGATCCCGAGGTCTGGGGGCACCCCACCGATCCCGAAGAGGCATTGGTCGCGGTCGTATTGGTAGCGTCGGCCCGCCACCATCATGACCTGCTCCTTGTACGGGTAGCGCGCCGCGTAGCCGTCCACCAGGTCGTCGGCGGCGATCAGGCCGCGCGCGATCGCGTCTTGTACGACGCCCCAGATGGCCTTCTGCTCCTGGCCGATGTACTGGGCGCCGTGCTCGAACGAGGTCTTCCGAGGCTTCCCGTCCGGGCCCTCGAAGGTGTGTTCGAAGCTATACGCGCGCCCCCCGAGACGGTCGGCGTGGCCCTCGAGGAGGGCGAAGCGGAGGGCGTCCTTCGGGTGTTTCAGGTTGTGCTCGTGGAGCGCGAGCGCAGCGCTCGTGCCTGCCCAGCCGCCCCCCACGATGAGGACGTCGACGTCGGTCTCCATGGCCATCTCTCCCTCCTGTGCACGCGTTTGCTGTCGGACCCTACAGCACCTCTGATATATGGGGGGAGCTGGGTGTGGCTGATGTGACTGGTGCCGTGATGGACGCCTCCGAGCGTGCTGCCTCCGACTTCGTCGACATCGACTCGAAGCTCGTCACGACCTTCGTCGCCGATCCGCGGAGCGCGTCGGACCTACAGACTCGCCAGCGCCCTCCTCGGGTCCTCCCTCCGATCGACGCGCGCCCCCGTCTCGGGAAGTACGAGCTGCTGGAGCGGGTGGGGGTCGGCGGCTTCGGCGTCGTCTATCGTGCGCGTTGTGGCGAGACCGGGCGCGAGGTCGCCCTCAAGGCGCTCCATGACGTCGATCCCTCGGCCGTGGCCACGCTGAAGAACGAGCTGCGCGCCCTCGCGGGCGTGAAGCACCCGAACCTCGTCGAGCTCTACGAGCTCGGGGTCGACGGCGAGACCTGGTTCGTCGCGATGGAGTGGGTCCAAGGCACGGATCTGGTACGTTTCGTCCGGCCGGACCCCGACGGCCCCCCGCATCTCCCACGACTGCGCGTCGCCCTCGCGCAGCTCACGCTGGCGCTCGCGGCGACGCACGAGGCTGGCTTCCTCCACCTCGACATCAAGCCCAGCAACGTGCTCGTCACGCCGGAGGGGCGGGTGGTCCTCCTCGACTTCGGGCTCGCCGCCCACCTCGGCGGTTCGAGCGCCCTGGTCGGGGAGACCCGCGCCCGCGGGACGCCCGCGTTCATGGCCCCCGAGCAGGTGCTCGGCCAAGAGCTCACCGAGGCGGCCGACTGGTACGGGCTCGGTGGCGTTCTCTACCTCTTGCTCTCCGGACGGCTCCCCTACTCGGGCGAGCATGTCATCGCGATCATGGCGCAGAAGCTGCTCGCCGATCCGGAGCCGCTCGAACCGTCGGTGTGCGCGCTCGATTCGACGCTCGCAGAGCTCGCAATGGATCTGCTCCGCCGTGATCCGTCCGCGCGCCCGAGCCGCGCGGAGATCCTCGCCCGCCTCCACCTCGGGAGCCCATCGGGCGCCGAGGGGAGCCGCGCGACCATCGTTGGACGCGACGACGAGCTGGCATCGCTGCGGCGGGCGTTCGAGGCGGCGCGCGACGGGCGTGTCGTCGTGCACGTGCGCGGGCGTTCGGGGGTCGGCAAAAGCGGGCTCGTGAGCGCCTTCCTCGCCGAGGTCTGCGCGCGCGGCGACGCTCTCGTGTCGTCCTCGCGTTGCTTCCGACAGGCGCGCCTCCCCTACCAAGCGTTCGATGGCTGCATGGACGGCGTCGCCGCCGCGTTGATTCGTTGGCCGGAGGAGGAGGTCGCCGCGCTCACGAGCGCCCACGTCGCCGAGCTCACGCGACTCTTCCCCGCGCTCGCGCAGGTGCCCGCGCTCGCGCGGTCGGTGCCGGAGCGGTGGGAGGACACGTCGCCGGTCGAGGCGAGGCGCCGGGCCTTCGCCGGTCTGCAGGAGCTGCTCACGCGCGTCGCGGGCGACCGCGTGCTCGTGCTGGCCATCGACGACCTCCAGTGGAGCGACGAGGACAGCGCGCTCTTGATGACGGACCTGCTCCGCGTCAGCAGCCTCGGGCGGGTGCTGGTCGTCGCGTCGTATCGCGAGGACGAGGCGGCCGGCCCGGTCGTGCGGGCCCTGCCGCGCGCCTCCGATGGAACGACGCAGGTCGTCCACGTAGACGTCGCGCCGCTCACGGAGGCCGAAGCCGCCGCGCTCTCCGCGTCGCTCTTCGGCGCCGCCGACGCCGAGCGAGACCTGCGCCTGGCCCGCCAGTCGCGAGGTGTCCCGCTCTTGCTCGAGGAGCTCGTCGAACGCGAGCGGACCGATGCGTTCCTCTCGACCACGACGGCCCGAGATGGCGTCGAGGTCGAGGATCTGATCCTCGCGCGCCTCGCGCGGGTCCCGCCGGAGCTACGCGCGGTCGTGGAGCTCGTGTCGGTGGCGCACCGCCCCGTGGCGCCGCGCGTCGTGGCCGAGGCCCTCGAAGAGACGAGCGTCGACGTGCCACTGGCCGACGTGCTCGCGAGCCTCGGGCGGTACCACCTCGTACGCGGCGACGACCAGCTCGAGCCTTATCACGATCGCACGCGCGCCAGCGTGCTCGCGCAGATTCACCCCGACTCACTCGGGAACCGCCACCTCACACTGGCGCGCGCGCTCGAGCGCGTCGGCGGCGCGGATCCGGGCGCGCTCGCGCACCACTACCGGGGCGCGGGTCGCACGTCGCGCGCGGGCGAGTACGCGCTGCAAGCCGCGGCTGCGGCGGAGCACGCGCTCGCCTTCGGACAAGCCGCCGACTACTACGCCGACGCGGCTCGAGATCTCGCGGCGACGGCCCCCGAGCGGCTGCCCGCGCTCGCCCAGGCCCGCGCCGTGGCGCTTGGGAACGCGGGGCGCGCGAAGGAGGCCGGAGATGCGTTCCTCGCGTGCGCGCGTGACGACCTCGCGCGTGGGCGAGAGCTGCGTCGGCTCGCGGCCGAGCACTACCTCACCGGCGCGGAGCTCGACCTCGGCGGGGAGGTCCTCGCGAGCCTGTTCGAGGAGGTTGGGTTGGTGTTCCCGAAGAGTCGATGGCGCGCCATCGCCGGCCTGGTGCGGCGGATGGCGTGGCTGCGGATTCGCGGGACGACGCCGCGCGGCGCGCCGACCGAGACGGTGCCGACCAAGACGGTGCCGACCAAGACGGTGCCGACCAAGACGGTGCCGACCAAGACGGTGCCGATCGACGAGCGCGAGCGCATCGACCTCTTGCTCGCGGCCAACCGTGGGTACGCGAATTTCAGCCCCATCCTCGGCGGATACTTCGCCCTCGAGGCGCTCTCGCGGTCGTTGCGCGTCGGTTACACGAACGGGATCGTCCGTGGGATCGACTACTACGGCTTGATGACCACCTACGCGGGGACCGAGCGCGCGGCGCGCCGTGGGTTCCGCCTGATCGAGCAGGCGACGGCTCTCGCGCGGAAGACCCAGGACCCGGTGCTCGTGGCGCGGATCGGGCTCGCGGAGGGCGTCGCCTTCTCCGCGGTCGGACGATTCGCCGACGCCATCGAGCGCCTGGACGAGACCGCCGTCGCCCTCTCGGGGGTCGCAGGCGTCTCGTGGGAGCGCTCGATCCTCGACAACACCTGCTTGCAGTCGCTCGTCTGGCTCGGCCGCCTGGGGGAGGCGCGCTCGCGTGTCGACGTCGTGCTCCGACGCGCCGAGCAGACGAACGATCGGTTCTCGCTCCTCATCGCCACGGTGATCGAGGCCAAGCTCGCGCTCGCCGCCGGGCGAGTGGACGACGCGAGGGCGCAGATCCACGAGGTCGTCTCTCAATGGCGGTCCGACGAGCTCACGTTTCAGCATTTCTTCGCGGAGAAGACGTTGGTTTGGTGCGAGCTCTACGCGGGTGACGTTGGGGCCGCGCGACGTCGCGTCGCGGCGCTCGCGCCCGCGCTCGCGCGATCGGGGCTCCTCTCGGTGCAGCTCTTCAAGGCCGAGGCGTCGTTCCTCGAGGGGTGCGTGGAGCTCGCCGCCCACGCCGCGGGTGATGCGGACGCCTCGTTGTCGCGGATCGACGAGCGCGCTCGCTGGCTCGCGCGTACCGGGCGCCCCTACGCGCGTGGGTACGCCGCAATGCTCCGAGCGGGGGTCGCGCGCCGAAAGGGCTCGTCGAAGGACGAGGTCTCCGCGGTGCGCGAGGCCTCGGCGGCCTTCGGCGCGGCACAGATGACGCTCCACGCGGCTGCGACGCTGCTCTGGCACGGCGAGAGCACCGCGGAGTCCCCGCTGCGGGGCGAAGGTGTCGCCGACCCCGCGCGGTGGATCCGGATCTTCCTCGCGGCTTGAGGGGCGTCAGTCGAGGAAGCGCGCGCGCTCGCCGGGGCTCGGGACGCGGCATGCGTCGAGCTTGCCCCAGATCCGATAGCGCACTCGGGCGACGAGCCGGTACCCGAGGTCGGTCAGGAACGCCGGGACGAACCGGAAGATCGAGAGGAACCGTGGCAGCGCGCCCTGCAGGTGGCGCGCGATCTGGAAGAGCGCGCGGCTTCGATAGGAGACGCGCTCGACGCCGTCGCGGCGCTCGACGAAGAGCACGCTGTCGAGGCCGGCCGGGAGCTCGGGGTGCCGCGCGAGCACGGCGCGCCCCGTCTCGCCCTGGAGCGTCGCGAAGCGGAGGTTGCCCTCCGGGTCGCGGTCGAGAAGCCACTGCACCGTCCGGTCGCAGAGCCCGCAGACGCCGTCGTAGAGGACGAGGCGGGGCGGGAGCGCGCGTTCGGGCTCGGTCGGGGGGGCGTCGGGAAACGTCTCGGACACCTCCAGACCATGGGGCAGGTGCGACGGGTCGTCGAGCGTGGCGTTCGACGGGGCCGTCGGACGCCACGCCCGACGTCAGGGGACGACCCGCGCGCGCTCGGTCGCGATCCGCGACGAGGGCCGCGGATACCTGGGACGAACTTCGGTTTGGGGGCACCAGGGGGCGTTCTTGCTATGCTCGGGCGACCGGCCCCATGAAGACCTTCGTGCGACCCCTCCTCATCGTCTTGCCGTTCGTGCTGCTCGCGTGCGCGACGGCGGGCCGAAACGGCCAGACGACGACCGCGCTGGGCGCTCCGGTGCCCGATCGGATCGACGACCAGACCGGCCCCGATCTGCTGCGCGCGTACCACGCGCTGCCACCCGACGACCCCGCCCGGCGCCAGCTCCGCGACGCGCTCGTCGACTGGTTGGATCGAGGCTCCGACCGGATGCTGCGCCGTGGCGACTCCGAGGTAATCGCGCGGCACCTCGAGCGACTCTCGGACCTGCTCACCCCCGAAGACGTCGAGTCGGGTGACGTCCCCGCCGCGTTCGAGCCCGTCGCCCGCGCGCTCGTCGCGCGCGCCGAGCGCCTCGGCCAGGAGGGCAAGGTCATCGGCGCGCTGCGGCTCCTGCGCGCGATCCACCCCGACGACGCGCGCGTCCAAGAAGAGCTCGCGCTCGTGACGACCTGGGGTCGCGACGCGCGGTCGACCTTCCCGACGGCGTTCCAGCGCTACACGGGGCTCATTGACCAATGGGACGAGGCCTCGCGCCTCGCGCCCGCGCCGGACGTGCTCGCGACGCTCGCGCAGCTCCACGTCGACCGCCGCGACTCCATCACCGAGGGGTTCCGCCAGGGGCCGGAGGCGCTCCTGCGCATGGGCCCCCTCTCGGCGCAGGTGCTCCGGCTCGCGCCCCTGGACGTCGCCGCGGTCTACCTGCGGCACGGGCGCGTGGGCGACGCGCTCGCCCACCTCCGAGGGCTCGATGACCGCGGCGAGACCGCGGGCCAGCTCATCCGCGCGCTGGAGTTCGTCCAAGGCTCCGGTGCCCGCGCGGCCGACGCCGCGGTGGAGCTCGCCGAGGTCTACCGCGAGGCCCGCCCCCAGTCGGCCACGGGCCTGTGTCGCCTCGGGCAGCGGCGCTTCGCCGACGATCCGCGCTTCCTCGCGTGCCTGGCGCGGATCGCCGTCGTCGACGACCGCTCCGACGACGCGCTCGCCTACTTCGCCTCCGCGATCGAGCGCGCGCCGACGCGCCGCGAGCTCTACGACGAGGCGCTCGCGGCCATCGACGAGCTCCTCGAGCGCGGCCTCTTCGGGGCCGACGCGACGGGCGCGCGCCGCCTGGCCGACCGCGCGCTGCGCATCCTCGACGAGCGCGCGTCGCGCTTCCCTCAGGCCGAGCCGCCGGTAGCGCGCGCGCGCATCGAGCTGCTCGTCGGCACGGCCGAGATGCACTCGGGCAACCCGGGTGAGGCGGCGCGCCGCTTCGAGGCGAGCCTGCAGGCGCAAGAGTCGGCCGACGCGCTCGCGCAGCTCGGGCTGCTCGCGCTGCGGACCGGCGCCGCCGAGGACGCGGTGCGCCACTACCGTCGGGCGCTCGATCTCACGCCGAGCACGAGCCCGCTCGACGAGCTGCGTCGGGCGACCATCATCCAATCGCTCGGCGACTCGTTCGCGGCCGCAGGGAACGCCTCGCAGGCCGAGCGGATGTGGCGGCAGGCCCTCGAGCAGTGGGACCGCTTCGCCCCGCAGGCCGAGGAGCCGGCGGTGCTCGCCGAGATCCACACCCGCCGCGCGATCCTCCTCGACCTGCTGGGGCGCCACAACGACGCGGGGGGTGCGTTTCGCGCTGCGCTCCGCGCCGCGCCGCGTCTGCGCGAGACCTACGCGACGGCGCTCTCGCACCTCGTGTCGAGCCCCGAGCCGAGCCTGGAGCTCGCGCAGGAGATCTTCCGCGAGGCTCAGCGCCAGGTGACACTCGAGCCGCAGTGGCGCGTGTACTTCGCGCTCTGGGTGAAGGTGATCGCCGCGCGTGTCGGGGCCCCGGTCGACACGGACGTCGTCGAGGTCTTGCGCGACCAGGTCAGCGAGAACGGCTGGAGCGGCAAGCTCGCGGCCTTCGGCACGGGCGCGCTGCCCTTCGACGAGCTCAGCCGCGCCGCCGACGGGGTGGGGGAGCGCACCGAGGCGCTCTTCTACGAGGGCGCGCGTCGCCTCGCGGAGGGCGACGCTGCGGGCGCGCGCCAGCTCTTCGAGCAGGTCGTCGGCCTCGGCATGGTGGGTTTCTACGAGCACGCCATGGCCCAACACCTCCTGCGTCGCTGAGCCCGCGACGTGGTCGTCCTCGAGCGCCAAGGGCCTCCGATGCGCTGGCACGCGGCGCTCGGCTACGTCGTGCTCGCCACGCTCGGCGCGCTCGGCGTCCAGCTCGTCGCGGCGGGCGTGCGCATGCTCCGCGGCGCGAGCTTCGGCGAAGCCGCCGCAGCGGTGATGCGCGATCCTTTGAGCCTCGGCCTCGCGCAGCTCCTCGCCTTCGGCGCGGCGATCCTCTGGGGCGTGCGCGGGCATGACGGGGTGCCGGCGCGCGAGGCGCTCGCGCTGCGGCCGACCTCGTGGACGACGCTCGGGCTCGCGGCGCTCGCGGGCGCGGCGCTGCAGCTCCCGCTCGCCGAGGTCGGCAACCTGGTCCACGAGCTGATCGGGCGAGACCTGCGCCACGCTCACGCCGTCCGCGACCTGCTGCGCATCGACGGCGCCCTCGACGGAGTGCTCGTGGTGCTCGCGGTCGTCGTCATCGCGCCCGTCGTCGAGGAGCTGCTCTTCCGCGGCCTGCTGCTGCCCGGGCTCGCGCGCGCCTACGACGAGCGCGTCGCGCTCGTGCTCTCGGCGCTCTTCTTTGGGCTGATGCACGGCCGCCCGGCGGCGGCCGTCGTCGCCTTCTTGGCGGGCCTCGTGCTCGGCGCGATCCGGTTGCGCACGCGCTCGGTGCTCCCTGGGCTCGCGCTGCACGCGATGGTGAACGCGGTGCCCGTGCTGGTGCCCCCCGAGCTCTTCGCGATCCCCAGCGTCAACGTCTTCGCCGACGAGGTCCTCCACGTGCCACTGCCGCTCGTGCTCGGCAGCGCCGCGCTCGCAGCGGCGGCGCTCGCGGCGCTGGTCTGGCTCGACGATGCGGACGAGTGACTGGGTCGAAGAGCGCGAGGGCACGCTGGGCGAGCCGATCGAGCTCGCGGCCGAGGGGCTCGCGCTTCGGCTCTCGCCGCGACGGGTGTTGCGCGCCCGATGGGAGCAGGTGCTCGGGGTGGCGGCGCTGCCTCCGGAGCGCCTGCTCGTGCTCCTGCCGCGTGAGCCCCCGGCCCCGCCGTGGATCGCGCTCGAGCTCGACGCGCTGCCGCCCTCGCTCCGGGAGCGGGGGATCGAGGGCCTCGCGGCCACCATCCGGGAGCGGTCGCAGCAGATCGGGTATCGGGCGGCGCCCGCTCGCCCGCGGCTCGACGAGGCGACCCTGCTCGAGCGCGTGATCGCGCGCCAAGCCGTGCCGGGCGCCCTCGAGGTGCCCGTCGGGGCCGGGCCGAGGGCGCCCGCGACCGTCGCCTTCGAGCGGGTCGCCGTGGGCGCCGCGGGGGCGCTCTCGGGGCTCTACCTCGGCGTGCTCGCCGGCGCGCCGCTCCTCGCGTCGGTGGTCGCGGGGACGGCGCTCGGCGCGATCACGCCGCGCGTGCTCGCCGCACGACGAGCGCGTCGCCGAGACGCGCGTGTCTTGGTCTTGGCGCCGGACGGCTGCGTCGTGGGATTGCCCACCGGGCCACAGGCGTTCGCGTGGTCGCGGATCGACGCGTTCGCGATCGCTGGCGAGGTCTCGTGCATCACGGCGCGTTCCTCTTCTTCGGCGCGTTCGTGATCCCGCTCGTGGTCATGAGCTTCCACGCTTGGCGCCGGACCCGGGACGAGGGCGACGTTCGCGCCTTCTGACGCCGGGTCGGATTCTGGCTGCGTGGTTTCGGTCGCTCGGTCAGCGGAGCGCGTGGGCCAGCCGCTCGATGTCTTCGAGCGTCACGTAGGGCATCGCGCTCACCCGCACGAGGCGGGCGGGGGGCGCGGGCCATGGGACGATCGGGACCTCGATGCGATGGGCCTCGCGGAGCTCCGTCTGGAGCGGATCCGTGTAGAGGTGCGACGTGGGTCGGCCGCCGCCTGGCGGCAGGGGCAACGCGACGAGCGAGCCGATCATCGAGTCCGGCGCGGGTGGGGCGACGCCGAGGACCTCGGCGAGTCGGTCGCGGGCGGCGAGCGCGAGCGCGCGGTTGGACTCGCGTAGGCGGGGCCAGCCGCCGAACCACCGATCGACGAAGGCGAGGGCCGCGGGGATCGCGAGCACCGCGCTCGGATCGTGGGTGCCCGTCCAGTCGAAGGTCTCGAGGAAGCGGGCCCGCGGGCGCGTCGAGTCGAGGCCGTGGCTGATGACCGGCGGGACGATCGGGCCCTGTCGGTCACGACGGACGTGCAGGAAGGCGGCGCCCTTGGGGGCGCAGATCCATTTGTGGAAGTTGCCCGTGTAATAGGCGGCGCCGAGCGCGCGGAGGTCGAGGTCGAGCATCCCTGGCGCGTGGGCGCCGTCCACGAGGAGATCGACGCCGCGCGCGTCGAGGGCCCGCGCGATCGCTTCGACGGGGAAGACGAGGCCGGTGGGGCTCGTGACGTGATCGACGATGACGAGCCGGGTCGTCGGCGTGAGCGCGTCGAGCACGGCGCGCGTGACCTGCTCCGGATCGGTGAGCGGGAAGGGGACCTTCGCGACGTCGACGCGCGCCCCCTCGCGGGCGGCGACGTAGCGCGCGGCGTTCTCGACCGCGTGGTAGCCGTGGTCGGTGATCAGGATCGCGTCGCCCGGCGCGAAGCGGAGGGAGCGGAGGACGGCGTTGACGCCCTCGGTGGCGTTCCGGACGAAGACGAGGTCGTCCGGTTCCGCGCGGAGGAACACCGCGACCTCGCGCCTAGTGGCCTCGAGCGCTGGCTCGAGCTCCTCGACGAAGAAGCGCACGGGTTGCGCCTCCATCCGAGCGCGATGCGCAGCCTGTGCGTCGAGCACCTCACGCGGGCAGGCGCCGAAGGAGCCGTGGTTCAAGAACGCGAGGTCGGCTTCGAGGGTCCAGTGCGTTCGGGGATCGGGGCTGGTCGGGTGCATGGGTGTCACGGTCGTCGTGGGCCCTGACCGACGGCGACGGCGCCTGAGAGGGCGTAGGCCCCGTTCACGGACGTTCAGTAGTCCACTCCCCCCGTCGCGAACGCCAGAAAGTGGTGCCCCGCTGGCAGAGATGTTGCTATGTGCGCGCCTGGGTTGGTTGGGTGGCTGGTTTGGGGTGGTTGGGCGCATGCCCACAGAGGAGAAGACCGTGGAACGAACCTACCGATCATGCGCCTCCGCGCGCTTCGCAGCGATCTGCCTGGGCTTGTCGGCGCTCTCTGCGCCCGCGTTCGCGCAGGACCCGCCGCCGCCGACCCAGCTCACCGAGCGGGCCAACGTCGAGGCGCCCTCGGAGGACGTGACGAACTTCGCCGTCTCGGCGGGCGCGAACGTCGCGACGGGTAACACGCGCTCGTGGAACCTCGCGGCTGGCACGGCCTTCCGGCTCGTCCGCGGGCGCCACGCGACCGCCTTCGACTGGGCCTTCAACTACGGCCGCGCGGCCCCGGCCGGCGACACGACGACGCCGCTCGTCGACACCGTCCGGAACTCCAACACGAAGCTGCGCTACGACTTCTACCTCACGCGCATGGACGCCCTCTTCGTCGCCGCCGCCCACCGCTGGGACACCTTCGCGGGTCTCGACACGCGCCTCCAGCTCCAGGCCGGTTATCTCCGCAACTTCGTCCGGGAGGAGAACCACCGGGCGTGGGGCGAGATCGGCTACGACATGACGTACGACAACTTCACCGAGATTCAGATGTCGACCGGGGAGGACACCCAGATCGTCCACGCGGCGCGCATCTACCTCGGCTACGAGAACAACCTCAACGAGTACGTGAAGTTCCTGACCGGCGTCGAGACGCTGCTGAACTTCCAGCAGATCGAGGACCTCCGCATCAACTTCGACGCGGCGCTCCGCAGCACGATCGCGGGCCGGCTGCAGGTCGAGCTGAAGTTCAAGCTGCTCTTCGACAACGTCCCCGCGGAGCGCGCGGACGGCACCAGCTTCGAGAAGCTCGACACGCTCACGACCGTGAGCCTCATCTACACGTTCCTCTGACGCCGTCGGGGAGACGTCGCCAGCGACGAGGGTGAACATGGCGCATACGTGGAGCTTCTTTCGCGCGGGCGGGGTCGACCAGGTGCAGCTGCGCACGAGCGCCGACCTGCTCGCGCTCGGAGAGCTGGATCAGAAGCTCTGGGTCGCGCTCGCTTGCCCGGTGAAGGGCCTCGAGCTCGACGAGCGCACGCTCGCGCTCATCGACTCGGACGGCGACGGGCGTGTGCACGCGGCCGAGCTCATCGACGTCATCCAGTGGACGGCCGACCAGCTCGTCGACCCGGAGATCCTCTTCGACCAGCGCGCCAGCCTCGCGCTCTCGGCCATCTCGGACGCGAGCGACGAGGGCAAGCTCCTCCGCGACACGGCGAAGGCGCTCCTGAAGAGCCTCGACAAGGAAGGCGAGACCTCGCTCGCGCTCGCGGACGTGAAGGACGCGATCGAGAAGTTCAACGCGGGGGCCTGGAACGGCGACGGCGTCGTCCCCGCGAGCTCGACCGAGGACGAAGGGGAGAAGCAGGCGATCGTCGACGTGCTCTCGTGCACCAAGGAGCCCGCCACCGACAAGAACGGCGACCCCGGCATCACGGCGGAGTCGCTCGGCGCGTTCTTCGAGGCGCTCGCCGCCTACGTGGCGTGGCTGGACGAGGGCCAGGCCGACGAGAAGCGACCGCTCGGGGACGCGACCGACGCGGCCCACGAGGCCTACGCGAAGGTCGCGAGCAAGGTCGACGATTTCTTCACCCGCTGTCGCGTCGCCGCCTTCGACCCGCGAGCCCTGAACGCGGTCAACCGCGAGGAGAGCGAGTACCTCGCGGCGGCGGCGAAGGACCTACAGATCACCGCCGATGAGGTCGCGCACTTCCCGCTCGCGCACGTCGAGAGCGGCGCGAATCTGCCGCTCGGCGCGGGCTTGAACCCCGCGTGGATGGACGCCGTCCTCGCCCTGCGCGAGAAGGTGATCGTGCCGCTCCTCGGCGAGCGCGACGCGCTCGGCCACGAGGACTGGATGGAGGTCCGCGCGAAGCTCGCGGCGCATGTGGCGTGGCAGGCGGAGCAGAAGGGGGCCGAGGTCGCGTCCCTCGGCCCGGCGCGCGCGCGTGAGCTCGCGGAGGGCGGCTGGAAAGAGAAGCTCGAGGCGCTCGTCGCCAAGGACGAGGAGGCGCGGCCGCTCGCCGAAGCACGGGAGAAGGTCGAGAAGCTCCTGCACATGACCCGCGACCTCGTCCCGGTCGTGAACAACTTCGTGTCGTTCCGGGACTTCTACGCTCGCAAGGGCCCCGCGGCCTTTCAGGTGGGCACGCTCTACATCGATCAGCGCGCGTGCGAGCTGTGCATCCTCGTGAACGACGCCGCGAAGCACGCGACGATGTCGCCCCACTCGAAGGCGTACGTGCTCTATTGCGACCTGCGCAACGCCAAGGGCGACACGATGTCGGTCGCGGCGGCGGTGACGAACGGATCGGTCGACAACCTGATGGTTGGCCGCAACGGGCTCTTCTACGACCGCAAGGGCGGGTCGTGGGACGCGACGGTGACGCGCATCGTCGACAACCCCATCAGCGTGCGGCAGGCGTTCTGGAGCCCCTACAAGAAGCTCTTGCGGCTCATCGAGGACCAGGTCGCCCGCCGCGCGCAGGCCGCCGAGGAGCGCGCGGACGCGAGCATTTCGGCGACGGCCGAGGGCGCGGAGGCGGCGACCAGCGGCGCGCGGCCGCCCGCCGTCCCTCGCAAGATCGACATCGGCGTGGTCGCCGCGCTCGGCGTCGCCGTCGGCGGCATCACGGCGGCGCTCGGGATGCTCCTCGAGTCGTTCTTCGGGCTGGGACTCTGGATGCCGCTCGGCGTGCTCGGGCTGATCTTGCTGATCAGCGGGCCCTCGATGGCGATCGCGTGGCTCAAGCTCCGCCAACGCAACCTCGGCCCGCTCCTCGACGCGAACGGCTGGGCGGTCAACACGCTCGCGAAGGTCAACGTGCCCTTCGGCGAGGCGCTGACGAGCGTGGCGGAGATCCCGAAGGGGTCGAAGCGGGACCTGCACGATCCCTTCGCCGAGAAGAAGCGGCCGTGGAAGCTCTACGTCTTCCTGCTCGTCGTGCTCGGGCTCGGGCTCGGCTGGTACCTCGGCGCGATCGACGATTACCTCCCGTGGCCTTCGGCGCGCAGCACGGAGGTGCTCGGCGACGCGGCGCCCGCGAACGTCCGCGCGCGCGCCATCGAGGCGGCGGAGGCTGCCGAGGCCGAGCCGGCTGAATGAGCGCACAGCGTCGCGAAGGGGTTTCCGTTTTGGGCAGACGGCCGTAGGGTCGAGCCGTCTCTGCGCCGTGGGCACGCCGCGGGGACTTCGGGACGCGGTGACGCGACCCGACCTCTTCCCACGAAACAGGAGAGCTCATGACCGAACGGAAAACCCGAGGCGTCGGCCTCGGCGTGCTCGCGCTCGCCTCGTCGCCCGCGCTCGCGAGCGCTCAAGAGGCGAGCGACGGGGTCTTGGACACCGACGCGATCCTTCAGACCCTCAACAGCCAGGTCGCCCCTTGGGGCATGCGGATCGTAGGCGCGCTCGTCGGTCTCTTCGCGGCGTGGATCATCGCCGGGATGGTGTCGCGGACCGTACGCCGAGCGGGCGAAGGCCGGCTCGACGCGACGCTCGTGCGCTTCTTCTCGAGCTTCGTCCGCTACCTCATCCTCATCGCCGCCGCGATCTCCATTCTCGGCGTCTTCGGCGTCGAGACGTCGAGCTTCGCGGCGCTCATCGCGGCCAGCGGTCTCGCGATCGGCCTCGCCTTCGAGGGCACGCTGGGCAATTTCGCGGCCGGTGTGATGTTGCTGATCTTCCGGCCCTTCCGCGTGGGTGACTTCGTGGACGCGGGCGGCGTGATGGGCACCGTCGAGGAGATCGAGCTCTTCGCGACCTCGCTCAAGACGCCCGACAACCGGAAGATCATCATCCCGAACAAACAGATCGGCGCGTCGACCATCACGAACTTCGCTGCCTATCCGACGCGGCGCGTCGACGTCGAGGTCGGCTGCGACTACGGCGCACGCGTCGACGATTGCCGCGACGCGCTCGAGGAGGCGGTGCAGCGCTGCGAGCTCCGGATCGAGGAGCCCGCTCATCAGGTCTTCCTCAAGGGCCTCGGCGACAGCTCCGTGAACTGGGTCTGCCGGGTGTGGTGCAAGTCGGAGGATTATTGGGCCCTGCACCAAGAGCTCGTGCGCTCGATCCACGGCGTGCTCGCGGAGAAGGAGATCGGCATCCCGTTCCCGCAGATGGACGTACACCTGGACGGCGAAGTGGTGGATGCTCTGCGCACGCGCTGAAGCACCGCGCGGCGGGGAACGTACCCCGAGCGCACGCTGCGCTCGGGGGCCCCAAACCGCAGGCCACGAGGAGAGGAGCACGACATGGACATCTCGGCGATCAAGGGCACGCTCATCGCGCAGCTTCAGGCGAAGGTCGGGCTCGACGAGGCGAAGGCCAAGCAGGCCGCGGATGTGGTCGAGAACCTGATCAAGGAGCACGGGCCGGCGCTGCTCGGCGGCGTCAAGGACAAGCTCCCCGGCGGCGTCGGGGAGGCGCTTGGCGGCTTCCTCGGCAAGAAGTGACGTCACGCCCGCTGCGCGAATCTCGCGCGACCCCTGGGAGCGTCGGTACACTCGCTCCATGAGCTGGTCCACGCGCGTCGCATGCCTCTGTCTCTTGGTCGCGTCCTCCACGTGGGGCGCGGCGGCGCGCGCGGACTCGGGGCGTCTTCATCTGCACCTCGACCTGGGCATGGGAGCGCCCATCGCCGGCCAGGCGCGCCCGCAAGCGGGCGGCACCTCGGCGGGCGGCGTGGGCTGGCTCGGTATCGACTGGCAGCTCGCGCCGCCGATCGCGATCGAGGCGGTGCTTGGCTTCGGCGGTTTCGCGCGGCCCTATCCGCGCTCGAGCTACACCAGCACCCGCTACACGCACTTCGGGATCGGCGCCCGCTTCCGCTTCATCGACATGCAGCGCGGGTACGCGAACGAGCGAGGCGGCGACTTCTGGAGTCACCTCTGGGTCTCTGCGCACGTGGGCTATCACCTCTTCGACCGGCAGCAATTCGGGGTCGACGCTGCCGTCGGCTACGCCTTCTCCGTGCGGCGACCGCTGCACGTCGGCGCCTTCATCCGGACCGCGCTCGCGTTCGGGGGTCAGCACCCCGGGCCCGACATGATGCTCGTCGGGGGCATCGAGCTGAGCCTCGAGGTGAAGCGGCACCCCGGTCAGCTCGACTCGGACGGTGACGGGCTCCCCGACGAGCGAGAGATCGAGCTCGGGACCGATCCCTTCCGCGCCGACACCGACGGCGACGGCATCCCCGACGGCATCGAGGTCGAGACCGGCACCGATCCTCGCCGCGTGGACACCGACGACGATGGCCTCGCCGATGGGGTCGAGGACGCGAACCGCGATGGAGTCCTCGACCCGGGCGAGACGGACCCGCGCCGCGCCGACACCGACGGCGGCGGCATGCCGGACGGCGAGGAGGTGCGCTCGCGGCGGCACGACCCTCGCGACCCGAGCGACGACGACCGAGATCGCGACGGCGTCCCCGACCACGTCGACTCCTGCCCGGACACGCCGCAGGGCGCGACCGTCGACGCCTCGGGTTGCGAGCCCGTCCCCGAGCCTGAGCAAGAGAACTTCGTGCTCGAAGGGGTCACCTTCGCGAGCGGCAGCGCCGAGCTCCTGCCCGAGAGCTTGCCGGTCCTCGAGCGGGCCCTGACCCTGCTCCGGCGCCACCCCACCGTCCGCTACGAGATCGCTGGCTTCACCGACAACCGCGGCAATCGGCGCCTGAACCGCCAGCTCTCCGAGCAGCGCGCCGAGGCGGTGAAGGCTTGGTTCGTCGGCCAAGGGCTGCACGCCCACCGCTTCGACGCGCGGGGCTACGGCTCGGCGCAGCCGATCGAGTCGAACGCGACCACGGAAGGGCGCGCGCGGAACCGGCGGATCGAGCTTCGCCGTCTAGGAAACTGACGCACCTCGAAAGGGTGGATCCGCGGACGGTGAAGCTGTTATACCCGCCCGCGGATTGGGTCGTGACTGAATAAGTCCAAGGAGAGTACACGTGTCGACGACATCCACTCGCTGGCTCACTGGGGCCGTTGGGTTCTGCCTCGCGCTCTGTGCGCTCACGACGACGACGGCTTGGGCGCAGGACGCCGCGACGCTCAGCCGCTTCCGCGCGTCGCCGACGCCCGAGGACGACTTCCACCTCAGCCGGCCGACGGATCTGGGTCACCTCCGCTACGGGGTCCAGCTGCACGCGGACTACGCCAACGACCCGCTGGTCTGGCTGCCCTCGATGGGCCCCTCGTCGCGCATCGTCGCCCACCAGCTCAACCTGAACCTCGGGTTCTCGCTCGGCCTCTTCGACCGCGTCGTGGTCTTCGCCGGCTTGCCCGTCACGCCGCTGATGAGCGGCGACTCCGACGAGGATCTCGCGGCCCGCGGCCTCGTCTCGCCGGACGGCGCGGGGCTCGGCAACGCCTACCTCGGCGCGCGCGTCCGGCTCTTCGGTGAGCGCGACGACGCCTTCGCCCTCGGCCTGCAGCTCATCGGGACCTTCCCGACGGCGGGTGGGGACCAGCGCTTCCGCGGGGAGGACTTCCTCACGTTCCGCCCGGAGCTCCTCGCGGAGATCCGACCCGGCGCGGGCGCGCGCATCGTGCTCAACGCGGGCGCGATCGTCCGCCGCAACGCGCAGACGACGGGCTCGAACCTGGTCTTCTCCGACGAGCTGACCTTCGGCCTCGGCTTCGCGGTTCCGATCTTCACGGCAGCGGACGACCCGCGCACGCACCTCGACCTGCACGCGCAGATCTACGGATCGACCGCGTTCAACGACTTCTTCGGCCGCGACCAGACCGCCCTCGAGGCGACCGGCGGGCTCAAGTTCTTCCATCAGACCGGCGTCGTCGCGGGCCTCGCGGCGGGTCCGGGCATCACGCGCGGCTTCGGCTCGCCCGACGTGCGCGTCATCGCGATGCTTGGCTACGCGCGCCCGACCGAGCTCGCGCGCGAGCCGCAGGCGGTCGGTGATCGGGACGGAGACGGCATCCCCGACGACCGCGACCAATGCCCCGACGAGGCCGAGGACTTCGACGGCTTCGAGGACGCCGACGGCTGCCCGGACCCGGACAACGACGGCGACGGCCTGCTCGACGAGATCGATCGCTGCCCGAACGAGGCGGGCCCGGCGGCCAACCAGGGCTGCCCGGACACCGACCGTGACTCGGACGGCGTCGTGGACCGCCTCGACAACTGCCCCGACGAGCCCGGCTCGCCGGAGAACCAGGGCTGCCCGACCGCGCAGCTCGTGCGGATCGAGGAGGGGCGCCTGCAGATCCTCGACGTCGTGTATTTCGCGACCAACCGCGACGTGATCCAGCGGCGCTCGTTCCCGCTCCTCGAGAACGTCGCGCGCGTCCTCAACGCGCACCCGGAGATCCGCCGCGTGCGGGTCGAGGGTCACACGGACTCGCGCGGTCGCCGCGAGGCGAACGTCGACCTCTCCCAGCGTCGCGCGGAGGCGGTCGTCCGCTTCCTCATCGACCGCGGCGAGGTGGACGCGGGGCGGCTCGAGGCGCAGGGCTACGGGCCCGACCGCCCGATCGTCGAGAACGCCCGGTCGAACGCCGATCACGCGCAGAACCGTCGCGTGGAGTTCAACATCGTCGGGAGTGGCACGAACTGACGAGAGCGGCGGCTCGACGCTCATCGGCAGGACGCCGTGGGCATCGAGCCGCGTCGCGGTGGCGTCGGATCGTTGCCGAGGAATAGCGCATGAACACTCGACTCGCGTCGCTCCTCGCGACGTTCGCCCTGACCTTCGACGCCACCGCCGCGCTCGCTCAATGCGTGGGCGGCATGCCCAACGGCGCGCTCGACCCAACGGAGGAGTGCGACGACGCCAACACCACCCTCGGTGACGGCTGCGACGCGATGTGCCGCGTCGAGCCGGGTTGGCTCTGCTCACAGCCCGTCGACTTCGACAACCTCAGCTCCCTTCAATACGTCGGCGGCAACGCCAACTGGGTCTTCAGCGCCGATGGGTGGACCGGTACGCAGACGGTGAACTCGGCGCGGCCGACCTTCGCGGTCTTCGGCGCCGACGCGACGGCGGTCACCTACACCTTCGACCTCCGGGTCGGGTCGACGAGCGACGACGACTTCATCGGCTTCGTCTTCGGCTTTCAGCCGAGCGACGTCTCCGACCCAGCGGCCGAGTACATCCTGCTCGACTGGAAGCGCGCCAACCAGGGGTGCAGCGGCAACCCCAACGTCGGCATGGCGCTCTCTCGGGTGCACGGCATCCCGAACGCGACGCACGGGACGGGCCTGAGCGACAACTTCTGGTGTCACACGGGCAACACGACGAACGGCGTGCTCGAGTTCGCGCGAGCGACCACCTACGCCAGCACCGGGTGGGTGATCAACCGCAGGTATCGCTTCGAGATCACCTACTCGCTCAGCCGGATCATCGTCCGCGTGACGGACACCTCCAATGGGACGACGGTCACCGCCTTCGACGTGATGGGCACCTTCCCACCGGGTCAGATCGGCTTCTACGGCTACTCACAGGACAACGTCAGTTACACGATCATCTCGCCGCGCGGCCCCTCGCTCTGCAACCGACCGCCGGTCGTGCCGGACATCACCACGACCGTGCGGCACACGACGGGCGGCCGCTGCTTCGACGTGATCGCCGGCGCCACCGATCCCGACGGTGACCTCATCGATCCGGCCTCGGTGGCGATCGTCTCCGCCGCTGCGGGCGTCACGACGACCGACCCCTCGACCGGTGCGCCTCCGGGGCGGATCTGTCTGGTACCGGACGACCTGACCACGACGGACACCTTCGTGACGCGGGCCCGGGTCTGTGACGACCGACCGGTCCCGCGGGGCTGCTCCGAGATGACCCTCACCGTGACCTTCCAGACCGCCTGCGACGGCCTCGCGGCGGGCGCGGACTGCACCGACCTCGACGGCGATGCCGGCACCTGCCGTGGCGCGGGCGGCCCGCTCGCGTGCTGCACGGGCTGCTGGGATGGGGCGGCGTGCGCGGGCGGCGGCACCCTGACCAGCTGCGGCGCCGCCGGCGCGCTCTGCGCGAGCTGCGTGGACGGCAACGACTGCACCACGGACGCGTGCTCGAGCGGGTCCTGCGTGAACGCGGCCGTGCCGCTCGCGACCCCGTGCGCGGATGGCGTCTGCACCGGCGCGACGGCGATGTGCGTGCAGTGCGTGAGCAGCGCGCAATGCGGCGGCGCGACGCCGCACTGCGACACGACCTCGAACATTTGTGTGGGGTGCTTGAGCGACGCGAACTGCACCGGCGGTACGCCCCTCTGCGATCCGGACGCGCAGGTGTGCGTGCAATGCGTCTCGGCGGCGCAATGCGCCGATGGGAACGTCTGCACGCTCGACGTCTGCACCGCGGGCTCGTGTGGGAACCCGCCGGCTGCCGTGGGCACGATGTGCTCCGACGGCGTCTGCGATGGCGCGAGCTCGTGCGTGACCTGCGTCGGCGACGCGCAGTGCTCGGGCGCGACCCCCTATTGTGTCGCGAACGGTTGCGTGGGCTGCCGTGACGCGGCCGACTGCGACGACGAGAACGAGTGCACCGCGAACGCCTGCGGCGCGGGCGCGTGCATGACGACGCCGCTCGCGGCGGGGACCTCTTGCTCGCTCGGCGTGTGCACGCCCGCGGCCGTCTGCGCGATGGTGGCGGTGCAGATCATCACGCCGGACGACGGAAGTCGCGTCGGGACCGCGACCCCCACCATCACGGGCACGGCGACGCCGGGCACGACGGTCACGGTGGCGATCGACGGAGAGGACATCGGCACCGTGGTCGCGAACGCGGATGGCACGTGGTCGATCACGCCCGCGACGGCGCTCCCGGATGGGGAGCGCATGGTCACGGCGACGGTCACGACGTCCAACGGCACCGCGATGGACGCCTCGACCTTCGTGGTGGACACCGAGACCGAGGTGGCGATCACCTCACCCGCCGACGGGGCCACGACGCTCGACTCGACCCCGAACGTTCGCGGCACGGGGGAGCCGGGCGCGACCGTCGTGGTCACCATCGACGGTGAAGAGGTTGGCACCGCGACCGTCGGTGGCGACGGCACGTGGGTCGTCCCCGTGACGACGCCGCTCGCGAACGGCGAGTACACGGCCGAGGCGACGGCGACCGACTCCGTCGGCAACACCGCCTCCGCGACCTCGACCTTCACGGTGGACGCGAACACGGACGTCGACATCATCTCCCCGGCCAACGGCTCGGCCACCAACGACACGACCCCGACCATCACGGGCACGGCCGTGCCAGGCGCGACGGTGGTCGTGACGATCGAGGTGGGCGGCGAGACGCGCGAGGTCGGCACCGTGACCGCCGACGCGGAGGGGTACTGGCTGATCGAGGTCACCGACGAGCTGCCCGAGGGCACTCACACCGTGACCGCGACCGCGACGGATCCGGCGGGCAACGTCGGCGCCGACGAGTCGACCTTCACGGTGGACACGTCGACGACGATCGCGATCACGGACGTCGATCCCTCGGGGAGCATCCGCGGCACCGGCGAGCCGGGCGCGACGGTGGTGGTCACCATCAACGGCGTCGAGGTCGGCACCACGACCGTCGGCGAGGACGGCACGTGGACGCTCGACGTCGACCCGCTCGGGCCGGGCACCTACGAGATCGCCGCGACGGGCACCGATCGCGCTGGCAACACCGCGAGCGACACGACCTCGATCACGGTCGAGATGGGCGACGGCGGGGTCGTGCGTCCGGACGCGGGCGTGGACGGCGGCGCGCGCGACGGCGGCGTCGGCGGGGACGCGGGCGTGCTCGAGGGCGGTTACAGCGGCGGCGCGCTCTGCGCGACGAGCGCGGGCCGCGGGGCGGGTGATCCGCTGGCGCTCTTCGCGCTCTCGCTCGTCGGCCTCGCGCTCTGGCGGCGGCGCCGACGTTGAGCGGCCTCGCGAGGCGGGCCGTCCGCCCGCCTCGCGACCCGTCGACGTGAACACCGATCCCGCTCGCCATGTGCGTCGCGAGCAGACTACCGTTCGACCATGCGATGGATCTTCCTCGGTTGCCTCCTTGCTGCGGTTGGCTGCGGGGGCGTGAACGAGTCGATCGTGAGCGCGGGCCACGTCGGTTGCCCACCCTCCGTCATCACGATCCAGCACCTCGACGGCGCGCCCAGGCAGGCCGCCTGGAGAGCCACGTGCTTCGGCCAACCCTTCATCTGTAGTCGCTTCGACGGGGTGGTCAGCTGTGCGCTCGAGTCCACGCCCGGGGCGGGCGGGAGCCTCGAACGAGGTGCCGAAGGTGCGGCCGCCTCGGCCGCCGACCACGTGCTGGTTCGGCCGGCGCCCCCCGAGGTCGCGGCGTGTGTCGATCGCGGCGTCGCGATCGAGGCGCTCTTCGACGCCGCGGGGCGCGCCGTGGAGCTGCGGCCGTGGCCGGGGGAGACGGAGGACGAGCGGAGATGCGTCGCCCGCGTGCTCGTCGAGCTCGACGTGCCCGACCGCACGGGGCCGACGCTCGTTCGCTTCGAGCCGCGCAGCCCCTGGGGTGAGGGCGCCGAGCGCGACTGATGCTGCGGCGATCGCGCCGCTGAGCCCTCGGTCGACGCTGTCCGGCAAAGCCTTGCGGTGAGGGGATTGTCCGAGCCCTTCGCTTTCCGTATCCACTCGGAGCGCAAAATTGCGAACTCCGTCGTGTCACGATGGACCGTGGCCTTCGAGGGAACGCCCCGCAGAAACAGGCTGGTGAGTCGATGAGCCCATCGTGTCGTTTCGGTCTCGGACTCTGTCTCGCCGCGCTCTCGGCCGTCGGGCTCGAGGCGCGCGTTGCGGCGCAGACCTGCTCCATCAGCTCCCCTGCGAGCTGCACCCCGCCGACCACGTGGCCGTCGGCGTCTGCCTTCGACGCGGTGCTGTGTCTCAACCCGGACGTCGTCGACGCCTTCGACCCCTGCGGCGACTCGGGCGGCAACGCCGACCACCGCGACATCGTGGGGGGCCCGGACGGCGCCGCGTTCCAGACCACCTCCGACGGCACCTACTTCTACTTCCGCCTCCGCGTGAACTCCGATCCCCGGCAGGGGACCGGGTTTCGGCCCTTCGGATGGGGCTTCGGTCTCGACGCGGACGGTGACGGCGCCTACGAGCTGTACATCGCGCTCGATGGTACGGGAGGCCGCGTCTTCCTCCGCAACCAGGACATCCTCCCTGGCCGCACGATGCTCCTCCCGACCACCGAGCTCACCCCCGTCCGGACGAACGGCGAGACGACCTGGGCCCGCGCGGACGGTCCGCTCAGCGACCCGTGCATGAACGGCGACGCGGACTGGTACATCACGGTGGCCGTGCCCTTGCGGCTCGTGCTCGAGTACGGCGCCATCGGCGGCGTGATCGCGTATGGCGGCAGCTCGAGCAACTCGACGGGCATCGGCAACGACGTGGTCTGCATGGCCGGCAACCCTGCGAGCTGCACCACGGGGGCAGACTGTCCCTCGGGGGTCTGCCTCACGGGCGTCGGGCGCTGTGGGCCGCCCGTGGTGCCCAGCTTCATCGGCTGCGTCGACGACCGAGCGGACGCCATCGACACGGGCTGCTCGGCCGCCGCGCCCCACTGCGTCGTGCCTGACGGGCTCGAGTTCGGGGAGTGCTTCCCCTGCGCCACCGACGCGCATTGCGCCGATGGAAACGAGTGCACGGTCGACAGCTGCGTCGCGGGCGCCTGCACCCACGTCGCCACGACACCGGGCACTCCGTGCGCGACGGGGGTCTGCTCGGGGGCCTCGGCGATGTGCGTGGCCTGCGTCACGGGGGACCAATGCGACGCCCCCACGCCGGTCTGCGACGTCGGCTCGTTCACGTGCGTGAGCTGCTTGGTCGACGGTGATTGCTCGGCCTCCGCGCCGATCTGCGACCCCGCGTCGTTCACCTGCGTCGGCTGCCTCGTCGACGGCCACTGCCCTGCGGCCTCGCCGGTCTGCAACCCGGACGACTTCACCTGCGTGGAGTGTGTCTCGGGGGCGACCTGCGGCGACGGGAACGAGTGCACGCTCGACGTGTGCATGATGAACGCCTGCTCGAACCCGCCCGCGAGCGCGGGGACGACGTGCGCGGACGGCGTGTGCAGCGGTGAGTCGGCGATGTGCGTCGAGTGCGTCGATGGATCGACCTGCGACGTGTCGGCGCCCTTCTGCGTGACCAACGCCTGCGTCGCCTGCCGCGACGCGGCGGATTGCGACGACGGCAACGACTGCACCACGGAGTCGTGCGTCGCGGGGGCCTGCGGGAGCGCTCCCGCAGGCTTCGGGGCGGCGTGCACGGGCGGCATCTGCAACGCCGCGATGATGTGTGTCCCGGTGGAGGTCTCGATCGTCACTCCGGACGATGGCGCCGCGCTCGGCGACGCGACGCCGACGATCGCCGGCACGGCGACGCCCGGGACGACCGTCACCGTGAGCATCGACGGCGTGGAGATCGGCTCGGTCACCGCGGGCCCGGATGGTACCTGGTCGGTCCCCGTCACGACGCCGCTCCCCGACGGGATGCACACGGCGACGGCCGTCGTGAGCACGGCAGGGGGCGTCGCGACGGATATGGCGACCTTCGTGGTGGACACCACGACCGAGGTCGCCATCACGTCGCCCGAGGATGGGGCCACGATCCTCGACTCGACGCCGATCATCCGCGGAACCGGCGAGCCGGGCGCCACGGTGGTGGTGACGATCGACGGGACCGAGGTCGGCACCGCCACGGTGGGCGCCGAGGGGACTTGGTCGGTCTCGGTGACGACACCGCTCGCCAACGATCTCTACACCGCCGAGGCGACGGCCACGGACCGGGTCGGCAACACCGCCACCGACGCGTCGACCTTCACGGTCGACGTGGCGACCGAGATCAGCATCACGTCTCCGGCGAACGGCTCGACGACGAACGACGCGACGCCGACGGTGACGGGGACCTCGGTGCCCGGCGCGACCGTCGTCGTGACGATCCTGGTCGAGGGCGAGACGATCGAGGTCGGCACCGTGACGGCAGACGCCGAGGGGGATTGGTCGATCGAGATCACCACGCCTCTCCCGGAGGGCACGCACGCGGTCACGGCGACGGCGACCGATCCGATCGGCAACCGCGCCTCGGACGAGTCGGAGTTCACGGTCGACACGTCGACGACCATCACCCTCGACGAGGTCGATCTCGTCACGGGCGTCGTACGCGGCACGGGCGAGCCCGGCGCGACCGTGGTCGTGACCTTGGGCGGCGCCGAGGTCGGCACGACCGTGGTCGACGAGGACGGCAACTGGATCCTCGACATCGACCCGCCCGGCCCCGGCACGCACGAGGTGACCGCGACGGCGACGGACCCGGCCGGAAACTCGGCGACCGCCACCACCACCGTGACGATCGACGCGCCGGACGGAGGCGTCGACGGCGGAACGGACGCTGGGCTCGACGCCGGGACGGACGCTGGCCGCGACGCCGGCGCGGATGCTGGAATGGACGCCGGTGTGTCGCCGGACGCCGGAGATCGGCCGCTCGAGGGCGGCTACAGCGGCGGGGCGCTCTGCGCCGCGAGCCCGTCGACGGGCGATCCGCTCGCGCTCCTCGTGCTCTCGCTCGTCGGTCTCGCGCTCTTGCGGCGTCGTGTCCGGTGAGTGAGCGCTGATCGCGGGATCTCGATCTCCCAGAAAAGCGGAGCAGCCGGTCGAAAGACGCGAAGCGTCTCTCGACCGGCTGTTAGCATCTCCTCCCAGATTCTCGGGGAGAGTCCGCTTGGAGACCATCTCGCTCGCTCGAATGAACTGGCGCTGGAGCTTTGGGTGGCGCGCCCTCGTCGCCTCGGCGTCGATCGCTCTCGCGACCACGATCTCCTCGGCGGTCGCGGCACAGGACGCCGCGACCCTGACGCGTTATCGGCCGGGGCCGACCCCCGACGACGACTTCCACCTGAGCCGGCCCGCCGACCTCGGGCACCTTCGCTTCGGCGCGCAGCTCCACGTCGACTACGCCAACGACCCGCTCGTCTGGCTGCCCGACGCGGGGCCGCAGTCTCGCATCGTGGCGCATCAGCTGAGCGCGAGCGTCGGCTTCGCGCTCGGCCTCGCCGACCGGCTCGTCTTCTTCGCCGGGTTGCCGGTCGTCGCCCTGATGCGCGGAGACTCCGAGGAGGCGCTGCTGGCACGCGGACTCGGACCCCCGGACGGCGCCGGTCTCGCGAACGCCCAGCTCGGCGGCCGCGTTCGGCTCTACGGCGAGGCGTCGGATGTCTTCGCGCTCGCCCTGCAGGCGACCGCGACCTTCCCGACGGCCGGACGGTCCCAACGCCTCCGCGGAGAGGACTTCCTCACGTTGCGGCCCGAGGTGCTCGCCGAGCTCCGCCTCGGGCGCGGCGCGCGGGTGGTGCTGAACCTCGGCGCGATCGTGCGGCGCAACGTCGAATCGCCCGAGACGGACCTCCGGTTCTCGGACGAGCTCACCTTCGGCGTCGGCGTCGCGATGCCCGTCTGGACGACGGCGGCGGTCCGCGTCGACGCGCACGCGCAGATCTACGGCAACACCGCGTTCGACGACGCGTTCGGGCGGGCTCAGTCGGCGCTCGAGGCGACCGTCGGCGCGAAGCTCTTTCATGAGACCGGGATCGTCGTCGGGCTCGCGGCGGGGCCGGGCCTCGCGCCGGGCTTCGGCTCGCCCGACGTGCGTGTGATCGCTTCGGTCGCCTATGCCCGTCGACCGCGAGCGCCGGTCGAGCCCGCGCCGAGGCCCGTCGTCGACACCGATGGAGATGGGATCGCGGACGACCGCGACCGCTGCGTCACGCAGCCCGAGGACGTCGACGGCTTCGAGGACGAGGACGGCTGCCCGGATCTGGACCACGACCGCGACGGCGTCGACGACGACCTCGACCGATGCCCGACAGAGCCGGGGCCCGCCGCCAACGAAGGCTGCCCAGACACCGACGCGGACGGCGACGGGGTCGTCGACCGGCTCGATCGGTGCCCAAGCGAGCCAGAGGACCGCGACGGCTTCGAGGACGCGGACGGCTGCCCAGACCCCGACAACGACGGGGACGGCCTGCTCGACGCGGACGACGCGTGCCCGAACGAGTCCGGTCCGGCCGCGAACCGTGGGTGTCCCGACACCGACCGCGACGGCGACGGGGTCGTCGACCGCCTCGACAACTGCCCGGACGTGCCAGGCGCGGCCGAGAACCAGGGCTGCCCGACCGAGCAGCTGGTGCGCATGGCGGAGGACCGACTGGAGATCCTCGACGCCGTGTACTTCGCCACGAACCGCGACGTCATCCAGAGCCGCTCGTTCCCGCTGCTCGAGAACGTCGCGCGGGTGCTCAACGCGCACCCGGAGATCCGTCGCATCCGCGTCGAGGGTCATACGGACTCCCGCGGGCGTCGCGACGCGAACGTCGCCCTCTCGCAGCGGCGGGCGGAGGCGGTGGTGCGCTTCTTGGTCGAGCGTGGGGACGTCGCGGCCGGCCGCTTCGAGGCGCGCGGCTTCGGGCCCGACCGACCGCTCGTCGAGCGCGCGCGGAGTCGCGCGGACCACGCGAGGAACCGTCGCGTGGAGATCCACTTCGTCCGCGACGCCGAGGAGTGAGCCGAGCGGTCGGCTCACCCACGAGGGCGCTCCCGAGTTACACCTGCGCCGGAGAGGTCGCGGCTCGCGGCTCGCGGCTCGCGTCTTCGCCGTCGACGTCACCACCTGCCCGGTCCCGGGCTGCGGCTGACGCATGTGCCTCGTCGAGATCGCCAAACACCCCGACGACATCGCCCGCGCGCTGTCCAGCGAAGCGCCTCTTCGTGCCCGCGCCCCTCCACGACGCTCCGTTCCTGCGCCTCGTCCAGGGCAGTCGTGCCTCGTCTTCGGCTGAGCACCCTCCGCTGCGATGTACCACTCCGTCTTCTGCGGCCCCGATCGCGCGTCTCACGAGGACTACACGGGGGTTCCTTGGGGGGGGCCGCTTCACCGCGCCCTCGCCGTCGTCGTGAGCCTGCCTCACGGCACCTCGCGAGCAGCTTCTTGCGACGAGCCCGGTTGTTTCCGGCAGTTCGGAAGTCCTGTTGTAGTCAAGTGGGGGAGAACAAAAAAGAGAAATACGGAACGAAAATGCACTGATTGAATCGCGGTTTTCCGCACACGTCAGAACTCTTGCCGGAAAGGTGTTTCCGGCGAGGGAGAGACGGTGCAGTGAGAGTTCGGTTGCGTTGGTTCGGAGCAACTCGCGTCGGGTCAGGCGGCACTGTCACGTAGAGCGTCCGCGGTTGCTCTTCGAGGAGCGGTGCGGCGCTGGATCGTCTTCGTTGACCATCGAGTCCGACGAGAGTGCTCTTCGGGGGCGTGTAGGCCAGGTGCACCGGGGGGCTGTTGACGCGCCACAGCACCCCGGGGTTGTCGTCGTCGTCGAGCACCAGGACCTCGTCGCTCGCGACCGATCGTCGGTCGTCCGCGTTGACGTCGAAGGCGGGCTCCCAGGTGCGGGAGCCGCGGGCGATCCGCCGCAGCTGGATCTGCCCGTCCGACGAATCCGAGCGACGCAGGATCGTCACGTGTCCGTGGCGGTCGATGACCAGCCGCCGCGGGTCCGCGAGGCTGCGACGCCCGAGCGCGACCGGCTCGGTCCACTCGCCGCCGATCCGGCGCATCGCCCACAGCGCGCCGTTGTCCACGATGTCGATCCAGGAGAGCGTGACCTCGCCGTCGGCGGTCGCCACCATCTGGATCCGCCCGAACGAGGTCGAGATCGGCTGGGCCCCGTCGCATCGAGGCGGTGGCGCGCTGTGTCGTGTGCGGGTACGGTTCCGCGGTGCCGCTAGCCATTCTCGTGGCGCTGGTGGCGTCGACGCTCGTCGGGTGCGGCGAGACCTCGCCAGCGGAAAGAGATGCGTCGCCCGACGTTGGACCGCCCGACGTCGGACCGCCCGACGTTGGACCGCCCGACGTTGGACCGCCCGACGTCGGACCGCCCGACGTTGGACCCGACACTGGGGGCGGGGACTGCCATTGGGACTGTTCTCAGCTGCTCGAGTGCGAAGACAGCGTCGTCTACCAGGTTCAAGCGTCCCCCGTGCCGTGCGAGCTGTGGACGGGGCGTTGTCCGAGGTCGGTCGTCGGCAGGTGTCCGAGCGGATGCACCAGCCGTCGTCCGAGCCCCTCCGCGGCCTGGGAGCAACACTGCGATGGCATGGAGGAGCGGCTCGCCGGCGACCCCTGCGCCACCGACGGCGACTGCCAACCACCGGCGCCGGGCCCCGGGATCCGCCGATACCTCGCGTGCGACGTCGACGCGGGCGCGTGCGCGGCGATCGACCCACCGGCGCACTCGATCGTCGCATGCGGCGACGTGAACCTGGACGGGCTGTCGACGCCTGAGGGCCAGGCGTACGGCGTGGTTCGGGACGAGAGCTGCCCGGGTGGCTGGTGCAAGTTCGTCGCGCCCGCGGACGCGGAGTGTCATCCCGGCGTGTGCGTGACGCCCTGCGAGACGCATTGGGACTGCCCGCCCTCGTTGTTCTGCCAGGGTGAGCGAGACTGGACGGGACGCACCCTCGAAGATCGGGGAGACGACGAGGTGGTTCGAGTGTGCGGCGAGTTTGGACGGGTGACGTGTTCGTGAGGTGCATGTCGGAGTGGTTGGGCGCGTCGTAGCGGAAGTCGGCCCACGCGCTCCGGGCGGAGGAGGAAGGCGGCCTGCCGCGTTTCGTGGTGCGGGAGTTCGAGGAGTACTTGCGCTGCGGCCTCCTCGAGCACGGTGTGGTGCGGCTCGCCTGTCGTCGGTGCGGGCACGAGATGCTGGTGGCATTCTCGTACAAGCGGCGTGCAAGCGGCGGGGCTTTTGCCCCTCGTGCGTGGGCCGGCGAATGTCGGATGTCGTAGCGCACCTGGTCGACGAGGTGCTCCCGGAGGAGCCGATACGGCAGTGGGTGTGCTCGCTGCCGTGGTCGTTGCGCTACGCGATGGCCTACGACCGCCGGCTGTGCGCGCCCGTGCTCGGGGCGTTCATCCGCGCGCTGACGCGCTCGCTGCGTCGGCGCGCGAAGCGGCACTTGGAATTGCGCAGCGTCGACGAAGCGCAGGTGGGCGCGGTGACCTTCATCCAGCGGAGCGACAGCGCGCTGCGTCTCGACGTGCACTTCCACACGCTGGCGCTCGATGGCGTCTACGTGCGTGACGCGCAGGGCGCGCTCGTCTTCCACGCGCTGCCCCCGCCGAACGGCGACGAGGTCGCGGAGGTCGCCGCGTAGACCCACGCCGCGCTTCTCGTCGTGCTCGAGCGGCACGGCCGCTCGCTCGAAGGCCCGAGCGACCAGGG
The DNA here is from genome assembly GCA_019637115.1 of Myxococcales bacterium. Taxonomy (GTDB): domain Bacteria; phylum Myxococcota_A; class Polyangia; order Polyangiales; family Houyiibacteriaceae; genus JACKEH01. The sequence goes on along the minus strand of JAHBWH010000010.1, from coordinate 313 downwards.
CGACACGCTCGTCCACGAGCAGCCCGTGCTCGCGTCCTGTTACGCCGCGTCGGCGGGGGACGTGCAGCTCTTGGGCGCGGCGCCCGGCGCGAAGACCACCAAGCTCGTCCGCCCCGTGCGCCTCGTCCCCTCGCCCTGCGAAGCGCTCGCTGAGGTTGGTGGGGTGGTTCGAAGCGGCAATCGTGCGAGGCGAAGCGGACGCCAGTCCGCGAAGCTGCACGATTCCGCGAGACTCTCGGCTCGTGCGTCAGCACGACGCCGAGGCACGTCCACGCCAAAGTCGTGGTGGATGGCCGCGACCGCAAACGCCTCG
>JAHBWH010000001.1 GCA_019637115.1 Myxococcales bacterium | reverse complement strand
ATCGGGCACGAGGCGCGCCGGGTCGGCGCCGCCGAGGAGACGCGCGAGCTCGAGCGCGCGCGCGCGACGGGTCGCCTCGCTGCCGCGTCGCGCCTCGCGCAGGCGGGCCAGCTCGCTGCCGAAGCGCAGCGCCTCGGTCGGGGCGAAGGTGCCCAGCTCGACCCGCTGCTCGGCCTCGCGGAGCTGGCGCTCGGCGAGGCCCTCGGCCTCGCGGTCGACGGCCAGCGCGCGCTCGGCGTACCAGAGCTCCCAATAGGCGACGAGCACGTCGCGCACGAGCTGGCTCGCGAGCGCGTCCCGCTGGTGCATCGACGAGTGCTCGAGCGCCTCCGCCTCGCGCTCGGCGGCGAGCACGGCGTCGCGCCCGCCGCCGCGCAGCAGCGGCTGCCGCGCCGTGACGAGCGCCTGGCCCACGTAGTTCGGCCCGATGGTGAAGCTCAGCCGGGTGCTCGGATCTCGGTTGACCGTGCGCCATTGCGCGCTCGAGGTGACGTCGAGGCTGACGGTCGTGCCGAGGTCGCTCACCCAGCTCAGGCCGAGCGAGCCGCCCACTGCGCGGTTGTCGTTGCGGACGACGCCGACCGCCGTGCCGGAGAAGTTCTCACGGAAGCTCGTGTCGACGCCCGCGCGGAAGATCGGCGTGCGCGCGTCGGCGGCGGCGCGGGTCGCCGCGCGCGCCGCGAGCGTGTCCAGCAGCGTCGCCCGCAGCTCGGGGCTCTCGGTGAGCGCGGTCGCGAGCGCGGCCTCGGCCGTCAGCGTCTGGGCCTCGGGCTGAGCTGCGAGCGGCGCGCTGGTGGCGAGCGTCAGGGCGACGAGCGCCCCGGTGAGGCGGGCGGGCTTGATGATCGACACGTCCATCACGTCGATGTCTCCGACGAGCATCGTGGGCCGAATCTCCTAAGAGAATCGTAAGCTTTCGTGAAGACGCCAAAGGCGCGCCGCGGTTCGCGCTGGTCAGCCCTTCATCAGCGCGTCGTAGCGGCGCTGCATCTCCTCGGGTGAGACCGCCTCGATCTCGTGGCCGATCATCCACTCGTGCCCGAAGGGGTCGCGGACGGTCCCCGAGCGCTCGCCGTAGAACTGGTCCGACGCCGCGCGAACGAGGGTGGCGCCCGCGCCCACCGCGCGCGCAAGGAGCGCGTCGCAGTCGTCGACGTGCAGGTGGATGGAGACGGTGGTGCCGCCCACCGAGGTCGGCCCGAGCAGGCCGAGCTCGGGGAACTCCTCGGAGAGCATCAGCGTGGCGTCTCCGAAGAGCAGCTCGGCGTGGCCGATGCGACCACCCGGCTCGGTGAGGCGGAACTTCTCCTTCGCCCCGAACGCGCGGGTGTAGAAGTCGATGGCGGCGCCGGCGTCCTGGACGCGCAGGTAGGCGAAGAGCTCGTGAACGGACATGGGGATCCTCCTCTCGTGAGTCTCCACCATGGCGCCAGGCGGCGCTGGGGGTCTTGGACGAAATTGAAGTCGGGGCCGCTCCCGTCGAGGCCGTCAACGCGCGGCGGCGACCGGGACGTGGTGTCGGTGAGCCGGGGCCGCGGCGAGGTAGGCCGAGGGGGTCATGCCCGTCATCTCACGGAACTCGCGGTTGAAGTGCGCTTGGTCGGCGTAGCCCATCTCCTGCGCGAGCCGGGCGCACGAGCGCGCCGAGGGGAGCGCGGCGAGCGCGCGGCCGAACCGAACGACCCGCGCGTAGCGCTTGGGCGAGAGGCCCACGGCGTCGGTGAAGAGCGTCACGAAGTGGCGGTGGCTATAGCCGCTCTCGGCGACGAGGCCGCGGATGGTGTCGTCGGCGCGGATGGCGTCGCTTCGGACCGAATCGTCACGAGCGCCCCGAGATCCGTCGTCGAAGCCGACGCGGCGCGACTCGTCGCGGGAGCCATGAAGGCCGACGCCGTGGGAAGCGTCGCCGAGCCGCGCCAGCGCCGCGGCCACCGCCGGGTGCACCGCGCGCGCCCGGGCCAAGCGCGCCAGGAGCGCGGCTTCCACGAGCTCGAGGCGACGCTCCAAGCTCTGCTCGTCCCCGAGGCGCGCGCGGAGGCGCTCGGCCTCGTCGCCCCAGAGCGCGTCGAGGGGCGTGTGCGCGCCCGCGAGCAGCGACGCGGCGCCCTCGAACGCGAGGCACGACGCGCCCGCGCGGAGCTGCACCCCCACCGTCGCGGCGGGGGTCGAGACGTCGCGCACGTAGGCGCGAGCGCGCGCCCCACCGATGATCGCGCCCACGACGGAGGTCGGGCCTCGCTCGCCCACGATCCACAGCGGCTCGGGCGACAGGCGAAAGACGAGGTGCATCGCTCCGGTCGGCAAGACGCTCTCGAAGGGGCCGCTCGGGGAGGATGACGCGGGAGCGGCCGCTCGCCGCGCATGGTCCGACGGCGCCTGCGCCCACAACGTGGAGACGTAGGGCCGGAGCGCGGCGGTCGGTGCGCGGCGAACGAGCATCACAGGAGCCGTCGCGCTCAGCTCAGAAGCGCCGCTCGGCGCTCAGTCCGCCGCCGCCCTCCCCAAAGACTGGCGACACCCGCCACCCCGGGGTGTGACCCGCGTAATACTCGACGTAGCGCTTCGGGATGGCGCCCGCGATGAAGAGCGCGAGCCCCGCGACCTGCAGCAGCCCCGTCCACACGAGCCCGATGCGCCGCCCGGAGTTCGTCGCGTTGGGGATCGCCAAGAACGGACCGAGCGCGGGCACCAAGACCACGTTCTGGACGGTGCGGCTGTGGTCCTGCGAGATCGCCCACGCCATCACGGTCCCGAGGTAGAACACGCCGAAGAGCGCCGCACCCGGGATGAGCAGCCCAATCCGGGGCCGCGAGTAGACGCGGGCGTCGGGCGGCAGGGCCATCCCCTCCACGTAGGGGTCACGGTAGCGCCGAAGGCGCTGGGGCGGCGGTGCGTACACGGGCGCGTAGCCGGGTTGGCCGTAGGCCGGTTGGCCATAGGCCGGTTGGCCATACGTTGGCGACGGCTGCCCGTAGCCGGGCGGGGGCTGCTGTTGCGCATACGCGGGCGGTGGCTGCTGCGCTTGTTCCGGCGGTTGCTGCGGCTCCTGCGCCGAGACCATCGACGCGCCTCCGATGATGACCAGCACCGCGAACGTGAAGCTTCGGCTCATGTGCGACCCTCCCTGATGGAAACCTGACCCGGTCACGCGGACACGGACATCAGCGAGCATGGACGCAAGACGCATGCCCTCCGCCCATCGCGCGAAACCATAGCAGGAATCGTCTCCCTCGCTCCGACCTGCGCCAGGACCGTGCCTGGAGGGCACGTAGGGTCGGCCCTGCAGGGCGGACCCTACGACGACGGGTCCGCTCGCCGAATGATGACGATCACGGAAGGTCCAGGCCGACCACCATCACGGTCGGGCGTGGTGGGGTGTAGGTGACGCCGCCCACCGAGATGGGATCGCGGTACACGAAGCTCGTCAGAAGGCGGCCAGCGTCGACCTCGACCGTGTCGCCGGACGTGAGGTTGCCCGAGCCCGCGAACACGTGACCGAACCGGACATCACCGTCGGCCAGCGAATAGCTCGCGACCCAGTGATTCGTGATTCGCCCGCTGCCGCCTGCAAAGCCAAGACCGAAGTCGAGTGGCCCTCGGCCTTCGCCGCTCACATACAGATGTCCATCGTGCCCCATGATGATGCGCCTAGGATCACTTGGAAGCGGTCTCGACCAAACATGGTTGCCGTCCGAGTCCATGCGGACCATGAATCCGACTTCATGGATGTCGTCGCCTCCGAAGTTGATGGTGCTTTCGCCGGGGCAACCGCCCACGAAAACCACATCGCCTGAGTCGTCAATCACGGCCGAGTTGATGGAACCTGTGTCGGAACCAGGGCACGCCCAGAACCTCGCCCAGGAAAGAGCTCCATCCAACGCGAACTTCGCCGCTCCCACGTACCATACGGTGTCCGGCGCAGGGACGAACTCGTATCCCGGCAATCGAACGCGAGTGTGGAGATTCTCGAAGTGGCCATAGACCAGGTAGCTGCGATCCGTCCCCGATGCCGAAATCCCTCGCGCGCCGTCACACCAGTCGTAGTTTCGGAGGAAGAGAGGGTTCCCGGCGCTATCGAACTGGATCAGCGTGGTGCACTCGCGCTCGTTTACAGCATGCGTGAACGTTCCGTTGCGGATCGTTACACGATTCCCGAAGTTCTCGTGAAGCAGAACGAACGACGTGCCGTCTCGAAGCGCAGAAAAGCCGAATCGGGCATTCGTATAACGATCAAATAGAAGCTGGCGAGACCAACGGAGGTCTCCCGTGGGAGACAAGGCGGATAGATACGCACCTGCCCCTTGCCAGTCCGTGCCAACTGGTGCGGACGTGTAGGTGCCGATCGAGTAGAGTGAGCCGAGCGCATCGGTGCCAACGCCTTCTACGTTCTGGACCCCTGGGCCCCCGAATCGACGGTGAAAGCCGGCCACGCCACTCGATCGCACGGAGAACGAGACGGCGTCGTCGCTGCCGTCCGACGGGGGCGAAGTGACCTCGTTGAGGACGACGGCCTCAGACGCGGTCCCGCTGATGCCCCATCCGCCACTGCCAGACGACGTCAGGAACACTGGGCGGGGGTGACTTCCCGTAACCCGGTAGCCGACCGCTTGTGCGAGAACGGAGATCGTCGGACCCGAGCATCGGCCTGCGTTGCAAGTTTCGGTGAGACCACAAACGTTCCCGCACGCTCCACAGTTCGCTCGGTCGCTGCGGCCGTCCACCTCGCAGCCGATCGTTGCATCGCAGTCGAGATGTCCATCCGTGCACATCGAAAAGGTGCAGGTTCCGCCGACGCAAGCCGTGACCGCGTTCTCGAACGCGCATTCGGTGGGGTGCTCATCGATCCGGCCATCGCAATCATCATCCAGACCGTTGCAGACCTCCGGACGAGCGGTGCACGACGTATCCGAGTCGAGCTCGATGCCGCCATCTCCGAGAGGCGAGTACCCATCGGGAGCACCGGGCGCCGTGATGACCCGCCCGTCCTCGAGCTCGCAGCTCCAATCGTCGAGCGGAATGGCGCCGTCGGGGCAGACGCAGCGATCGTTGCGCCTCGTCAGCTCTCCGCAAGGATTTGCTGGCAGCGTTGAGCACCCAGCGAGGCACAGGGCGAAGATCGAGAGTCTCGTGGTCATGTCGGATACCTTGGCTTGTCCGTGACCCCCGTGGCCAGGGCGTGGGCGTCATCGGCCCTTCGTGCGTCCAGTTGCGTGGACTCCGACGAACACAGACCGTGGCCGTCGACTCGCGTCGGCGCGTGCCATCGATCCACCTCTGGTTCGCGACGCGGGGAGCCGGCGGGCCGCCGAGGCTCCTCAAGGGCAAGTAGGCGAACCGTCAGGGACGGCGTCGCCGCACATCTCCTCGGTGCAGTGGACGCCTAAATCGCAGAAGGTGTCCTGAACGAATCCGCGCCACTCGAGCGACGGATTGAAGGGTCCGTTCTCGGTTCGCCCGCTGCTTACGTCGCATCGTCGTCGCAGGGTCATCTCCTGCGTCGCCAACCCCCCTCCCGTCCATCCACACCAAGGAGCGGTCATCCGAAGCGGTGGACGGTCCCCAATCTCTCCGAAGATGTCGACGACCGTACCCCCGCAGAGGAGATCGAGGGCGTCGTCGCCGTTGAAGTTGACCGCCAACGAGGTGGCATCGCAGGTGCCTGCGGGGATGGAGGCCATGGGGTGGCAGATCACGAACGTACCCCCCGGCGGCAACGACGCTGGGAACCCGGAGAAGACATTGGTCGCGTCCGTTGCCCCGTTGGAGAAGAGGCGCAGCACGCAGCCAGTGGTGGTCGCGGGACCGGTTCCCACGTTGCTGATCTCGATGGCCTTGTTGTTGCCACTGCCCTCGACGTACTCCGTGATGAGCAAATTGCCTGAGGGTCCAGCGTCGACACCCGCGTCGTCACCATCACCGCCGTCGGTCTCACCCCCGTCGAGGTCACCCCCGTCGACGCCCGCGTCCGTCATCGGCGTCTCGCCAGTGCAGACCCCGTTGCGACAGTCCGCGTCGCCCTCGCAGGCCACGTCGAGGCAGCCGCGCTCGAGGTCGACGCGGACGGGGATCGTGGTGCCGGAGACGAAGCGGACGGGGGGCAGGACGCGGCGCAACCGCTCCGTCCCCGTGTGCAGACCGAAGACCCGGATCGCGACGAGCTCGGAGCTGCTGCCCGCGCCTGGCCGGATCGCGTAGGTCTGCGGCCACGTGCGTCCGAGGTCGGTCGTGACGTCGGCCATCACGCCGCTCTCGCCCATCGCGACGATGCGCACTTGGTCGAGATCTTCGGGCACGCCGAGCGAGGAGGACTCGAACGAGAGGAGGATCGCGGTCTGGTCCGACCCGCAAGCCAAGGCGAAGAGCGACGCCAGAGCGCCGTGCGCACGCAACATCCGCAACATCGGGCGAAGCCTAGCCCGGCGCCGGCTGCGAAGCATCTTCCCGGCCGGGAAGTCGCCGAATCGCGACACGGAAGGGGGGCCTCGACGGCCACCCGTCCGTGATGCCTCGTAGCTCGCGCCGCGGCGTCCCGGACTCAGCGGGCGGCGTCGAGCAGCTCGTGGAAAGCGTCGTGGAACGCCGAGAAAGCGGCGTCGAAGCGCTCGCCGCCCTCGGGCTCGGCCTGGCACGCCGCCACGAACGCGTCCGCGGTCGCGCTCACGCGCGCGGTGACCTCGGGGTGCGCCTCGGCGCTCTCCTCGACCGCGGCCTCGGCGGCGTCCTGGAGGTCGGTCGCGCCTGGGCAGACGGTCGCCCCGCTCCGGTCGCTGTGCCACGCCTCGCGGAACGCCGCATGGAACGCCCGGAGCGCGGGGGGCGCCTCGGCGTCGTCGTGGTGGTGATGGTGGTGGTGATCGTCCGCGGTCTCGCCGCCGTGCCCGTGGTCGTGGTGGGCGTGGTCGACGGTCTCGGCGCTGGACCCGCCGCAAGCGAGGGAGAGAAGGAGGACGAAGGGAAGGAGTCGAATCATCGCGCGCTCTTGACCCTCGCCGACGCTCCGCGCCAGCCGGCGACGTGGGCTCCCGCAACCGATGCGCTTTCTTTCCCTTTACCCCCCTACGAGTACGGTGAGCGACATGCGCGCCGTCCTCCTCCTCGCGATCGTCGCCGCCTGCGCCACGGGGCGCCCGGCGACCGAGCCTCAGCCCCTCGCCCACAGCGTCGCGCCCGCGGCCGCGCCCGACGAGGCCGCGGAGCCGTCAGGGACCGAGGCGTCCGCGCCCTCCGCCGAGGCTGCGCGCCCGCATCGCATCCACTTCGACCTCGCCCGCCACCCCCAGCGCGCCGAGCTCTTCGAGGGCGACGCGCTCGTCGAGGACCTGGGCGCCGGTGGCGGTGGCCGCCTGTCGCGCGGCGGCTGGCGCAGCGGCTTCGTGCGCGCGCGGGTGCTCGACGCCGACGTCCTCGTCGCCCGTGGTCGGCAGGGTCGGCTCTCGTTCGCGGCGCGTCGCGGCGCCGACCTCCACGCGCGCCTCGAGGGCGTGAGCTTCTCGCCAGGGAAGACGGCCGTCTACCTGAACGGGACTGAGCTCGAGCCGATCGAGCTCGGGACCGACGGGCTCTCGGAGGTGAGCGTCACGCTCCCCGGCGACGCGCTCCGGGACGGCGAGAACGACCTGCTCCTGCGCGCCTCTGGCAGCCGCGCGGTGCCGACGCTCGCGGGGCTCGGGCGTGTGGGGCTCGCCCTGCGCGCGTTTCGGGTCGGGCCGTCCCCCCGGGGCGACGCCGGCCCGCAAGCGCTCCCGAGCGTCGCGATCGTCGAGGACGGCGTCCCGGCCCTGAAGCTCGAGGGGGCGTGGCGCGCGACCTGGGTGTTGCAGGTGCCCCCCGAGGCGCGGCTGCGCGCGCTCGTCCGCGGCGTCGGCCGCGCGCTGGTGCACGTGAGGCCGATGTCGGGCGCGGCGAACGAGCGGCGCGAGCTCGCGCGGGTCGACGCGACCGAGGCGGGCGCGCCGCTGGACGTCGACCTTGGCGCGCTCGCGGGTGAGGTGGTCCGGCTCGAGCTCTCGGCGGAGGCCACGTCGCCTGCGACGGCCGCGTCGACGCGCTGGCTCCGCCCCGCGGTCGTCGAGCCCGCGAGCGCGCGCGAGGCGGCGCGCCGCCCCGTCCGCAACGTCCTGCTCGTGCTCGTCGACACGCTGCGCGCCGACAAGCTCGCGCCCTACGACCCGGAGACCCGCGTGCGCACGCCGGGGCTCGTCGCCTTCACGCAGCAGGCCAGCACCTTCCTGCACGCGCACACCCAGGAGAACTGGACCAAGCCCAGCGTCGCGACGTTGCTCTCGTCGCTCATGCCCTGGGAGCACAACACCACGCAGCACGAGTCCGTCGTGCCGACGAGCGTGAAGCTCTTACCCGAGCTGCTCCGCGCCCAGGGCTTCCACACCGGCGCGTTCATCGCGAACGGGTACGTCTCCGATCGCTTCGGCTTCGGCCGCGGCTGGGACAGCTACCGCAATTACATCCGCGAGGGGCGCCGCACCCGCGGCGAGCTCGTCGCCGCCGACGTGCTCGAGTGGCTCGACCGTCGCCCCACCGACAAGCCCTTCTTCCTCTACGTGCACACCATCGATCCGCACGTCCCCTACCGCCCGCCGGCCGAGCACCTCGGCCTCTACGGCGACACCAGCTACCGCGGCCCCGTGGACTTCAGCCGCGACGCGACCCTGCTCGAGAACATCAAGCTCGGGCGCATCCGCCTCGCCCCCCGCGACCGCGCGCACCTCGAGGCGCTCTACGACGGCGAGATCACGTACACGGACGTGCACTTCCGCGGCATCCTCGACGGCCTCGAGCGCCGCGGGCTCGCCGACGACACCCTGGTCGTACTCACGTCCGATCACGGCGAGGAGTTCTGGGACCACGGCTCGGTCGGCCACGGACACAGCGTCTGGGAGGAGCTGCTCCACGTACCGCTCTTCGTGCGCCTCCCGGGCGAGCCCGCGCGCCGCCTCACGGACTCCGTCGGGCTCGTGGACGTGATGCCGACCATCCTCGAGGCGCTCGGGCTCGAGCGCCCGGCCGAGCTCTCGGGGCGGAGCTTCCTGCCCGCGCTGCGCGGCGAGGCCGGCGACGCGCCCCAACCGACGGTCAGCGGCTTCATGGACCATTGGCGCACCGTCAACGCGGGGCGCTGGAAGCTCATCGTCCGCCCCGGCCACCCGCTGCGCCTCTACGATCTGGCCAACGATCCGCGCGAGACGACGGACGTCGCCGAGCAGCACCCGCACCTCGCGACCTGGCTGCGCGGCGAGCTCGGTCTGGCGCTCGACGAGACACGCGGCGCGGGCGCGAGCGCCCCGCGACCGAGACCCCGCCACCGCGCCGCGACGACCGAGATCGACCCGGAGACGGCCGCGCAGCTTCGCGCGCTCGGGTACCTGGGGAACTGACCGTGCGGTCCAGGCCTCTCCGGGTCCGCGAGCGGCTCCGTTCGGGTATAGACATCGGCGTGCTTCGTTCGCTCACCTCCTCCGCGCTCTCGATCGTCCTCTTGCTCGTCGCTGCGTGCGGTGATGACGACGTGCCCGACGCCGACGCGGGGATCGACGCGGGCATGGACGGCCCGGCCTCGGACGTCTGCGCCCGCCTCGGCGCCGCGATCTGCGGCGGCGTCGATGCCTGCTGCGCGGAGGTGCCGCTGCCCTTCGACGATGGCGCAGCGTGCGCGGCCGCCGCGGCGGAGCGATGCCGCGAGGCGGGCACGACCGAGCTCGCCGCGCTGGCCTCGGGGACCGCGCGCGTGGACGAGGCCGCGCTCGAGGCGTGCGCCACGGCGTGGGCCACGGGGGCGGACGTCTGCCGCGTCCCCTCGATGGAGGTCCAAGCGATGGCGTGTCGCGGCGTCTTCGTCGCCGCCGCGGAGGTCGGCGGGGCGTGCGCCGAGGGGCTCGGAGGTCTTCGTTGCGCGGGCGGGGAGGGGCTCTGCTTCCCTGAGCCGACCGGCGTCAGCTGCCGGGCCTGGGCCACGCCAGGGCAGGCGTGCGCGGAGGCGCCGTGCCCGCCCTGGCTGCACTGCATGCCCGGCGACGGGGGCCTCGTCTGCGACGCGCGGCGCGAGATCGGCGGCCGCTGCGAGGCGCCGATCCACTGCCGCGAGGGGCTCCGCTGCGACGGCGGCCGCTGCGCCGCGGGCCTCCCGACCGGTGAGCGTTGCCGCTCCTTCGAGTGTGGCGACGGCCTCGTCTGCGACCCCGTCGAGGAGCGCTGCCTCCCCGGCGCGATGGCGGGAGAGCGCTGCTTCACGCCCCTGCACTGCGCCGACGGGCTCGCCTGCGTCGGGCTCGAGACCGGCCTCGTGTGCGTCCCTGGGGAGCCAGGCGACGGCGACGACGCGCCGGGCCTGCCCGGGTTCCTCGAGCCGTGCTCGGATCGTTGCGCGCGCGGCTTCGTCTGCGCCGAGGGCCCCGTGCCAGGCCGCTGCGCGGCCAACGTCTGCGCGTTCTAGAGACGCCTCACGCGAGAGGCCTCGCACACGAAGCGCCGTCCGCTGCACACGAAGCGCTGCCGGGGCCAGTGAACCCGCAAAAACGTCGACGAAACGCCACGGCACGTGACGTGCTCGAGCGGCAAGAGCGCGCCACGCGCTCACCGGGAGCCTCTCATGAAACGTCACCCACAGCGCCGCCGAGCGGCGCTCGCCGTCCTCGCTGTGCTCGCACTCTCCGCGTGCGCAACCTTCGCCGGAGTCGTTCAACGCTACGCCCACGACGGAGCGACGACGAATCAGGCGAGCCACGCTGACCACCCTCGGGTCGCTGCGCTCGATGGTGGCGGCACGCCGCTGATCGTGCTCGCCAACAGCCCGTCGACGATCCGCGTCTTCGACGAGAACGGCTTGGAGCGCGAGGGGCCGCCCCAGTCCGTCGGCGCGACCTTGACCTCGCTGGCCGCGGGCCCGGGTCGGCGATTCTACGGGCTCACGGACGGTGGCACGCGTATCCGCCGGTGGGACCTCAACCAGTTTGGCACCATCACGTCGACATGGGTGGTGGCGACCACGCCAACCGCGACCGACCTCGCGATTGGGCGCAACCAGGAGGTCTTCGTCCTCTCCGGAGCCGAGCTCCGCCGCTACACATCTGGCGGTGCGTTCACCCACGCCAGATCCGCCTTCGCCCCCGACCCGACGATCACCATCCACGACCGGCGGATCGCCAGCAACAACCACCCCGCCTCCGAGACCATCGAGGTCGCGTTCTCGTTCACGACCCTCGGCGGCGCCCGACGGATCCGCGTCGGCCGGTACCGCGCCAGCGATCTGCAGCTCATCGCGGAGGTCGACTTCGATCCAGGTCCGCGTCGCCGCATCATCGACTTCGAGGTCGACGGTTCTCTCTACCTCTTCGAGCGTTGGGATGGAGATGGTGGAGGCGACTTGGCGCTCTACGACTGGACCGGCTCGTTCGCGCTCCAGACGACACGTAACGTCGACCTTCCGTCGCGGGGGGTCGGGGCACTCAGCGCGGGCCGCGAGTTCGTCGGCGAGGTTTGCCCGTCGGGGCGGAAGGGCCGACACGTCTGGCGTGCGCGCGCGAAGCCGTTCTGGTTCGGCTGGTACTACCCAGGGGAGATGCTCGAGCGTCACACCCTCTGCGGAACGAGTAGCTGGTGACGATCAGCGCGCCGACCTGAGCGACGCCGTCGAGGTCGAGGCGATCGTGCCTTTCCGCGGGATCCTCGACGGCAGTAGCGGGCGGACGACGGATCACGGACGTCGCGGAGCAGTACCCGCACCTCGCGACCTGGCTCCGCGGCGAGCTCGGTCTGGCGCGCGATGAGACGCGCGGGGCGGGCGCGAGCGCCCCGCCACCGAGACCCCGCCACCGCGCGATGCGCCCGTCATGGATCCGGGGCTCGCCGCGTTCCGCTCGCGAGGACCTGCTCGTTCCGTCACCTCCCGTCAGATCCGTCGAATGATGAACGCCCGTCGTCGAAGTCGCTCAATCAAGGCCTCCTCGGCCCACCGGAAGCGCTCACTCATCAGCTCCGCTCGAAGCTCGTCGTGGAGCGACTCGAAGGTCGGGGCCTCGGCCCGCTCCCGGCCTTCGAGACGCAGGATGTGGAACGCCTCGCCACCACGAATGACGTCGCTCGTGTCGCCGACCGCGAGCTGTTCGAGCGCGCGTGTCAGGGCAGGGAGGAGCTCGCCGACCTCGATGGGGCCGAACGGGCCCCCGCTGTTGGCTGCGAGGGCGTCCTCGAAGGTGATGTTCTCGGCACGGAGCTCGGCGAGGACAGCCTGCGCACGCGCCTCGGCGGCATTGGTTCCTCCCTCGACCGAGAACGTGATGACGCGACCCCGAACCACGACGCCTCCGGCGCCCGCGACGCGCGCCTCATAGCGGCGGCGCAGCTCGGCCTCCTCCACCCGGAGGTGGGAGGGGAAGAGGATCGGCACGAGCCGGACGCGCACGAGGCGATCGCGCAGCTCCGCCAGGTAGGTCTCACGAGCAACGCCCTGCGCCGCTATGGCCGCCCAAAACTCCTCGACCGTCAGCCCGCTCGACGCCCGGATGGCATCGAGCGCGTGCTGGACGGCGTCCGCGTCGATGTGCACGTCGTTCCGGCTCGCTGCGGTCGCCATCAACCGCTCGTCGATCATGCGTTGAAGCTCCGCTCGGAGGGCTTCGCGCGTGTGCTCGGCCTCCCCCATCCTCGCCACCAGGTCGGTTGCGAAGATGGGCTCGCCATCGACGATCGCGACCACTCGCTCGATGACCTGCGCCGGCGCGATCCCTGGCGCGACGATGAGCGCGACCGCGATCAATGTCCGATACATTTCACGATACTCCCCGCTGCGAGCCTCACGTCGGCCTGCGCTGCGTTTATCATCGCGAGCAGCGCCCGCTCTTCGTTCATCGCGCAGCCTTCGAGCTCGGCGAGGGAGGCAGGGGCAACGAGGCGGCGGATGCGGAGCCGACGCGGGCACTCGCTCGCCGTGCACACCTCGTCCGTCACGCTCGCTCGAGCGTTCTCGCCCCGCGCGTCGCCGCTGCGTGGACCGACACCCACGATCATCCCGTCGACGTGGCGCAAGTATCGCTCGGCGTGGAGATCGCCCCCTCCGCGGCGGTCGATCGCGCGCTCGACGCGGGCGAGCCGGACCGAGAGCGGCGGGTGACGGCGCGCCCACCCGCGCTGCGCTTCGTCCGCGCTGCGGTGGAGGGCACGCAGCATCGACGAGACTGCGCGCACGTCATAGCCCGCGCGGTGCAAGAAGAGCACCGAGAGCTGATCGGCCTGCCGCTCCCGATCCCGGCTGTGCGCGAGCGTGAGCCCAACCGGGTCGCCCCAGTCCTGCGCGGCGAGATCATCGGCGAGATGGTCGAGGTGGCCCGCGGAGTGATGGCCAATCTCGTGCGCGAGGACGGCGGCGAGCTCCGCTTCCGAGTCGAGCACGGCGAGCAACCCGCGAGTGACGAAGACGCGGCGATCAGGGACCGCCCACGCCTGCGGGTCCGGCGAGTCGAGGATGAGGAAGCGGTAGTCGACACCGGGTCGGTCCGAGGCGGCGGCGACGCGCTCCCCAACGGACCGCACGTAGTCGCTCAGGGCGTCGTCCTCGTACACACCGAAAGCCGCCACGACCACACGCTCGGCGAGCTCCCCAACGCACCGCGCGGCGCGGGCGCCGCGCAGCTCCTCCGAACAACTCGCGGCGGGAGGAGACGAGGCCCCACAACCTAGCAGCACGAGCGCGGCGAGCGTCGGCCGGGTCACTCCACCTCCGATGCCGAGACGGCGTGGACCTCGAGTGTGAGGTGGATGATCCCCTCGTCGACGCGCATGTCCGTCGTCGGCCGGATCTCCACCGCGTCGCGGCCGCGTCCAAGCTCCTCTTCGAGCGCGTAGAGAGCCGCGACACCCTCGGCGACGCGCGAGCGAACGAAGATCTCGCCCGATCGCGGGAAGAATGCCGCCTCATAGCGGGCTCGATCAGCACGCAGGTCACCCTCGATGCTGACTCGACCGAGTCGAAACCGTGGCCCCTCCTCGATGCGAACCCGGACGTGCAGCCCGTCCGAACGCATCTCCGCCTCTGGATCGTGGACGTGCGCCGTCAAGAGGCCACGCTCGTAGAAGAGCAGCATCCAGCTTGTCTGATCGTCGATCAGCGTCTGCGGCTGATAGGCCCCGCCGATCGTATTGACGCGTCCGCCGTGCGTCCGGATCCGCTCGCGCAGCTCGTCGCCCGTGACCTGCTCGTTGCCCTCGATCGTGAAGGACGCGATCAGGCGACGAGGCCCTGGTCGCACATCGAGGCACACCTCGACCCCGTTGCCTCGGCGCTGCGCGTGTGCGCGCGCGACCGCGCGGTCGTACCCACGTAGTCGGTGCTGGATGGCGAGCCGCTGCGCCGCTCGGTGGATGGCTTCCGGCTCGTAGACCTCTCCAGCCCGCGGACGTTCGAACACGTGCTCCGGCAGGACGCTCCCGCGCACCACGACTCCGCTGACGAGCGGCCGCTCGACGAGCTCGTAGATGAGGGAGACGGACGCCGGTGGGTCGGGCTCTACGATGGCTCGGACGTCCTCGAACACCTCGAGAGCGAGGATGGCCACGAGGTCTTGACGCACCCCATCCAGGTCGATCGGCCGCCCTTCGCGCTCGCCGAGCACACTCCTCACGAGCTCCTCGGATACGGTCCGTAGTCCGCGGAGGGCCACGCGGCTCACGACCCCGTCAGGCACCGGAGCGAGGTCCCCGATATCGACGCGCTGCGCCGTGCGCAGACCGCCGCTGCACGAGGCCGACCCTTCGGGCAAACCGGCGGAGGATGGAATCGCGGCCCCACAACCGAAGAGCACGACACAGAGTAGGCAGGCGTGCGGACCGGGGCGCATGCTCAGCATACGCCCCACATGCGCAACCTCTACCCTGGCCGCTCACGCTCGAGACATGACACCGCGGCGCCATGGGACACGCCTATGTCTGTTGGAACCATTCAGGCCATCAGCGGCATGAGCGGACCGCGGTAGGCCGCGCGATCGCGGAGGTCTCGGTCCCCGAAGTAGTCGACGTCGTCGAGCCCCATCGCCAGGCAAATGCTCGTGAGCAGTCGGTTGTGTGGGACGCGCTCGCTGCTCGCGATGTTCCGCAGGCGCAGGTAGCGACCGAGCCGGAGCGTGCGTCCGCCGCCGCCCGCGATCACCGCGGGGTGGCGCGTCTCCTGGTTGTCGTGACCGTCGTGGCCGAACTCGTTGTGCCAGAAGACGATGGTGTTATCGAGGACACTGCCGCCCGAGGGATCGAGCGGGTCGGGGATCGCGTCGAGCTCCTCGAGGACGGCGGCGAAGTGCGTGGTGCTCCACCGGAGCCCGGCGCAATAGGCGCGGCGGAGGTCGAGCCGCGCCTGTCCGGAGGCGTTCCAATAGTCGTGCACCAGGTTCTCGTGGAAACGAAACGTGTTGCCGTAGCGGTTGAGCACGGCGGGGGTGCGCACGTCGGGAAGATCCGAGAAGTAGTTCGGGTAGTCGTTGAGGATCTGCAGCGTCGCGACGCGCGCTCGACCGCAGGCGAACGCCTGCGCGATCGTCCACGCGTGGGCGCGCGTGACCTCGGCCACGCCCGCGACGTTGCGGACGTTCTGGTCGCGGGTCGGTCCGTCGGCGCCGCTGACCGCGCAGTGGGCGAGGGGCAGCGTCGTGCCGGGCGTGCCTGCACCGCCGGCGGGCGCGAGCCTCGCCATCGCGGCGAGGTGCGCCTCGAGCTTCGCGCGCTCATCGCCGGTCAGCCGCGCCACGAAGCGCTCGAGGGAGTCGAGCTGGAAGCGCGAGAGGCGCGCCTCGAACGCGGCGAGGTCGGGCCCGCTCGGCGGCGGCTCGCCCGCCGAGGGCGGCACGAAGTCGGTGGGGAACGCGGCGCGGAAGACCTGCCGAGGGTCGGCGACGGGGTTCCGCGGTCGCCCCGCGTCGTCGTAGCTCATGCACTTCCACCCGCTCGTCCCCTCCACGCACGCCGTGAGGAGCGTCGGCGAGGGGAGCCGCGCGTGCAGGTAGAAGTCGAGCGACGGATGCCCATCGTAGTTCGCCTGGCGGTCGGAAGGAGGCTGCGCACCCGTGAGCAGCGCGCCCTGCTCTTGGTGGCCGTGGAAGCGGCGACGATCCGAGCGCGTGCCCTCCTTGCAGACCTGGGTGTCCAGACCGTCGAGGATCGTGATCTTCGACCGCCAAGGCATCAGCGGCGAGAGGATGTTGTCCTCGTAGTCGAAGGTGAGCCCTTCGAGCGCTTCGTCGTTCGAACCTGGCTCGGCGCCGCTGGCCTGGCGCGGGATCCACCGGTCGCGCTCGACCCCGTGGGGCGTGCGCACCGCCAAGAAGCGCAGGGGGCCCCGCGGCGTCTGAGCGCTCGCCCGCTGGAGCAAGCTCGGGAGCAGCGGGGTCGCCAGCGCGCCGCTGGCGAGGAGGGTCGCGAACCGTCGTCGAGAAAGGGTCATCGGTTTCTCCGCTCGATGAATGCAGGGTGTCGGACCAGCGCGACGAGGAGCTCTTCGAAGGAGGTGCCGCTCTCGACGAACGCGCGGTGGCTCTCGCGGGTCCACGCGACGGTGGCGGGCGAGCCGAGGTCGGCGCCGAGGGCGAAGTGCGCGAGCCGGCGCACCAGGCAGTGCTGGAAGCGCGTGTCCGCGACCAAGGCGGCGCCGAGGGTTGGCGCGTCCTCGAGCTCGCCGAGCCCTTCGACGCGGACACGCGTCTCGACGGGTAGGCCGTCGGGGTAGACGTCTTGCCACGAGCCGTCGCTCGCGAAGCGCTCGAAGACGAGGCCGACCGGGTCCGCGATGCGATGACAGGCGCCGCACGTGGGGTCGTTGCCGCGCGCCTCCGTGATCTGCCGCACCGTCGCGTCGCGGCCGACCAAGCGATCGAGCTCCGCGTCCAGATCGAGGTCGGGCGGGACGTTGATCTCGTTGCACATGGCGTCGATGAAGATCCCCATGCCGCGTCGCACGACGTTGTCGCGGCCGCGCTTGCCGTGCGCGAGCAGCCACGCGCCCTGCGTGAGCAGCCCGCCGCGCTGCTCAGGATCCAGCTCGACCCGCGCGAGCCCGCCGCCTGGGTGCGGGGTCTCGTAGTGCGCCGCCAGCTCGGGGCGCGCGAAGGTGTAGGGGGCCGTCAGGAGCTCCACGAGCGTGCCGCGCTCCTCGACGACCACGGACCGCACGAACGCCGCGTACTCCTCGCTCATCTGTCCCACCAGCGCCGGGTCGAGCCCGACCTCGTTCCCCTGGCTGTACAGGGTCGACAGGTGCAGCCACTCCCAGAAGAACCGCTGCCACATCGAGGCCGAGTCGTTCATCAATCGGCGGGCCTGCCGCTCGCGCTCGCTCGGGTCTCGGAGCCGTCCCTCGTCCGCCGCCCGGCGCAGCTCCGCGTCGGGCGCCGAGTCGGTCACGGCGAACGCGAGCAAGGTCGCGATCTCGTGCTCGGTCAGGGTGACCTCGGCGGCGCCGGTCCCGAGCTCGGTCCGATAGAGGAAGTCGGGGGAGAGGAGCACGACGCGGATCAGGCCCGCCACGACGAGCTCTGGGTCGAAGTCCGCGCGGAGGTCGCGGGTGAGCGCTCGCAGCGCCTCGCGCTCGTCGTCCGCGAGGGGTCGGCGATACGCCTCCGCGGGGAGCCAGTCGAGGAGGTCGTCGAGGCAGGCGTCGTCCCACGCGCGACAGCGCGCCGCCTCGGGGCCGCGCTCGACGACCCACGTGGCGATCTGGCGGGCCGCCGCGACGAAGACGTCCGCGTTCCCGAGATCCACCCGCGCCGTCGAGGCGATGTTGGTGATGCCCTTCTCGCCTGCGGACGCGGGGATCTCGGCCGCCGGCGCGCCCTCACCGAAGAGCCGACCCACCTCCGCGTCGAACTGCGCCGGGCCGAGCCGCCAGACGCGCGGCTCGAGGCGGAGGTCGGCGACCGCCCCAGGGCGGGTCGGAGCCTCGTCCCCGGGCACCAACCCGGGCTCGCTGATGAGTCCATCGCACGCGCAGAGCAGGGAGAGCGCGACGATGGGTGTCCACGACCTGGGTTCCATGCGGGGGACCGTGAGCAAGCTTCGCGCCGCTCCTGGATCCCCTGCAACTGCGGGGAACTTCGTCTGTGTGGGGGGCCCGGATGGGGGGATGTGGACCCCAGCGGGGTAGGCTGACCCCACCTCGAAGGCCCCACGAGCACGACCAGGGGGGAGCAGCCCCCAAATGCCTCGCCACATCAACGTCCGGCCCAACGAGGCCGAATCGAGGAGGTCGCGAGCGAGATCCGCGCCGAGGACCGCGGATACCCCGAACGAACTCCGGGTTGGCGGCGCTCGGTCAGCGGCGCTTGCACGGCTCGGCGGACTGCGACACACCCGCACGCATGCCCAGCCTGTCCACCGCGCTCACCGACGAAGCCAAGAAGCCCGCCATCATCCAGGATTGCCTGCAACTCATCGACGCCGAAGTCGCCGACAAGGGTGGCCTCGGGGGCATGGCCGTGAAGGCGGCCTACAAGACGGTGAAGGGCATCAAGCCCGGCTTCGTGAAGAGCGTGGTCGAGGGGCTGCTGCCGGAGTTCGCCGAGGCGCTCGAGCCGATCCACGCCGAGGCGACGGCCGCCGGCAAGGACGTGCGCGCGCACTTCGTCGCCAACTCGAGCCGCGTGGCCGACGCGCTCCTCGCCGTCACCGACGCGAAGGCCGAGAAGAGCACGAACGGGCTCGTGAAGGGCACCTACTCGAAGCTCCGCGGCAGCGCGAAGAAGAACGTCGAGGCCGCGCTCCCGCGCCTCGGCGATCTGATCACGAAGCACGCGGTCTGAGGCCACGCGGCCCGCGGCCTCGTCGCCCCACGAAGGTCAGGCAGGCGGCGCGGTCTGAGCTCGCGCCACGAAAGCGAGTCGGCGCGGTCTGAGCTCCCCCACGAGGGTGAGCCCGCTTGCTCTGGTCCGCGCGTCAGCGCGCGGCGGCCTGCGGGGGTTTCGAGGGCTTCGAGGGCTTGCCCGGCTTGCCCGGCTTCACGCCGGCCGTGACCACCTGGTTGCGGCCGTTCTGCTTGGCCACGTAGAGCGCCTTGTCGGTGATGTCGAAGAGCTCGGCCGGCGTCGAGGCGTGATCGGGGTAGGTCGCGACGCCGAGGGACGCCTTCACCTGCAGCTTGCCGAGCTCGGTCTCGAAGACGATCTTGGAGATCTCCTCGCGGACACGCTCGGCGAGCAGGATCGCGCCCTCGGTGTCCGTCTCCTCGCAGAGCACGCAGAATTCCTCGCCGCCGAAGCGCGCGACGATGTCGGTCTCGCGCTTCATGCGGCGGAGGATGGCGCCGAGCTCTCGGATGACGACGTCGCCGACCGCGTGCCCGTAGGTGTCGTTGACGCTCTTGAAGTGATCGATGTCGGTGACGATGAGCGAGAGCTTGCGGCCGAAGCGCGCGGCCGAGCGGAGCTTGCGGTCGAGCTCCTCGTGGAAGGCGCGCTTGTTGAGGCAGCCCGTCAGACCGTCGGTCGTCGCCATCTCCTCGAGGCGCTTGACCGCGTGCGCGTTCGAGAGCGCGACCGCGAGCTGGTTGCCGAGCACCTGCAGGGTCGGGCGGACCGCGTCGTTGAAGGCCGCCGTGCGCTCGGCCGCGAGGGTCAACGTGCCGATGGCGTCCTCGCGCACGACGAGCGGCAGGATGAGCAGCGAGCGCATGCCCTTCGGGTTGTGGCGCTTCGTGAAGACGACCTGCTGCCGCGCGTCGAAGTCGCCGCGGTACGGGAGGTAGTGGCGGTTCTTCACCGCCATCGCCGTCAGCGAGGTGTTGTCGCGGAAGGTCAGCCCCTCGAGCTCCTCGGCGCCCGCGCCGAGCGCGCGGCGCACGCGGTGACGCCGGTCGTCGGCGTCGTAGTAGGTGACGACCGCGAGGTCGTGGGGCGCGATCTCCTGGGCCGCCTCGAGGCCGGCCTCCACGACGGCGTCCTCGTCGAGCGCCGCCCCGAGCTTGGTCGAGGCCCGGTGCAGCACGGTCTGCTCGCGCTTGGTGCGCTCGAGCTGCACGAAGACGCGCTCGTTCTGGAGCGCGCGGAGCACCTGCGCGAGCGCGCCCTCGAGGGCGAGCTCCTCGCGCTCGGTGAAGGGGCGGTCGTCGATGCGGTCGGCGCAGAGCACGCCGCGCACGACGCCCGACTCGACGATCGGCACGCCGATGAACGCGCGGACGAGCGCGGGGCCGTCGTAGTAGCAGAGGCCCTTGTAGCCAGGCTTGAGGTTCTGCAGGTTCATCGTGAGCTGGCGCTTGATGACCGCGCCGACCGCGCCCTCGCCGGTCGAGAAGGGGCCGCTCGCGATCTGGTCGCCATCCGTCACGAGCTCGACGATCCGGAGCCGCTCGTCGTCGTCGCTGCGCATGAGGAGCACGCAGGTGTGCAGGTCGAGCGTGCGGTGCAGCAGCTGCAGCACGTGGAAGACCTGGTGGTGGAGCTCCTCGACGCTCGAGCGGACGAGCCGGTCCTCGTCGCGCTGCCCCTCGGCCGAGGGCGCGGCGACGAGCCGGAACATGCGCGACTCGGTCTTGAGCTTCTCCTTCTCGTCGTCGAGCTCGCGGCGCGAGCGCTCGCGGACGCGCGCGATCTCGACGCGCGTGAAGAGCATCGACATCACCCCGAAGCAGACGAGGAAGGCGCCGTGGAGCGCGAGCTCGCGCCAGTCCTGGCGGCCCTCGGCCACGAGGTGGACGCCGACCTCGAGCACCAGCGCGACGCCGACGAGCGCCGCGCCCATCGGCGCCCGCGAGAAGCTCGCGAGGAAGGCCACGAGCACGAAGATGACGGGGTAGAGCTCGCTCGCGAGCCCGCCCCCGACCTGTACGACGGCGTGGGCCGCGACCAGCAAGAGCGCGCCGAGCTCGAGGTCGATCCAGGCGATGGCGCCCGGACGCAGCCGGGGCCCGCGCAGCCGCGACGCCAGCCGCGCGCCGAAGACGGCGACCCACGCGCCCCCCACGAGCGCGTGCTCGGCCCGGAGCGCGGAGAGCGGCCCCTCGAAGACCCCGAGCAGCACGACGAGCGCGAGCACGGCCGCGACGGCGAAGCCGTAGGAGGATCGAACGGTGCGGCGGAAGGTCAGGGCGGCGTGGACCAGCGTCGTCACGGGGACTCCTCCCCTTGCCCCTATCGGAGGAGGGGCCGCGGGGGCAAGAAAGTGGCGAAGCCTCCGACCCGCCCTTCCGACCCGCGGTCGCTCCGAGCGCCCACGGCCCAAGACCAGACACTGCCGCGAGGAGATTGGGTGTGGGCAGCTACGAGGCATCCAGCGAACGCGGTGACGCGAAGGGTCTGCAGGGCCAACCTTCGTCGCTTTCTGGCGTTCGGCGACGTCTCGCGCGAGGGTCGGGCGCGTGTCCTCGTCTCCCGAACCGCGCACCCGCGCGGTCTGGCTCCTCCCCTTCTCGCTGCTCGTGATCGCGGTCGTGGCGGTCCCCGTGCGCATCCTCGACGAGGCCGGCCTCCCTCGGTACCGGCGGCTCGAGACCCAGCTCCACGAGGTCCGCGCCCAGAACGAGCGCCTCGGCCGCGACGTGCACGCGCTCCGGCGCGAGGTGGAGGGGCTCCGCCACGACCCCGAGGCCGTCGAGCGCGTGGCGCGCGACGAGCTCGGCATGATCCGCGAAGGCGAGCTGGTCTTTCAGTTCAGCGAGTGAGGCGCCGCGAGCCCCCCGGCTCCGCTCGCTGTGCGCAGTCCGGCAGGGTGAACGCGGCTGAGCGAGTGAAGCACCGCGGGCCCCGCGCGCCGCGACGCGTGGTCCGGCAGGGAGCGTCGTTCGAGCGCGGCTGAGCGAGTGAAGCGGCGTGCGCCTCGGTCTCAGGCGCTCGCCCTCACTCGTCCTCTTCGAGCGCCTCGGTCTTGCCCGCGAGGATGTCGCCCATCACCTTCGCCGTGAAACCGACCAGCGGGACCACCTTCGCGTAGTCCATGCGGGTCGGCCCGATCACGCCGAGCGTGCCCGCCGACCCGCTCCGGCCGTAGCTCGTGGCCACCAGGCTCACGTCGTCGACCGCGCCGAGCCCGGCCTCTTGGCCGATGAGCACGCGGACGCCGCCGCTCAGCAGGGTGTCCTCCAAGAGCCCGAGCAGCCGCTCCTTGTCGTCGAACGCGCGGAGGTAGCTGCGGATCTTCTCGCCATCGAGGAACTCGGGGCGGTCGAAGAGGCGGCCCTGACCCTCGATGACGACCTTCGCCGGCCGGTCGTCGCCGACCGCGGCGTCGACCATGCGGCGGGCCTCGGCCCGGAGCTGCTCGATCGTCCCCCGCTCGGCGTCCATCTCGGCCGCCAAGGCGTCGCGGACGCTCGCGAGGCTGCGGGTCTGCGAGGTGAGCAGCTCGTCGAGCAGGTTGTTGACGCGCTCGAGGACGCGGTCGTCGAGCTCTCCGGCGATGGTGACCACCCGGTTCTCGACCGCGCCCGAGCGGGTCACGAGCACCACCAGCAGCTGGTCGCCTCGCAGGCGCATGAAGCGGAGCTGTGAGAGCTGCTCGTGCTCGGCCCGCGGCGCGGTCACGACCCCGGCCGCGCCGGTCAGCGCGCTGAGCACCTCGCCCGCCTCCTTCAGCACGTCGCTGCCCGGCACGAGGCCGCGGAGGCGCTGGAGCACGGCCGCGCGGTCCTCTGCTGCGACCTCACGCATCTGCACCAACGCGTCGACGAAGAGCCGGAAGCCCTTGTCGGTCGGGACGCGGCCCGCGCTCGTGTGGGGCTGGCGCACGAGGCCCGCCTCCTCCAGGTCGGCGAGCACGTTCCGAATCGTCGCGGGCGAGAGGTTGATCCCGTAGCGCTTCGCGAGCGTGCGCGAGCCCACCGGCTCGCCGGTGGCGATGTACTCGGTGATCGCCGCGTAGAGGATGCGGCGCGCGCGGTAGGGTAGCTCGGTCAATTGTCCCGAGATGTCAGTAAGATACCTCTGGGCGAGGGTGTCAAGGGCTACGCTCGCTCCCATCCACGTGCCATGAAAGCCCCTTCAGGGCGCTGACGGACGTTGAAGCGTCCGCGTGCTCGGCCTAATCTCCCGCGCCACGAGGTTCGCGTGAACGACCACGACGCACACGAAGAGACCGAGCCCCCCGACACCGAGTCGTCTGGGGATGCTCCTGACCAGTCGGGCGAGGCGGCTGAGTCCCCCGATCCCATGGCGCAGCTCACCGCCGAGCGTGATCGGCTCAAGGACCAGCTCCTCCGGACGGCCGCGGACTACGACAACTTCCGCAAGCGCACGAAGCGCGAGCTCGAGGACGCGCGTCGGCGCGGGCAAGAGGAGACGATCCGCGAGATCCTCCCCGTGCTCGACAACCTCGAGCGCGCGCTCGACGCCGCCGCGCACGCGCCCGACGTCGGCGCGGTGGCCGAGGGCGTCCGCATGGTGCTCAAGGGCTTCGAGGATGTCGCGCAGCGGCTCGGCCTCCGCCGGCTGGAGGCGATCGGAAACCCGTTCGACCCCAACGAGCACGACGCGATCCAGCAGCAGGAGACCGAGGAGCACCCGCCGGGCACCGTGGTCGCGGAGGTCGTCCCAGGTTACCGCCTCGGCGAGCGGCTCCTCCGTCCCGCGCTGGTCGTCGTCGCCCGCCCCCCCGCGAAGGACTGACCACCGCGCCGCCGCTCGGAGCCGCGCACGCCGCGGCCGCCATTGCCGACGTCGGCGGATACGGGCCGCCCGATGCGGAGCGGCCGCGGACAGGAAGGTCGCGCGCACGCGCCGCCGCCCGATGCGGAGGGGCCGCGGATTCGGAGGTCGCGTGCGCTCGCGGCCGCCGATTCGCAGGCGGCGTGAGCGGGCTACGTCGTCGCGTTTCCCCGTACGATCGCCCCGGGGCTGCGTGCTATCGTCGGCGCGATGGGGAAAGTCATCGGCATCGACCTCGGCACGACCAACTCGTGTGTCGCGTTCATCGACAACGGTGAGCCCGTGGTCATCCCGAACGCAGAGGGCTCTCGCACCACACCCTCGGTCGTCGGTTTCACGCGCGAGGGCGAGCGCCGGGTCGGCTCGGTCGCCAAGCGGCAGGCCGCCACGAACCCGGAGAACACCGTCTTCGCGGTCAAGCGCCTGATGGGGCAGCCCTTCGAGTCCGATGACGTCCAACGCCACAAAGACCTCGTCCCGTACCGCGTGATCATGAACACGAACGGTGACGCTTGGGTGCACGCGGGGGGCAAGGATTACAGCCCGCCGGAGATCAGCGCGTTCATCCTTCAAACGATGAAGGACGTCGCCGAGGCCTACCTCGGCGAGGAGGTCACCGAGGCGGTCGTCACGGTCCCCGCGTACTTCAACGACGCGCAGCGCGCCGCGACCAAGGCCGCCGGTCAGATCGCCGGCCTCGACGTCAAGCGGATCATCAACGAGCCGACCGCCGCCGCGCTCGCGTACGGCTTCGACCAGAAGGACGGCAAGCGCGTCGCGGTCTACGACCTCGGCGGCGGCACCTTCGACATCTCGATCCTCGAGATCGCGGGCGGCGTGTTCAAGGTCCGCTCGACCTCCGGCGACACGCACCTCGGCGGCGAGGACATCGACAACCTCCTCGTCGAGGAGCTCGCGAAGCGCTTCGAGAAACAGACGGGCATCGATCTCCGCAAGGACCGGATCGCGCTCCAGCGCCTGCGCGAGCAAGCCGAGAAGGCCAAGCACGAGCTCTCGTCCTCGATCGAGACCGAGGTGAACCTCCCCTTCATCGCGGCCGACGCCTCCGGTCCGAAGCACCTCGAGACGGTGCTGAAGCGGAGCGAGCTCGAGATCCTCGTGATGGAGCTCGTCGACCGGACCCTCATCCCTTGCAAGCAGGCGCTGAAGGACGCGGGCCTGACCATCGAGGACATCGACGAGGTCCTCCTCGTCGGTGGGCAGACGCGTATGCCGCTCGTGCAGCGCAAGGTCACGGAGTTCTTCGGCCGCCCGCCGCACAAGGGCGTCAACCCCGACGAGGTCGTCGCCACGGGCGCCGCCCTGCAGGGCGCCGCGCTCTCGGGCGAGGTCGACGAGGTCCTCCTGCTCGACGTGACGCCGCTGACGCTCGGCGTCGAGACCGGCGGCGGCGTCTTCCACCCGCTGATCCCGCGCAACACGAC
Source organism: Myxococcales bacterium (assembly GCA_019637115.1). Taxonomy (GTDB): domain Bacteria; phylum Myxococcota_A; class Polyangia; order Polyangiales; family Houyiibacteriaceae; genus JACKEH01. The sequence goes on along the minus strand of JAHBWH010000001.1, from coordinate 93,526 downwards.
CATCCCGACGCGCGCCCAAGAGATCTTCACCACGAGCATCGACAACCAGCCCTTCGTGCCCATCCACGTCCTGCAGGGCGAGCGCGAGATGGCGGCGGACAACAAGACGCTCGCGAAGTTCGAGCTCGCTCCGATCCCGCCGGCCCCGCGCGGCGCGCCCGAGATCGAGGTCACCTTCGACATCGACGCCGACGGCATGGTCGAGGTGAGCGCGAAGGATCTGCGCACGGGCCGCGTGCAGTCGGTGCGGGTGGTGGCGTCGAGCGGCCTGTCGACCGACGAGATCGATCGCATCATCCAGAACGCCGAGCAGTACAAGCAGACCGACGTGAAGCGAAAAGAGCTCGCCGAGCTCCGCAACAGCGCCGAGGCGCTGCTCTACACGAGCGAGAAGGCCGTCGAGGAGTGCGTCGAGCTGGTGGATGCCGAGGTGCTCGACGCGGTGAAGGCGGACATCGCCGTGCTGCGCGGGCTCTTGGACGGCGAGGGCGACGCCATCGCGATCCGTGACGCCCTCCAGCAGCTCGAGCTCAGCGCGTATCGCATCGCCGAGTCGATGTACGGCGGCTGAATTGCTGCGCCGTCAGAACCCGGGATCTCGGAAGTACGTCGGGCGCTCCGAGGACGCCGTCGACATGCTCGCCATCGTCGTGCCCCGCGCGGCCGCGCGACCTCGGCGCGGCATGTTCGGCGTGAGCTGGGCGTCGGCCGTGAAGACCTGCTCGACTCGCCACTCGCGGTGACCGGGCGCGCGCACCTCGATCAACCGAGGCTCCTCGCGGGCCGGCAGCTCGAAGGTCGCCGACGCCTGCGGCCGACCGTCCACGTGAATCTCGGCGCCGCTCGGGACCTCGAGCAGCTCGATGCGGACGGTCCGCGGCGCGGCGGGCTCGGCGACCACCGCTGGAGGCTCGGGCGCGGCGGCCAGCACCTCGGGCGCCGGCGCCTCGCTCGGCGCTGCCGCCGTCTCCGCCGCAGGTGCCGCGGCCCCGAAGGTCCACGCCACCACGCCGAGCGCCACGACCACGGACGCGGCTCCGACTCCCCAGACCACCCGTCGCGGACGAGGCGCGCTCGCGGGGCTCTCGTCGAAGTCCAGGGTCGGCTGCTCGGGCCGCGGCCCGCGGGTCGAGGGGAGCTTCATCACGAGCGAGTCGCCCGGCTCGTAGCTCGCGCCGAGCGCCCCGCGCAGCGCCTGGGCTTGGTCGGGGTCGCCGGCCAGCTCGGTGTCGCGCGCGGCCTCCCCGACGGCCTGGACGAGCGCGCGACGCATCGCCCGCGCGTTGGTGTATCGCTCCTCGGGCGCCTTGCGCAGCGCGCGCTGGACGAAGCGGGCGAGCGGCTCCGGCATGTCCGGGCGGAGCGCGGCGAGCTCGGGCTCCTGCTCGGTCGCGATGGCGATGAACACGTCGGCCGCGGTCTCCCCGCGGAAGGGAACGTCCCCCGCGAACATCTCGTAGAGGATGACCCCGATCGACCAGACGTCGCTGCGCTGGTCGACGTGCGCCTTCGCGCGCACCTGCTCGGGCGACATGTACTCTGGCGTGCCGACGAGCACGTTCTCCTGCGTCGGCACGACCGAGACCAGACGAGGCGAGCTCTCGCGCGCCGCGGGCGCCTCCGAGCCGAGGTGCACCTTGGAGATGCCGAAGTCGACGATCTTCGGGTAGAGCCCGTCGGCGTCTTGGACGAGCAGCACGTTCTCGGGCTTGAGGTCGCGGTGAACGATGCCCGCCTCGTGGACCGCCGTCAGGCCTCCGAGGATGGCCGCCGCGAGCCGGACTCCGTCGGCGACCGGGAGCGGGCCGCGGGCGAGGTGGTCGGCGAGCGACTCCCCGTCGAGCAGCTCCATCACGATGTAGACGTGGTCGCCCTCTTCGCCGACGTCGAGGATCTCGACGACGTTGCGGTGGCGGATCGCCGCGGCCACCTGCGCCTCGCGCAGGAAGCGATCCCGGAGCTTCTGGTCGTCGGGGTTCCGGAGGAACTTCACCGCGACGGTATGACCGAGCCGCTGGTGCCGGGCGCGCCACACGAGCGCCATCCCACCCTCGCCGATCGGGGCTTCGAGCACATAGCGACCGTCGAGCACCTGCCCCGCGCGGGGCTGGAACGCGCGACCACCTACCTCACGAAGAACCTGCACCGAGGGTCATCTTATCATGGTCTGTCGTGAAGCGTGCACGCTCCGGTGACCATCCTCGCATCGGAGAGCGGCCGCCCCGGCGTAGGAATCCGCCTACGCGCCGTTCCCGTCGTGGGTCACGGCCCAGTAGGAGAGCAGCTCCATGTCGTCGACGATGCGCGAGTGGAAGTGCCCCCACACGTCGCTGATCATCACGACCGCGCCCTCCTCGAGCTTCGGCGTGAGGAAGAGCGCCCGGTACGCGGCGCCGCTGCCATCCTCGACCTCGCCGAGGACCGGGAGCGGCTCCTTCGAGACCGGACAGAAGATCTCGCACTTGGTCCCCGGCGCGATGTCCGTGAACCCGGCCTTGCGAGGGTCCCCGTGGATGGGGCTGAGGTGAACGAGCCCCTCGCGTCCCTCCGAGGTCCGCACGCCCAGCGTGACCGCGGGGAAGCCGTCGAAGGTCACGTCCGAGATCCCGACGAGGTCATCCCCCTTGGGGCCGAAGACCTGGGTCACGATGATGACGACCCCGTCGCCGGATTCGTCGATCTTCACGTGGGGCTCGGGGATCTCCGAGTGCCGACCGGTGACCTGCAGGTCGTTTCGTTCCTTCGCCATGGCTCTCCCTGAGGTCGGTCTCGAGACCGCACGCCGACCCGAGGGGTGGTCTTACCAGCCCCGCGGCGCAGGCATCAACCGCGGTGGCGGGATTTTTTCACACGCCTGAGCGATCCATCACGTGGGCATCACTCGACGTCCTCGACCTGCACCTCGTAGCGCTTGTAGACGAAGCCGCCCGCCATGACGCCGAGGATCAGGCCGAGCCAGAAGCCACCCCGGAACGAATAGCTGATCGTCTGCAGCCAGGTGCCGATCACGATGCCGAGCAGGACCAGCCCGACGGCGGCCCCCTTTACGAGCAGGTTCCGTCGCTGCGCGGCCCGCACGCGACGCCCGATGGCTTCGATGTCGATGTCGTCGCTCATGCCGTGAGCATACGTCACGAAGTGGGTGAAGGATCCCTGCGCGGTATGCTGACGGCGTCATGGTCGCGACTCGCTTCGCCGTCACCACCTTCGACCGCGTCTTCGACGCGGAGCCGAAGCGCGACGTGATCGACCTGGCGACCCTCACCCGAGGGCTGCTCACCTTCATCCTCAAGCCAGAGCTCGCGAAGGCCGTCGCGCGCGACCTCGACCGCGTCGACGAGGCGTGGGCGGCCTTGGAGGCGGGCAAGCGCCTCGGCGGTCGCCGCTGGGGGCGGCTCGTGCGCGCCGAGCAGGCGGGCGGACGCCCCGGCGCGCGCCGCGAGTACGAGAAGCTCCGCCAGCAGGCGAAGGCGCGCGCGAAGACCGACCTGAGGCTCTGGTCACCTGCGCTCTTCCGCGAAGGCGGGCGTCGCGAATCGGCCGACGTCCTCCACGTCTCCTGCCTCGTGCTCGACTACGACGGCGGCGTGCGGCCCGAGGAGGCGTCGGGCCATTGGGAGGGCCACTACCACGTGGTGCACACGACGTGGTCGCACCGGCCGGAGCTCCCGAAGTTCCGCCTGGTGCTCCCCCTCGCGCGACCCGTCCGCGCCGACGACTGGCGCGCCTTCTGGGAGTGGGGCGCGACCCGGGTCGGCATGCGCAACGACCCGGCGCTCAAATCCCCCGCGAGCACCTTCGCGCTGCCCAGCAGCCCCACGATGGACGCGCCGCGCTTCGCCTACGTCGCGCCCGGAGAGCTGCTCGACCCCTTCGAGAGCGGCCTCGCCCTGCACGTCGACGCGCCCCCCGACCCGCTCCCGGCGCCTGGCCCGACGCACTTCCGTGGCGATCCGAGCGAGCGCACGGTGGAGCACCGGCAAGAGGGCATGCTCTCGGCGATCGCGCTCGCCACGGCGCCGCCCGAGGAGGCGGACTTCGACCTCTTCGGCGGGGAGGAGCCGTCCGGCCAGGGAGACGACTGGGACTTCGACCTCTTCGATTGAGGTCGCGCCGGTCTCGATACGCGGTCGTCTCGACACGCTGTCGTCACCGTCGGACACGTTCTTCCCGAGCGGACGGCTCGTCGGCGTGGACATGTTCGTCTCCGGACACGTTCGTCGCGGTCCGACACGTTCGTCGCGGAGCGAGGGCGGATCGACACGCGAGCTTCACGCAGCCGTCACGACCCCCATGCATGGTCTATCGACGATGGTCGAAACCATCTTCGTGATCGAAGAGCGCGCCGAGACGACCCGAGACGCCCTGAGCCAGGCCGGCTTCGTCGTCCGCGCCTTCGACGACGGTGACGCCGCCTTCGCGCAGATCGCGAGCGACCCTCCGGCGCTCGTCGTCGTCGACCTCGAGCTGAAGATCCCTCGCGGTCCCGAGGTCCTGCGGCGCCTCCGGCGCGATCCCGTCACCGAGCGAGTTCCCGTGCTCGCGCTCTCCGAGCGGCACGACGAGATCGACCGGGTGCTCGCCTTCGAGCTCGGCGCCGACGACTTCCTCGCGAAGCCCTACTCCGAGCGCGAGCTCGTCCTGCGGGCGCGCGCCGTCCTACGTCGCGCGCTGCCGCGTCCCCCCGAGGCGCCCGCGAAGCTCATCCTCGGCACGCTCGAGGTCGACCTCACGACACGCCGAGCGCGTGTGGCCGATCGCGAGGTGCGCCTCACCCCCGTCGAAGGGCGGCTGCTCGCGGAACTCGCCTCCCACGCCGGCACGGTGCTGCGTCGCGATCAGCTCCTCGGTCTCGTGTGGGCCGACGCCGACGCCGGTCTGCGCACCGTCGACACCCACGTCCGACGGCTGCGCGAGAAGCTCGGCGCGAGCGCGACCGCGATCGAGACGGTGCGCGGCATCGGCTACCGGCTCCGCGTCGACAAGCCGAACGGGCACGCGCGATGAGCGCCGAAGCCGCTCGGCATCACCCGGTCACGCGGCTGACACACGGCCGTCACGTGCTCCCTTGCCGCTCCTTCCCGCGTCCGAATCGCCACGGCTCTGACACGTCCGCGTCACCTCGCGCTCGTACTCGTCGGGCACCTTTCGGGACGCTGAACGGAGCGGTCGCCAAGGGGGACCCGAGACGATGTTCGCCGACTTCCAACGCAAGCGAGACCGCTTCGCCATCGCGCTCTTCGCGGTGGCGCTCCTGCTCGCGGGCATCTTCCTCGGCGGCACCGTCTACGCCTACACGCGCTGGGGCACGCGCCCGAACGACGTCGAGCCCGAGCCCGAGCCCGAGACCGAGATCGTGGTCGAGTTCGCCGCGGACGAGCCCGAGCCCGAGCCCGAGCCGATCGAGCCGATCGTGCAGCCCGAGCCCGTCGCCGTCTTCCGCCCCGCGGCGCCGCGGCCGGTGATCACCCCGCCCGACCAGATCCCCGACGCGCGCCCCGAGGAGCGCGAGGGCCCGCTCACGAACGAGCGCCCGACCGGCCCCGTCGGCGGCGACCTCCGCGGCGTGCCGGGCGGTCGCGGCGGCCAGACCTCCGCCGGCGCGCCTGCACCCGAGGTCGCGCCGCCACCACCGCCGCCGCCGCCGCCGCGATGGCCGCGCGTCGGGTGAAGCGTGAGTCAGGTGCGCCCCGGAGCCCCGCGCTTCAATACGTCGAGCCGCCCGAGGTGCGCGCCCAAGGCGTGGCGAGCGTGGTGCTCGTCCGCGTGCAGGTCGACGCCCAGGGCCTGCTGAGCCGCTACGACATCGTACGCGGCCCCGAGCTCCTCCAGAACGTCGTCCGCCAATGCCTGCGCGAGCATTGGCGCGAGTTCAACGCGGCCCGTCAGCCCGACGGCACCCCGATCGCGTGGGTCTGGGTCCAGCCCTTCCAGTTCCGCGCGCGCAACCTCTGACTTCCGCTCTCGGCCTCTACCTGCTCCCCCTGGAGACATCGCCATGGACATCATCGAGCTCCTCAAACACGCGCCCCTCGCCGTCCTCCTCGTCGTGCTCGTCCTCGCGGCGCAGGCGCTCCTCAGCCTCGCCGTGGTGATCGACCGCCTCCTGCTCTTGGTCCTCTCGAACCGGAAGAGCCGTGTCTTCGCGCGCGAGGTCGACCCCAAGCTCGAGGCAGGCGACTTCGAGGGCGCCCTCGCGGTCGCCTCGGCGACGCGCGGCTCGCACCTCGCGAGCTACATGTACACGGGCATCCGCACCTACCTCGACCGCCGCGCCGAGGGGCACGAGCCGGAGAAGGCGACGCACCTGACCGAGCGAGCCCTCGAGCGCACGGGCGAGCACGTCTCCGCGAGCCTCAACCGCGGCATGGGCGTGCTCGCGTCGACCGGCTCGACGGCGCCCTTCGTGGGCCTCCTCGGCACGGTCATCGGCATCCTCTTCACCTTCCAGAAGATCGCGGCCGAAGGCGGCGGCGGCATCGCGACCATCGGCGGCCAGATCGGTGAGGCCCTCGTCGTCACGGGCATGGGCCTCGTCGTCGCCATCCCCGTCGTGCTCGTGTTCAACTGGCTCTCGAACAAGATCGCGCTCTACGAGGCGGGGCTCTCGAACGCGGCCAGCGAGCTCGTCGACCGGCTCGCCGCCGCCGACGTCGACCCGCCGGCGGGCGTGGCGAGCGTCGAGCCCTCGCGCGCGGTGCGCGAGCCCGAGGCGCGCGAGAGCCAGACCTCGCCGAAGCTGACGTCGACGCAGCCCGCGGTGGCCTGACCATGGGCGGCCTGTCCAAGCACCGCACAGGAGGGCGCTCGCGGCCGACGATGAACGTCACGCCGCTCGTCGACATCGTGCTCGTGCTGCTCATCATCTTCATGGTCGTCCTGCCGAACACCGACCCGGGCGCCTCCGTCGAGCTCCCGACGATCCAGCACGGCGAGGACGACCCGGAGGGCGAGGAGCCCTTCGTGCTGAGCATCGGTCGGGACGGCCGCCTCCACTTCGAGGAGCGACGCCTCGACGACGAGCGCTTCGCCCAGGTGCTCGACGAGGCGCACGCCCGCGCGCCCGAGCGCAAGATCATCCTGCGCGCCGACCGGCGCACGCCCTACGGGCGCGTCCGCGCGCTCTTCAAGGTCGCCCAGCAGGTCGGCTTCCCGGGCGTGATGCTCCGGACCAACTCCGCCGCAGCGGACGAGCCCGAGGCGCCCGCGGTGGCCACCACCACGAGCGCGCCCGACGGCCGCCTCGCGGCGAACGAGAGGTGAGCCCATGGGAATGGACCTCTCCACCGGCCCGAAGAAGAAGGGTCGCCACACGCCCGAGATGAACGTCACGCCGCTCGTCGACGTCGTCCTCGTGCTGCTGATCATCTTCATGGTGATCACCCCCGCGATGTTCAAGCAGCTCTGGATCACGATCCCGAACGAGCCCGAAGATCTCCCCGCCGAGGCGATCGATCCCAGCCAACCGCTGGTGATCAGCGTCAACGCCGAGGGGGGCATCCGCATCAACCGCGACGTCGTCCCCGACGCCGTCTTCCCAAGCCGGCTCACGCGCGTGCTGGCCGCGCGCGGCGACCGGAAGGTCTTCTTCGACGCGCACGACGACGTGAGCTTCGAGCGCGCCGCCGAGGCGATGGACCTCTCCCGCGAAGGAGGCGCGACGACCATCGCCGTGATGACCAAGGCCCTCCCACGCTGACCGAGCGGACGGGTCGATCGACTGACCAGGCTGACCCGACTGTCCCCACAGGGCCTCCACCGACTCCACGCGCCCTCCGCGGATCCACGCGGGCGCCGAAACCCGAGACGAGTTCCTTCAAAGCGGACGCTCCCGACGAGGAGCGCGCCGGAGAGCCGACATGCGCTTCCTTCTCACGTCGACCTCAGGTCGAAGCGACGAGCTCCGTCGCGCGCCCGCCCCCGCGCGCGTCCGGGGTGTCGCCCCGCGTCGCGGCCCATTCGGCGCCCCACGTCGCGGTCCGCTCGGCGGGACGTTCACGACCTTCGCGGTCTTCGTCGCGCTCGTCGCGCTCGCCGCGGGTCGTCTCGCCGCGCAGCCGGTGGAGGGACCGATCGAGGGCCCCATCGAAGGGCCGGTCGAGGGGCCCCTCGAGGGGCCGATCGAAGGCTCCGTCGAGGGAGGCGCCGCGAGCGCGGCCGATCTCGGCGACACCCTGGCGGAGGGCGACTCGGGCATCACGGGCGTCGTGCTCGACCACGAAGCGAACGGCGCGCCGATGGCGGGCGTCTCCGTCGAGCTCGTCGGTCGCGGCCGCCGCATCACGACCGGCCCCGAGGGGCGCTTCCAGCTCCGCTTGCCGCCGGGCTCGTACACCCTCCGCATCGTCACCGACTTCTACCTCCCCGTGCGGCTGCGCAACGTGGAGGTCGAGCGCGGCGAGATCACCTACCTGCCCGACGTCGAGCTGCGCATGGACTCGAGCACCATGGGCGAGGCCTCGGTCACGACCTACCGCGTCGACACGAACACCGCCGCCACGCAGCTCCAGGTCCGGCAGCAGAGCGCCGGTGTGCGCGACGCCGTCAGCTCCGAGGAGATCCGCCGCGCGGGTGACGGCTCCGCCGGCAGCGCCGCGCGCCGCGTCGTCGCGACCACCATCGTCGGCGGTCGCTACCTCTACGTCCGCGGCCTCGGCGGTCGCTACGTCAGCGTCACGTTGAACGACGCGCTCCTCCCCGCCCTCGACCCCTACTCCGCGGGCGTCCAGCTCGACCTCTTCCCCTCCGAGATCCTCTCGAGCCTCGCGGTGCTCAAGAGCTACCTCCCCGAGCTGCCGGGCGCCTTCGGCGGCGGCGCCCTCCAGATCTCGCTCGCCGAGCCGCCCGACCAGTTCGAGGTGCGCGCGAGCCTCGGCCTCGGCGTAAACACGCAGACGACCTGGCGGGACGCGCCCGTCTATCGCGGCGGCCGCTGGGATCTCTTCGGCCACGACGACGGCAGCCGCGCGCTGCCCGAGGGCCTGCGCGAGCGGCCGCTCACGCCCGCCGGCGTGCCGGACTCGAACGAGCGCCGCGAGCTCTCGCAGCAGTTCAACGACGACTTCCGGGTGCGTCGCCGCATGGTCGGGCTGATGCCCATCGAGAAGCTCGGCCTCAGCGTCGGGCATCGCCTCCGCTTCGGCCGCGGCATGAGCCTCGGCGTGCTCGCGGCCGGTGGCTGGACGCTCGAGCGGCAGCGCCAGAACGAGCGCCTCGTCACGCCGCGCGTCGACCCGGACGATCCGAACGAGCGCGCGGTCCTCCCGCGCGACGACCTGCGCCGCGAGTCCTACGAGCAGGAGGCCCGCCTCTACGCGTTGGGCGTCGCCAACCTCGAGCTCGGCGACGACCACGAGGTCACGTATACGACGCTCTTCAACCAGATCGGCATCGACTACACGGCGATCGACCAGGGCATCATCGAGAGCCTCGACGGCTCCGAGGACTCGATGCGGGGGCGCCTGCAGTTCAACACCCGTCGCATCCTCTTCCACCAGCTCCGCGGCCGGCACTACCTCGGCTCCGCGCGGCTCACGTGGCACGCCGAGACCACCCGCGCGAACCGCAGCGAGCCCGACACCCGCGACTTCCGGTACAAGCCCAACGACATCGGCAGCGGCGACCCCTGGCCAACGAACCCCTGGGGCGCCGACCGCCGCTGGATCTGGCAGCCGAACCTCCCGGACGACGGCCAGCGGCTCTTCATGGAGCTCGACCAGCGCGACTTCGGCGGCGGCCTCAACTTCCTCTACGACTGGCGTCAGGCGGGGGTCTTCAAGGTGAGCGCGGGCCTCGCCGCCCACCGCGCCGAGCGCACCTTCGACCTGCGTCGCTTCAACTACCGCAGCACGTTGGCGCCCGAGGACCCCTCGCTCACGCTGCGGCCCCCCGAGGAGCTCTTCCGGCGCGAGAACTTCGGCACCAACATCGCGATGCGCGAGATCACGGGCGCGAACGACGCCTTCGTCGCGACCGAGGAGCTCTTCGCCGCCTACCTCGGCACCCAGCTCGAGCCCCACGCGCGGCTTCGCCTCTTCGCGGGTGCGCGCGTCGAGTCGTTCCGGCAGACGCTGCTCCCGGGCAGCAACTTCGGCGACCAGCTCAGCCCCGAGGCGCTCGCCGAGATGACCGTGACGCGCACCAACGTCGACGTGCTCCCGACCGCGAGCGCGCGCGTGATGCTCCGCGAGGCGATGTTCGTGCGCGCCGCCTACGCCGTCACCGTCGCGCGCCCCACCGCCCGCGAGATCTCGGGCTTCCTGCTGCCCAACTTCGTCGAGAACCGCAACGAGTTCGGCTCGCCCTCCGTCCGCCGCACGCGCATCCAGAGCGTCGACGTCCGCTGGGAGTGGTTCCCCTCCGCGCTCGAGGTGCTCTCGCTCACCGCCTTCGCGAAGTTCTTCGAGGATCCGATCGAGCTCGTCGTCCTCAACCCCAACCGGATCTTCTCCTACCAAAACATCGACCGCGCGCGGAACTTCGGGCTCGAGCTCGAAGGGCGGGTGTCGCTCGGGCGCATCCACTCGGCGCTCGATCGCTGGAACGCCGGCGCGAACCTCACGCTCGTCCGCTCGGAGGCGATCCTCGACGAGCAGCAGGCGCGCGCCGCCACCAACCCCGAGCGGCCCCTCTCCTTCCAGGCCCCCTGGGTCGTGAACGCGAGCATCGGCTACGAGGGCGACGCACTCTCAGTCTACGCGTACTACAACGTCTTCGGGCCGCGGCTCGAGGAGGTCGGCACCGATCGCCTGCCGGACACCTACCGGCAGCCCGTCCACCGCCTCGACCTCATCGGCCGCTGGCGGCTCCGCGACGGCGTCACGCTCAGCTTCTCGGTCAAGAACCTCCTGCACCAGCGCGAGCAGCTCGTCGCGCAGGGGCTCTTGGTGCGCGGCTTCCAGCCGGGGACGTCCGTCAGCGCCAGCCTCGGCTGGACCTTCCGCTGACGCGCTGTCGCGGGTCGTCGAGGTGCGGGCGGCGGATCCGTCGCCAGGGACACCACGCGGCCTCGCTGCGTGAGCACCAGGCCGAGCGAACTCACGAGTACGTCGAGCGGCGCGTCGTCGCCCTGCGCGGCTGCGCGTTACGGTTCGTCACCGAGGCCCCCTCCCATGTCACCGCCTTGTCGCAGCGACGACGCGCAACGGCAGCATGCGACGGGCACGAAGGCGGCGTCAGTGGCCGACCGAGCGAGCGCTCGTGGCCGCACCAACGAGCTCGAGGATCATCATGAAGACTTCATTCCGACATTGGATGCGTTGGAGCCTCGCTTTCGCGATGCTCGGCGCCGTAGCTTGCGGCGACGACGACACGACCCCGGGCACCGACGGTGGCCCTGGCAACGACGGCGGCCCCGGCAACGACGGCGGCCCCGATCCGGTCGACGGTGGCCCCGACCCGGTCGACAGCGGCCCCGACGAGCGCACCATCGTGATGGTCGGCGCCGACATCCGCGCGAACACCACCTGGACCGCGAACAACATCTACGTCCTCACGGCGCCCATCTACGTCGAGAACGGCGCCGTCCTCACCGTCGAGCCCGGCACCGAGGTCCGCGGTGACGGTGGCGCCAACGCGCTCATCATCACGAACCGCGGGCGCATCGAGGCGAACGGCACCCGCGAGCGGCCGATCGTCTTCACGAGCAACCAGCCGGTCGGCTCGCGCCAACCCGGCGACTGGGGCGGCGTCGTCCTCCTCGGCGAGGCGCCCATCAACCGCGCGGGCGGCACGAACGCCATCGAGGGCCTCGATCCCGGCGAAGACCGCGGTGAGTACGGCGGCAACAACCCCGCGCACAACTGCGGCACGCTCCGCTACGTCCGCATCGAGTGGGCCGGCTTCGTCTTCGGCACCGACAACGAGCTCAACAGTCTCACGCTCGGCGGCTGCGGCACGGACACCACGCTCGAGTACATCCAGGTCCACGGCGGCCTCGACGACGGCATCGAGTTCTTCGGTGGCACCGCCCACCTCAAGTACGCGGTCATCACCCTGCAGGAGGACGACGGCCTCGACTGGGACGAGGGCTGGAACGGCAACGTGCAGTTCGTCGTCGTGCAGCAGGCCCCCGGCTTCGGCGACAAGGGCATCGAGGCCGACAACCTCGGCGGCGCCGAGGCGTCGACCCCGCGCTCGAACCCAACGGTGTGGAACATGACGATCATCGGCGGCGGCGCGTCGGGTCAGCAGGGCATGCACCTCCGCCGCGGCACGGCGGGCACGCTCTCGAACGTCATCGTCGACAACTTCCAGATGAACGACTGCATCCGCGTCGACACCTCGGAGACCATCCGCCAGGCGAACATGGGCAACCTCGTCGTCCAGAACTCCATCGTGAACCGCTGCGGCATGCCGGACGGCCGCATGGGTTTCTTCCGCTTCAGCGCCGACAGCGGCGACACGGACACGATGTTCACCGGCGACTGGAGCCCCACGAACCGCACGGGCATCGACCCGATGCTCGGCGCGCCCACCAACCTCACGGCGCCCAACTGGGTCCCCGCGGCCGGCTCCCCCGCCGCGACCGGTGGCGCGACCCCGCCCGCGGGCGGCTGGTTCGACCAGACCGCGACCTACGTCGGCGCGTTCGAGCCCGGCGGCGAGAACTGGGCCGCGGGCTGGACGAACTTCGAAGCCCCGGCCGAGTGAGCCGAGCGACACCTTGAGCGAAGCGGCGGCGCGAGAGCGTCGCCGCTTCGCTTTTCCGTCTGCGATCCATTCGGCGCCCAGGCGCCTGGCGTGCGAAGCGGGCGCCCAGATCGAACCCGTGCACCCAGTCGCGGGAGTCGAAACGCGGCCAAGATGCGGCGCGGGATGGGGTGGCCCCGCGCCACGAAGCGGCAGAGCGAAGCGCGGTCACCTCGCGGCCAACCGCGCGAAGCGCGCGGCCGGGGTCAGGCGGTGAACACATTCTGGCGGTGAACGCATGCCTCAGATCGGGGCGTCGAACGCCACCGTTCGCACCTCGGTCACGCCGGGTAGGGCGCCGAGCGCGGGGCCGAGCACGTCCGCCGCGCCCACCGCCACGATCGCGAGGTCACGGGGCTTCAGGCGCGCCTGCAGCGCGCGCTGCGCGTCCTCGCGCGTCACCGCGCGGATGGACCGCCGGTAGCGCGCCAGGTGGTCGTCGCCGACGCCGAAGAGCTCCGCCGAGAGGCGCAGGTCGAGGCGGTGGGCCGCGGTGTCCTCCTCGAAGCAGCGGCTGCCGGCGAGGAAGCGCTTCGCGCGCCGCAGCTCGGCCACGGTCGGCCCCTCGGCGACGTAGCGCTCCATCAGCTCGAGCTCGAGCGCCGCGCAGGCGTGCGCGTTCTCGACGCTCGGGTGGCTGAAGACCCGCCACGCCTCGCGCTGTGTCCCGACGCCGATCTGGCTGCTCGCGCCGTAGCTCCAGCCACGCTTCGCGCGGACCTCCTGCATGAGCCGCGACGTGAACATGCCGCCGAACGCCGCGTCCGCGACCGCGAAGGGGAAATAATGCGGGTCCTTGGCCTTGATGCCGAGGGTCGCCATCCCGAGCTGCGTCTGGCTGCGGCCCTTCTTGTCGACGATGAGCACCCGCCGCCCCTTGGCGATCTTCGGTGCGGGCACCGAGAGCCGCTCCCGACCCCGCGTCGGGAGGTCGGCGAAGTGCGCGGACAAGAGCCGCGCGAGCTCGTCCTGGGTCACGGCGCCAGCGGCCCCGAAGACGAACGCCCCGCGGTGCACCGCGCGTGTGTGCTGCGCGACGACGTCGTCGCGGCGGATCGCGCGGATGCTCGCGAGCGTCCCGCCGACGGGCAGGCCATAGGGGTGGTCGCCGAAGAGCAGCCGCCGCAGGTGCCGGTCGGCGAGCGCGCCGTCGTCGTCGCGCACCGCGCGCAGCTCGTCGGCGATGCGCCGCTTGGCGCGCGCGAGGTCGCCCGTGCGCAGGGCGGGCTCGCGCACCAGCCGCGCCACGAGCGCGACGAAGGGCTCCAGGTTCCGCGCGAGCACGCTGCCGTGCAGCCGAATCGAGCTGCGCGCGATCGTCACCGAGAGCCGCCCGCCGAGGAGCGCGAGCGCTTGGTCGACCTCGGCCGCGGGTTGGCCGCGCACCCCGCGCCGTAGGAGCCGCGCCATCATGCGCGTCAGCCCCTCTTGTCCGACTGGGTCGAGGAGGGCGCCGCCTCGCAGCGCGACCACGAAGTCGACGAGCGGGAGCGCGTGGCTCTCTTCGAGCAGGACCGGCGCGCCTTCGTGAACGAAGCGGGTGCTCATGACGGCTTCACCTTCACGACCGCGCGGCCCTTCGGCGCGAGCCACCGGCGCGCCGCCCGCAGCAGGTCCGCGGGGGTCAGCGCCTGATACGCCGCGAGCCGCCGGAAGCTCCCGGCCGGCTCGTCCATGATCTGCGAGAAGAACCCGATCTGGTCGCCCTTGCCGTGCGCGCTCTCGAGCGCCGAGAGCATCGAGAGCTCGAGCCGCGCCTTGGTGGCTTCGAGCTCGTCGCCCTGGACGGGCTCGCGACAGACCCGCTCGAGGTGCCGGTCGAGCGCCTCGAGCGCGCGCTCGACGGGGCGCCCCGCGCGCGCGCCGATCGCGACCTCGAAGATCGAGGGCAGGGCGAAGGGCGGGATCGAGGCGTAGAGCTCGGAGGCGAGCTCCCGATCGAGCACGAGGTCGCGGTAGATCCGCGCGTGCCGGCCGCCGAAGAGCAGCTCCCCGAGCACCGCGAGCGCGACCCAGTCGGGGTCCGAGAACGCCGGGCCGGGCCAGCCGAGGAGCACGCGCTCGACCGACGAGGGTAGCGCGAGCTCGACGCGGCGCTCCCGCTTCGGCCGACGCGACGACGAAGCCGGCCCGTCGGGCAGACGCGCGGGCGAGAGGTCGCGGTAGGCCTCCTGCAGGCGGGCGAGCACGGCGTCCTCCTCGAAGTCGCCCGCGACGACGATCGTCACGTTGTTCGGCGCGTACCAGGTGCGGTGGAACGCTCGGCAGTCCGCGACGGTGTAGCCGCGGATGTCCGCCTCCCAGCCGATCGTCGGGTGTCCGTAAGGGCTCTCCCCGAGGAGCGTCGACCAGAGCGCCTCGCTCGCGCGACCTTCGACGTCGTCGTCGACCCGGTCGCGGCGCTCGCTGAGGACGACCTCGCGCTCGGACTCCACGTTCGCCGGGTCGAGCACGAGGTGGGTCAGGCGGTCGGCCTCGAGCGTGATCGCGAGCGGCAGCTCCCGCGCCGGGAGGTTCTCGTAATAACAGGTCCAATCGGTCCAGGTCGCCGCGTTGCTCTCGGCGCCCACCTCCTCGAGCCGGCGGTCGAGCTCGCCGTGAGGAAAACGCTCGGTGCCGCTGAACATCAGGTGCTCGAAGAAGTGCGCGAGCCCGGTCTTGCCCGGAGCCTCGTGCCGCGAGCCGACGCCGAGCCAGGTCTGGTAGCTGACGACCGGCGCCGAGCGGTCGACCAGCGTCTTGACGCGCAGCCCGTGCCCGAAGCGCCAGCTCCGCACCTCGAGGTCCCCTCCGAAGGCCGCGCCCCCTTCGAAGCGGAGCTTCGAGTGGCGGCGGCCGGTGCTGCGCGAGAGACGGCGGGCGAGCTCGGTCGGGTCGGTCATTCGGGCCGCAGACCCTGGGACGGCGCGGATCGGCCGTCAAGGCCGACCCGCGAGGCAGCCCACTGGGCACCCTCCTACATACGCGTCAGCGCGTGGATCACGGCCTCGTGCTCGGGGTGGGCGCGCAGGAGCGCCTCACGGGTCGGCAGCTCGAAGTCGTCGAAGTCGAAGCCCGGCGCGACCGTACACCCGACGAGCGACCAAGCGGGCGCGCCCGCCGGTCGCGGCGCCCGGAGCCGGGAGCCGAAGAGCCATCCGGCGGGGACGAGCGCTTGGGGCGCCTCGCCTGCGGCGAGCGCCAGCCCGAGGTGCAGGTCTCGGCGCACACCTTCGGGGTCGAGCGTGACGATCTCGAGCGGGGCGCCCGCATAGAAATGCCAGAGCTCGTCGGACGCGATGCGGTGGAGCGCGCTGAAGGAGCCCTCGGTGACCAGGAAATAGATCGCCGTCGCGTAGGCCCGTGGGCCGCCGTGACGCGGGAGGACGCTCGCGTCCAGCAGGCCCTCGGCGCGGTAGGTCTCGCGGTAGAACCCGCCCTCGGGGTGGGGGAGCAGCTCGAGGCGGGCCGCGAGCTCGGCGGCGGAGAGGGCGTAGAGGTCGCGCATCGGGAGGCAGGTTTGGCGCTCGGGCGCCGGGAGGCAACCGTGCCACGCTCGGCGAGGGTCGCGACCCTCGGGACCCTCGCGACCCTCGGGACCCTCGCGACCCTCGCGACCCTCGGGACCCCTCGCGACCCTCGCGACCCTCGGGACCCTCGCGACCCTCGCGACCCTCGCGACCCCTCGCGACCCTCGGGACGCTCGCGACCCTCGCGCCCCCCTGCCTAGCAACCACGTGACCCGGAACCACGGGGCGAGGGGTTGTCATGCAGGGCTCGGTCGTGAGAGTGTGAACGTTTCTCTCTTCGCGGACGGGACGGGACGAATGACGTTGGTGAATCTGCCGGGCGCGCCGATCGTGGCGAAGAACCTCATCGGCGGCGAGTGGCGCGATGGCGCGACGGGCGAACGCATCGAGGTGCGGAGCCCCTACACGAACCAGGTGATCGGCTCGGTGCCGAGCTCGACCATGGCCGACGTCGAGGCCGCCGCGGCGGCTGCCAAGGACGCCGCCGCGAAGTGGCGCCAGGTGCCCATCAAGGAGCGCACGCAGCTCCTCTTCCGCTACCGAGAGCATCTGCTTCGCGACCTCGAGCCGGTGTCACACTCGGCCGCCGCCGAGGCGGGCAAGACCGTGGCCGAGGCGCGCGCGGGCGTGCTCAAGGGGATCGAGATCGTCGAGTACGCGCTCTCGCTGCAGAACATGGACGTCGGCGGCACCCTCGAGGTCAGCCGCGGCGTGACCTGCGAGACCAAGCGCGAGCCCCTCGGCGTCGTCGCGGGCATCACGCCCTTCAACTTCCCCGCCATGGTGCCGATGTGGCAGTTCCCCATCGCCGTCACCCTCGGCAACGCGTTCATCCTCAAGCCCTCCGAGAAGGTGCCGCTCACCTCGAACTTGCTCGGCGAGCTCATGATCGAGGCCGGCTTCCCTCCGGGCGTGTTCTCGATCGTCCACGGCGGTCGCCCGGCGGTCGAGGCGCTCTGCGACCACCCGGACATCGCCGCGCTCGGCTTCGTCGGCTCGACGACGGTGGCGCGCGCGGTCTACCAGCGCGTCACCGCGCACGACCGCCGCGCCCTCTGCCTCGGCGGGGCGAAGAACCACCTCATCGTGGTCCCCGACGCCGAGCGCGACGTGACCATCGACGGCGTCGTCGGCTCCTTCGTCGGCTGCGCCGGCCAGCGCTGCATGGCGGCCAGCCTGATGATCGCCGTCGGCGACAGCGACGCGCTCATCGACGCCATCGTCGAGAAGGCGCGCTCCGTGCGGCTCGGGCCCGACATGGGCGCCATCATCGACCGCGCCGCCCTCGAGCGGCTCGAGGGCGACATCCAGAAGGCGGTCGACCAGGGCGCCAAGCTCCGGCTCGACGGACGGAAGCCCAAAGCGCCGGCGGGCTACGAGGAAGGCAACTGGCTCGCGCCGACGATCCTCGACCACGCGTCGATGGAGATGGAGTGCACGACCAAGGAGCTCTTCGGCCCCGTGCTCACCATCGTGCGCGTCAAGACGCTCGACGAGGCGCTCGCGCTCCAGGACTCGACACCCTACGGCAACGCCGCGAGCGTCTTCACCAGCCGCGGCGACGTCGCGCGCTACGTCGCCGAGCGCGTGCGCACGGGCATGGTCGGCGTGAACATCGGGGTGCCCGTGCCGCGCGAGCCCTTCAGCTTCGGCGGCAACAAGGCCTCGCGCTTCGGGCAGGGCGACATGACGGGCGCCGGCGCGATCGAGCTCTGGACCTGGCTCAAGAAGATCACGACGAAGTGGTCGCTGCAGCCGGACGCGAACTGGATGTCCTGACGAACCCTCACGAGGCCCGGTGTCCACCGGGCCTCGCTCGCTTCGGGCTCACGAGAGCTCGGCGAACGGAGTGAACGAGCGTGATCCCTGGCAGCTGTCCGACGACGTGAGGACGACCCTGCGACCGGCGACCGAGACCGGCGACGGCGCGGCGGAGGGTGAGTGAGCGGCGCGGAGCGAGCCGACAGCGACAGCGACACCGACAGAAGAGAGAGGGAGCCGATGAGCGTGCTGATCCAGAACGGGCGAATCGTCACTGCGGTCGACGACTACTTCGCCGACATCATCATCGAGGGCGAGACCATCACGCGCATCGGGCGCGACCTCGGCGTGACCGCCGACGAGATCATCGACGCCAAGGGCAAGCTCGTCTTCCCCGGCGGCATCGACCCCCACACGCACATGGACATGCCCTTCGGCGGCACCACCAGCGCCGACGATTTCGAGTCGGGGACGATCGCCGCCGCGCACGGCGGGACGACGACGATCATCGACTTCGCGATCCAGACCAAGGGCGAGTCCACGCTCTCCGCGCTCGACACCTGGCACGCCAAGGCCGAGGGCAAGGCGACGATCGACTACGGATTCCACATGATCGTCACGGACATGCCGGACTCGCGGCTGCCCGAGATGGCGCGCCTGCGCGACGCGGGCATCACCTCCTACAAGCTCTTCATGGCCTACCCCGGCGTGCTCTACGTCGACGACGGCACGCTCTACCGCGCCTTCCGGCAGGCCGGCGAGGACGGCACGCGCATCTGCATGCACGCGGAGAACGGCATCGTCATCGACGAGATCGTCAAGGCCGCCGTCCGCGACAAGAAGCTCGCGCCGCGCTGGCACGCGCACACGCGCCCCACGCGGATGGAGGCCGAAGGCGTGCACCGCGCCATCGCGATCGCCGAGGTCGCGAACGTGCCGCTCTACATCGTGCACCTGAGCTGCTCGGACGCGCTCGAAGAGGTGAAGCGCGGGCGCGCGCGTGGCGTCGACGTCGTCGCCGAGACCTGCCCCCAATACCTCTTCCTCGACGACAGCTACTACGACAAGGAAGGCTTCGAGGGCGCGAAGTACGTCATGACGCCCGCGCTCCGCGAGAAGTGGAACCAGGACGCGCTCTGGCAGGGGCTCCGCTTCCGCTACCTCGAGACGATCGCGACCGATCACTGCCCCTTCTGCTTCAAGGAGCAGAAGGAGCTCGGCAAGGACGACTTCTCGAAGATCCCGAACGGCGCGCCGGGCGTCGAGAACCGCATGGCGCTCATCTACCACGGGGGCGTCGGCCAGGGCCGCATCTCGCTCAACCGCTTCGTCGAGCTCACCTCGACCGCCGCGGCCAAGGCCTTCGGCCTCTTCCCGAAGAAGGGCACGATCGCCGTCGGCTCCGACGCGGACCTGGTCATCTTCGACCCCGAGCGGCGCGAAACGATCAGCGCGTCCAACGCCGTCACCCACCACATGAAGGTCGACTACTCGACCTACGAGGGCTTCGAGGTGAAGGGCTACCCCGAGACCGTGCTCAGCCGCGGACGCGTCATCGTCCGCGACACGAAGCTCGAGACCCGCGGCGGCGGACAGTTCATCAAGCGCGCCGGCCACGGCGAGCTCCTCCGCTGATCGCTCCGAGCCGCACGAGAGCTCCCGAGCACTCCGCCACGATCCACCCCGCCGCGATCCACTCCGACAGCGCTCCATTCCGAGACGAGAGGGCCATGAACAGCAAAGACATCCGGGACAAACACGCGAAGTACCTCTTCCCCGCCGTCGCGAACTTCTACGAGGAGTCGGTCGTGCTCGCGGAGGGCAAGGGCAGCCGCGTGAAGGACCTCGACGGCCGCGAGTACCTCGACTTCTTCGGCGGCATCCTCACGGTCTCGGTCGGCCACGCCAACGAGACCGTGAACGCGAAGGTGATCGCGCAGGTCGGTCGGCTCAGCCACACCTCGACGCTCTACCCGAACGTGCCCATCGTCGAGCTCGCCGAGCGGCTCTCGAAGCTCACGCCCGGCGCGCTCGAGAAGTGCTTCTTCCTCGCGTCGGGCACCGAGGCCGACGAGACCGCCGTGAACCTCGCCCAGGTGCACACCGGCAACCAGGAGCTCATCGCCCTGCGCCACGGCTACTCCGGCCGCTCGCTCCTCGCGCAATCGCTCACGGCGCACTCGCCTTACCGCGCCGTGCCGAGCCAGGTCGCCGCCATCAAGCACGCGCCCTCGCCCTATTGTTATCGCTGCCCCTTCAAGCTCGAGTACCCGAGCTGCGGCGTCGCGTGCGCGAAGGACCTCGAGGAGCTCATCCAGACGACGACCACGGGCAAGATCGCCGGCATGCTCGCCGAGCCCATCCAAGGCGTCGGCGGCTTCGTCACGCCGCCGCGCGAGTATTTCGAGATCGCCGCCGAGATCGTGCGGCGTTACGGCGGCGTCTTCATTGCAGACGAGGTGCAGACCGGCTTCGGGCGCACCGGGACGATGTGGGGCATCGAGCAATACGGCGTCGAGCCCGACATCATGACGATGGCCAAAGGCATCGCGAACGGCTACCCGCTCGCGGCCTGCGTGGCGACGCCGGTCGTCGCCGACAGCTTCACGAAGAGCACCATCTCCACCTTCGGCGGCAACCCCGTGAGCTGCGCCGCGGCGAGCGGCGTCCTCGACGTGATCGAGCGGGACGACCTGCCGCGCAACGCGCGCGAGCGGGGCGGCGAGCTGCGCGAGGGGTTGCTCGCGCTGCAGCGCAAGCACCCGAAGACAATCGGCGACGTGCGCGGCATGGGCCTGATGCAGGCGATGGAGCTCGTCGTCGACGAGACCACCAAGGACCGCACGCCGAACCCGGCCGCCGTCAAGGCGCTCTTCGAGGAGACGAAGAAGCGCGGGCTGCTCATCGGCAAGGGCGGCCTCTACGGCAACACGGTGCGGATCACCCCGATGCTGAACTGCACCGCGGACGAGGTGCGCGAGGCGCTCGGCGTCCTCGGCGAGGCCTTCGCCGCGATGGGGGCGGCATGAGCGACGGAGCACGCGACGCCGCAGGCGAGGCGGCAAAGGGCGCCGCAGGAGCGAGGCACGCCGCGGGAGGGCGAGCGATGGGCGAGACGAAGGCGGGCTACCCCTTGCCCGCAGGGCGGCTCGAGGAGGCGCTGAAGGACAAGAAGCCGCTCTACACGCGGGGCGAGGCGCTCACCGAAGCGAACCGTTGCATCTATTGCGTCGACGCGCCCTGCGTGAAGGCGTGCCCGACCGGCATCGACATCCCGACCTTCATCCACAAGATCGCGACCGACAACGTCCGCGGCGCGGCGCGCACGATCTTCGAGGACAACCTCCTCGGCTACTCCTGCGCGCGGGTCTGCCCGGTAGAGGTCCTCTGCGTCGGGGATTGCGTCTACAACGGCTGGGGTCGTGAGCCGATCCAGATCGGCCGGCTCCAGCGCTACGCCACCGAGACGGCGCTCGCGCGCGACCCCGCGCTGCTCTCGCGCACGCGCAAGCCGAAGTCCGGCCGGCGCGTCGCGCTCGTCGGCGCGGGGCCGGCGTCGCTGGCGGCCGCCGGCCACCTCGCGCTCGACGGACACCACGCCGTGATCTTCGAGCGCAAGTCGATCCCGGGGGGCCTCAACGCCCTCGGGATCGCGCCCTACAAGCTGCAGGCGGACGACGCGCTCGACGAGATCGCCTTCATCGAGGCCCTCGGCGACGTCGAGATCCGCACCGGCACGAGCGTGGTCGCGGGCGAGCCGAAGGCGGGCGAGGTCGGCGTGGGCTCGCTGCTCGCGGACTACGACGCCGTCTTCCTCGGGCTCGGGCTCGGGGCGGACAATTTCCTCGGCGTGCCTGGCGAGGACGGCCCCGGCGTCTACGGCGCGACGGCGCTCATCGAGCGCATCAAGGTCGACCCCTCGCTCTCGCTCGCCGGGCTCTCGCGGGTCGCGATCGTCGGCGGCGGCAACACCGCGATCGACGTCGCGCGAGAGCTCGCGCTCCTCGGCGTGCCCGACGTCTTCATGGTCTACCGCAAGGGCGCCGCGGCGATGCCTGGCTACGCGCACGAGATGGACGGTGCGCGGCGTGAAGGCGTCCGGCTCGTCGAGCATCGACAGCCGACCGAGGTCGTGCGCGATGGCGAGCGAGTCGTGGGGCTGCGGGTCGCGCGGACCAACGGGGAGGGTGACGAGGTGCTCACGTGCGACGCCGTGGTGCTCGCGATCGGGCAGGCCCGCCTGACCGCGCTCGCGGCGGCCTTCGAGGGTGTGAAGCTCGACGAGCGCGGGCGGGTGCTCGTCGACGACGACTGCCGCACCGGCAACCCCAAGGTCTTCGCCGGCGGGGATTGCGTGAACGGGGGCAAAGAGGTCGTGAACGCGGCCCAACACGGCAAGCTCGCGGCGCGAGCGATGGGCCGCATGTTCGGACGAGGGTGAGGTAGGACGATGGCGAACCTCGAGATCGACTTCTGCGGCGTGAAGAGCCCCAACCCCTTCTGGCTCGCTTCGGCGCCGCCGACCAACACGGGTGACCAGGTCAAGCGCGCCTTCGACGCGGGTTGGGGCGGCGCGGTCTGGAAGACCCTCGGCAACCCGATCGTGAACGTCTCGAGCCGCTTCGGCGGCGTCGACTACGGCTCGACGAAGCTGATGGGGCTCAACAACATCGAGCTCATCACGGATCGACCGCTCTCGGTGAACCTCGCCGAGATGCTCGACGTGAAGAAGCAATACCCCAAGCACACGCTGATCGCGTCGCTGATGGTCGACACGCGCGACGAGTGGCACGAGATCATCCAGAAGGTCGAGGATGTCGGCAGCGACCTCATCGAGCTGAACTTCGGGTGCCCGCACGGCATGTGTGAGCGCGGCATGGGCTCGGCGGTCGGGGCGGAGCCCGAGGTGCTCAAGACGATCGTCGGCTGGGTGATGGAGAAGGCGACCATCCCCGTCATCGTGAAGCTCACGCCGAACATCGGGGACATCACCGAGCCCGCCGAGGCGGCGCTCGAGGCGGGCGCGCACGCGGTCAGTCTCATCAACACGATCAAGAGCATCGTGGGCGTCGACCTCGATCGCATGGTGCCGCTACCGAGCGTGGGCAACGCCTCGTCGAACGGCGGTTACTGCGGGCCGGCGGTCAAGCCCATCGCGCTGCACCTCCTCGGTCAGGTCGCGAAGGTCTTCCCGAGGCCCATCAGCGGCATCGGCGGCATCTCGAACTGGCGCGACGCGGCCGAGTTCATCGCGCTCGGCTCGACCTCGGTGCAGGTCTGCACCGCGGTGATGCACTACGGCTACCGCATCGTGGAGGACATGATCGAGGGGCTCTCGGACTTCCTCGACGACCGCGGGATGAGCTCCGTGCACGAGCTCATCGGCAAGGCGACGCCGCAATATCAGGAGTGGGGCGAGCTCGACCTCAACCACCACGTCGTCGCGTCGATCGACCCCGACAAATGCATCGGCTGCCAGCTCTGCTTCGTGGCCTGCATGGATGGCTCGCATCAATGCATCCACATCCCCGGCATGGACGACGAGGCGAAGCGGCGCGCGGGCCACACCGTGCTGCCGACGTCCATCCCCGACCGCGTGGTGAAGACGAGCGCGGGAGCGCCCGGCGCCCGCGTCCCGTGGGTGCACGAGGACGAGTGCGTCGGCTGCAACCTCTGCCAGCTGGTCTGCCCCGTCGAGGGCTGCATCACGATGGTCGAGCAGCGCAAGGGCCCGGAGGTCGAGACCTGGAACGATCGCGTCGCGCGCGGCGACGACCTCCCCCCCGGCGGCCTCGACGCGACGCTCCGCGCCCGCGGCAAGCTCTGAGACGCCCAGCACGCTTCACCCGGTCGCGGGGGTGAAACGCGGCGAAGGTGCGGCGCGGGAGGGGTGGCCCCGCGCCGCGAAGCGGTGGGGCGAAGCGGTCACCTGGAGGCCGACCGCGCGAAGCGCGGCCGCGCGAAGCTCGTCGAGGGGGGCGCGCCCGCCTGCCCCATCGTCGTCACGAGCGCGTCGCCGAGCTGACGGCGGAGGACGAGGTGAGAGAGGATCTTCTGCTCTGCGCTTCACGGCGCGGGGCCACCTCTCCCACGCCTTCAGCCGCGGCGATCGACGGCAGCGCCGGACCCGAAGCGGTGTGGTGCGTAAGCCTCAGCAGTCGTGAAGTCACGAAGCCGCGAGGCGTCCGCGGCGCCGCGCGTCAATGGTGGCGACCAGGAAGCACGCTCAGGGTGAACGCGTCGCGCGCCAGGCCAGCTGACGTTTCAACCCCGCGGCGACTCAGCCACGCCCGCGACGAGCTCAGCTCCCACGGGGACCATCAGGAACAGGTGCCGCTGAGGTGACGCGAGACGAGGAGCACGTTCGTTCACGGGTGGTCGCCAGCGACATCGTGCTTATCCAGGGGCGCGTGCCCACCCTGACCCACCTCATCGTCCTCGACTTCGAAGCGACCTGCGACGACGCCGCGCCCCCGAGCCCGCAAGAGATCATCGAGTTCCCGTCCGTGATGCTCGACGCCTCCACGCTCGACGTGGTCGACGAGTTCGAGTCGTTCGTGCGACCCGTGCATCACCCGAAGCTGACGCGCTTCTGCACCGAGCTCACCGGCATCACGCAGGCCGACGTCGACGCCGCGCCGACCTTCCCCGAGGTGCTCGACGCGCACCTCGCGTGGTTGCGCTCGCACGGCCTCCCCGTCGAGCTGGACGACCCGTTCACTCCGGTCGGCTCGAGCTCGCATGAGGGTGGGGGTGCCAGCGACGAGCTTGCCGAAGCGCTCGCTCTGGGTGTCGGCTCGAGCTCGCGCGGCGACCGAAGCGACGAGCTGACCGACCCGCTCGCTCCGGGCGTCGTCCCGAGCTCGCGCGACAGCGCCTACGACGAGCCGGAGACGCTGCCCTACGCCATCGTCACCTGCGGCGACTGGGATCTGCAGACGATGCTCCCGGCGCAGCTCTGCGCGTCCGACCCGCCGTTCCACCGCGTGCCGCCTCCTTACCGGCGGTGGATCAACGTGAAGGTCCCCTTCAAGGCCTGGCAGCCCCGCAAGGGGGCGGCGGGGATGGCCCGCATGCTCGAGCTTCTCGGCCTCGAGCTGGAAGGCCGCCACCACCGCGGCATCGACGACTGCCGAAACATCGCGAAGATCGTCCGCGCCCTCGTCGCGCGCCGACAGGTCATGCAGCCGACCACGGAGCTGTCGCTCGCCCGCCACCCGCCGCTCGACCTGCACCTCGAGCGAGACGGCGAGACCCGGCCGCTGCGCCTCGAGAAGCGCGCGATAAGCACCCTCCTTGGCGCAGCCAGCGACGCCTTCCGTCGACAGGCCACCCGCGTCGCGTTGAGCGACCGACCCCTCACGAAGGACAGCGAGCTCTTCGATCTCCAGCCCGGCGTCACGCTTCGGGTGGATTGAAGCCCCGCCCAACCGACCGGCCAAAGTCCCCGCCACCCGCCCGCGAACGCCAGAACCGCAGCAGGCGCCGAATGTCCGGGCGCGAACCGCACACGCGCAGCGCGTCGGGGCACCGCCGCACGCCACCCGGGGGCGCGAGCCGCCAAAATCGCCACCAGATGGGGCGAGATCGCGCCCTCGAGCCCGAGCACACGTGCCCCGGGCGGTCGTCCGCGGCCACTATTGGCCCCCACGAACCCCAGGAGGCGCGGTCCTGGCCCAATCGAGAGCACCTACACCAGAGCACCTGGCCAACGTTTGACAGCCCCTACCCCGGTGCTAGTGATCGCGCCCTCAGCGGGGGCCAGCCAGCCCCCAAACCAGGACAGCTCGCCGCCGAATGGCCGACGGCGAGCTCGTGGCCATCGTCCGATCTCGGCGACCCACGATCCCTCCGAGCTCTAAGCTCGGTCCTGAAAAAAGGTCTGGACAAGTCGAGAGGGCACGGTTAGAAAAGCCGACCCCGAGCAGCGAGTCGCTACGGCGACCGGCTCAAAAAAAGACTTGACCTCTCGGACGGTTTCGCTACATTCGGCGACCCTTTCGGAGGGTGCCAGAGGCGCGAAGCCCGCGCCGTGGCGCACCAAAAGACTTCGACGAAGCGAGCTTCGTCTGCCCGAGCGTAGCTCGGACGTTGAAAACTGAATCGGTATACTCATCGCATATGTGATGCGGGCGAAGTCCCTTCTTCGGAAGGGCACGTCAACCGAAAATCATGGCGAAACGCCTGTTTCGCCAGGATTACAGCTCAAAAGTTTAACTGGAGAGTTTGATCCTGGCTCAGAGCGAACGTTAGCGGCGGGCCTAACACATGCAAGTCGAGCGAGAAACCCCTTCGGGGGCGGTAAAGCGGCGCACGGGTGAGTAACGCGTAGGTAACCTACCTTCCAGCGGGGGATAACTTTCCGAAAGGAAAGCTAATACCGCATAAGACCACGGCGTCTGCGGACGTAGTGGGAAAAGATGGCCTCTCCATGGAAGCTATCACTGGGAGATGGGCCTGCGTCCCATCAGCTTGTTGGTGAGGTAACGGCTCACCAAGGCGAAGACGGGTAGCTGGTCTGAGAGGATGATCAGCCACACTGGCACTGGAACACGGGCCAGACTCCTACGGGAGGCAGCAGTGAGGAATATTGGGCAATGGGCGAAAGCCTGACCCAGCCACGCCGCGTGAGTGATGAAGGCCTTCGGGTTGTAAAGCTCTGTGGGGAGGGAAGAAAACGCCGTGGGCGAATAGGCCACGGTCTTGACGGTACCTCCTTAGCAAGCACCGGCTAACTCTGTGCCAGCAGCCGCGGTAATACAGAGGGTGCAAACGTTGCTCGGAATTACTGGGCGTAAAGCGCGCGTAGGCTGACACGCAAGTCGAGTGTGAAATCCCTGGGCTCAACCTAGGAACTGCATTCGAAACTGCATGTCTTGAGTGCTGGAGAGGGAAGCGGAATTCCGGGTGTAGAGGTGAAATTCGTAGATATCCGGAGGAACACCAGTGGCGAAGGCGGCTTCCTGGACAGTAACTGACGCTGAGGCGCGAAAGCGTGGGGAGCAAACAGGATTAGATACCCTGGTAGTCCACGCCGTAAACGATGCGCACTAGGTGTCGCGGCCTTTGACCGCTGCGGTGCCGTAGCTAACGCGTTAAGTGCGCCGCCTGGGGAGTACGGCCGCAAGGCTAAAACTCAAAGGAATTGACGGGGGCCCGCACAAGCGGTGGAGCATGTGGTTTAATTCGAAGCAACGCGCAGAACCTTACCCGGGCTAGAAAAACTAGGAACCTGGCGGAAACGTTGGGGTGCCCTTCGGGGAACCTAGGTCCAGGTGCTGCATGGCTGTCGTCAGCTCGTGTCGTGAGATGTTGGGTTAAGTCCCGCAACGAGCGCAACCCCTATCCTTAGTTGCTACTAGTTCGGCTAAGCACTCTAAGGAGACTGCCGGGGTCAACCCGGAGGAAGGTGGGGATGACGTCAAGTCCTCATGGCCCTTATGTCCGGGGCTACACACGTGCTACAATGGTCGGTACAAAGCGCAGCGAAGCCGCGAGGTGAAGCCAATCGCAAAAAGCCGACCTCAGTACGGATTGCAGTCTGCAACTCGACTGCATGAAGTCGGAATCGCTAGTAATCGCTGATCAGCAGGCAGCGGTGAATACGTTCCCGGGCCTTGTACACACCGCCCGTCACACCATGGGAGTCGAGTGCTCCAGAAGTGGCTGTGCTAACCCGCAAGGGAAGCAGGTCCCCAAGGAGTGCTCGGTAACTGGGGTGAAGTCGTAACAAGGTAGCCGTAGGGGAACCTGCGGCTGGATCACCTCCTTTCTAAGGAGCTCTGCCGGAAGGCAGAATCCGGTCAAACCCGCATCGCATGATGAGTATCCGGTTCAGTTTTCAGGGTCCGAGAGGATCTCTGAAAACCAACTCGTGTGAGAGCTCCCGAAGAAGAAATCGGGGCACTAGCTCAGGTGGTTAGAGCGCACCCCTGATAAGGGTGAGGTCGCTAGTTCGAGTCTAGCGTGCCCCACTGGTGAGCTCCTCGGGAGACCGAGGAAGTAGCCACACCCGGGGGCTGTAGCTCAGCTGGGAGAGCACCGGCTTTGCAAGCCGGGGGTCACCGGTTCGAACCCGGTCAGCTCCACCATTCGGTTGGCTGGCTCGTGAGCCTCGAGAGATCGAGGCGTACGAGCGAGGGAATCGAACCCTCCACACGAGACATTGAAAACTGAATAGGTTTTGAGAAGCCGTCTTTATAGCTGACGAGCCAGGGAATGGAGCTCTTGGAGCCAACCCTGGCCTCGAGTCAAAGAACGAATCGTGCCTTAGGGATACGGTCAAGCTATGAAGGGCGCGCGGTGGATGCCTAGGCGTCGAGAGGCGAAGAAGGACGTGGACAGCTGCGAAAAGCTTCGGGGAGCTGCTAACAAGCGTTGATCCGGAGATCTCCGAATCGGGAAACCGACTTGGCTCATACCAAGTAGTCTGGAGCTGAATACATAGGCTTCAGGCGGCCAACCCGGGGAACTGAAACATCTAAGTACCCGGAGGAACAGAAATCAAAAGAGACTCCCTAAGTAGCGGCGAGCGAAAGGGGACCAGCCTAAACCGCGACAGTGTAAGCCTGGGGGCGTTGCTGTCGTGGAGTCGTGGGTTCATTCAGGAGGTTCCCCAGACCTCCACAGAGTTATCAATCCAAATTCTAGCAGAACGGTATGGAAAGGCCGGCCATAGCGGGTGACAGCCCCGTATGTGAAAGAGTTTGGACTCTGGAGTGACACCCGAGTACCACAGGACACGTGTTATCCGGTGGGAATCTGGGAGGACCATCTTCCAAGGCTAAGTACTACTCGACGACCGATAGTGGACAAGTACCGTGAGGGAAAGGTGAAAAGAACCCCGGTGAGGGGAGTGAAATAGTACCTGAAACCGCGCGTCTACAAGCAGTCGAAGCACTATGCCCTTCGGGGAATGTGCGACGGCGTACCTTTTGCATCATGGGCCTGCGAGTTATCCTATGTCGCAAGGTTAAGCCGATAGGTGTAGCCGAAGCGAAAGCGAGTTCAAATAGAGCGTTTAGTGGCATGGGGTAGACCCGAAACCTGGCGATCTATCCATGAGCAGGTTGAAGCGCGGGTAAAACCGCGTGGAGGACCGAACCCACTCAAGTTGAAAATTGAGGGGATGACTTGTGGATCGGAGTGAAAGGCTAATCAAGCCAGGAGATAGCTGGTTCTCCGCGAAATATATTGAGGTATAGCCTCGGACGAATTGCACCGGAGGTAGAGCACTGGATGGGCTAGGGGTCCTACCAGATTACCAAACCCAACCAAACTCCGAATGCCGGTGACAAGTATCCGGGAGACAGGCTGCGGGTGATAAGGTCCGTAGCCGAGAGGGAAAGAGCCCAGATCGACAGCTAAGGTCCCCAAATCCAGACTAAGTGTAGAAGGATGTGGGAGCGCTCAGACAGCCAGGAGGTTGGCTTAGAAGCAGCCACCCTTTAAAGAAAGCGTAATAGCTCACTGGTCGAGCGAGCCCGCGCCGAAAATGTAACGGGGCTAAGTCTGGTACCGAAGCTTCGGGTTCTACGCAAGTAGAGCGGTAGCGGAGTATTCTCAGATAGATACGAGGTGTACCGTAAGGAGCGCTGATGGATCTGAGAAGAGCTTATGCAGGCATGAGTAGCGATAAACCGGGTGAGAAGCCCGGTCGCCGTAAGCCCAAGGTTTCCCGGGGAAGGATCATCCTCCCGAGGGTTAGTCGGTCCCTAAGCTGAGCCCGAAAGGGGTAGGCGATGGAAAGCAGGTTAATATTCCTGCACCACTAACGAAGGCATTGAAGCGAGCAGGGACGGAGAAGGGTAGGCCGATCCAGCAGTTTGGTCTTGCTGGTTCAAGCGCGTAGGCGGATTCCGTAGGAGGCAGTAGCCACAAACGCGGAGTCAACGCCGAGACGTGATGAGGAGAGCCTCCGGGCTCGTAACTCGGTGATCCCATGCTTCCAAGAAAAGCTGCGCGTGGAGCCTCGTTGGTGACCGTACCGCAAACCGACTCAGGTGGGCGGGGTGAGTATCCCAAGGCGCGTGAGAGAATGCTGGCTAAGGAACTCGGCAAATTGGCACCGTAACTTCGGGAGAAGGTGTGCCCCTGTTACGTGACGGGCCTCGCGCCTCGAGCGGAAGGGGGTTGCAGTGACCTGGGGGTTGCGACTGTTTACTAAAAACACAGGACTCTGCGAACTCGTAAGAGGACGTATAGGGTCTGACGCCTGCCCGGTGCTGGAAGGTTAAGGGGAGATGTTAGCCCTCGGGCGAAGCTTCGAACCGAAGCCCCAGTAAACGGCGGCCGTAACTATAACGGTCCTAAGGTAGCGAAATTCCTTGTCGGGTAAGTTCCGACCTGCACGAATGGCGTAACGACATCCCCACTGTCTCGGCCAGCAACTCAGCGAAATTGTACTGGGGGTGAAGATACCCTCTACCCGCAGCAAGACGGAAAGACCCCGTGAACCTTCACTGCAACTTGGCAGTGATGCTCGGGACAGCCTGCGTAGGATAGGTGGGAGACTTTGAAGTCGGGATTCCGGTCTCGATGGAGTCATCCTTGAAATACCACCCTGGCTGTTCTGGTCGTCTAACCTAGGCCCGTGATCCGGGTCGGGGACACTGTCTGGTGGGCAGTTTGACTGGGGCGGTCGCCTCCCAAAAGGTAACGGAGGCGCGCGATGGTTCCCTCAGGCTGATTGGAAACCAGCCGTAGAGTGCAAAGGCATAAGGGAGCTTGACTGTGAGACCGACAGGTCGAACAGGTGCGAAAGCAGGCCTTAGTGATCCGGTGACTCCGTATGGAAGGGTCATCGCTCAACGGATAAAAGGTACTCCGGGGATAACAGGCTGATCGCGCCTGAGAGTCCGCATCGGCGGCGCGGTTTGGCACCTCGATGTCGGCTCATCCCATCCTGGGGCTGGAGCAGGTCCCAAGGGTATGGCTGTTCGCCATTTAAAGGGGTACGCGAGCTGGGTTTAGAACGTCGTGAGACAGTTCGGTCCCTATCTGCTGTGGGCGCAGGACGCTTGAGAGGAGCTAACCATAGTACGAGAGGACCTGGTTGGACGGACCTCTAGTGTTCCGGTTGTTCTGCCAAGAGCATCGCCGGGTAGCTATGTCCGGAACGGATAACCGCTGAAAGCATCTAAGCGGGAAGCCGGCCTCGAGATGAGGCGTCCCGGGCCGCAAGGCCCCTGAAGGCCCCTTGAAGACTACAAGGTGATAGGCCGGGTGTGGAAGCGCAGCAATGCGTGGAGCTAACCGGTACTAATCGGCCGTGAGGCTTGACCTATCTCTAAGGTACGAGTCGACTGAAGATTCGAGGACAGGGTTGGAAGCAAGAGCGCGAGTCGAGACTCTCTCTCCTCGTGCCGCTGGCCAACCGGCTCAGCTAGAAAACGCTCATGACGAGCGAGACGCTTCTCAATGTTTCGGTGGTAATGTCGGAGGGGTCATACCCGATCCCATCTCGAACTCGGAAGTCAAGCCCTCCAGAGCCGATGGTACTGCAGAGTAACCTCTGTGGGAGAGTAGGACGCCGCCGGATTTATGAAACCCCGCTCGGTAACCCCGAGCGGGGTTTCGCTTTTCCGTCGGGTCGTCTTCTCTCGCCGGCGCCTCCGCCGGTCGGTTTCGGCTTTCGGCGGTTCGATTCTTCGCGACGTCGCCTCGCGGGCCGGTTCGCTTCATGGTTCGCGGACTCGAGGACCTCGCGCACCGGCGACTCTTCGCGCTTCTGGATCAGCCCGTCAGCCGCTCGACGAGAATGTCCTTCATCGAGGACGGTCGAGAAGGCTCACGGAGGCGCTGAAGCTCGGGAAGGTGGTTGAGGCAAAGGGAGGTTTCCTCCGCGTGGAAGCCTTGCCATACTCGCCGCCTCTCGAGGACTCTTGAAGCGAGGCAGGATCAGACGTTGGCTCCTCGGCATCGGAGCCGTCGCGGTACCGAGCGGCGCCGCGCTCGCTTGGTGGGGCTGGCTCCCGCACGCGATCGAAGGTCGTGTGCACGAGCTGGCGGCGCGTCACGAGATGAGCGCCGAGGTGGCCGGGATCTCGCCGGGGCTGCGCTCGGTGTCGGTGGGTCGGCTCGCGCTTCGACGTGACGGCGTCGAGGCGATCTTCGAGGACGTCACGGTGGACGCGGGCCCATGGGCGCTCGCTTCCGAGGGCTCTCGCGCGGTCTCGCGCATCGAGATCGGACGCGCCGAGGTGGCTTTCGACGAGCGGCGCGGCGCGCTCGACTCGCTCGAGGCGATCCGCCGCGGGCGCGCGACATCCGAGGGAACTACGAGCGGGCCATCCCGTCCACTTCCTCGGCTCGAGATCCGTCGCGCCTCGCTCCAGGTCGAGAGCGAAGACGCGAGGATCCGCGCACGCTCGCGCGTCGTGGTCGAAGACGGACGTGTGTCCCTCGACGATCTGGAGCTCGAGCTCGGCCACGACGTGCCGTGGCTGATGTCGAGCGGTGGGCGAATCAGCTTGGTCCGCGGGGACGGCTTGCGTGTCGACGGCGCCCACCTGGCGCAGGTGTCGTGGCGTTCGGACCTCGAGATGGATCGCGAGCTCGAGCTTGCGCGTCGCTTTCGTGGCGGCCGAGCCGCGGGCACCGAGGAACCGTCGGGGCAAGGATCACTGCTCGACCGCCTCGTGGACGGCGCCACGATCGAGGTCGAGCGCTTCGAGGCCTTTCGGGACGACTCGGAGCGCGCGGTCGCGTCGGTCGCGGCCAGCGTGTCTCGGCGAGGCGCCGAGCTGCTCTCGCGGGGCGAGGGCGAGGCCCAAGACGGCGCGCTGCGGTGGGACATCACGCTCGAGCCGACCGCGCTCCGGGCCTCGGGCACGGTGCGAGTCGACGAATTACCCTTCGATCTCGTGGCTCCCTTCGGGCCTGCGCTGCCGTGGTGGCAACCCGAGCGTGGCCGGATCAGCGCGGACCTGACGCTCGACGTGCCTTCTCCCGCGGAGGTGAGCCTCCGTGGGTTCGCGGCGGTGCGTGGCTTGGCGATCTCCACGCCGCGGGTGGCTCCTCACCCGATCCAAGGGCTCGACCTGCGCGCCGAGGGGCGTGCGCGTTGGCGTCCGATCGAACGTCGGCTCGAGCTCGAGTCCGCCGAGGTCTCGATGGGAGCCGCGAAGGTCACGGTGGAGGGCGCGCTCGAGCTCGGGGAGGCGCGGTGGTTGGTCTCGGCGCGGGCGTCGCTGCCGGCCACCCCGTGCAACGACGTCCTGCTCGCGTTGCCGCGGGATCTGATGCAAGAGGCGGCCGACTTCCGCTGGTCGGGTCGCATCGGGGGGAGCCTCCGGCTCGAGCTGGACTCGAGCGCGCTCTCCGACACGCGCCTCGAGCTGCGGGTGGCCGACGCTTGTCGCTTCGAGGTCGTGCCGGCGATGGCGGATCTGAGGCGCTTCGACGGTCCGTTCTTACATCGCGTGGTTGAGCCCGACGGGACGCCTTTCGAGATGATCGCGGGGCCCGGGAGTCCGGATTGGGTCCCGCTCGAGGCGATCCATCCGTTCCTGGTGCACTCGGTGATCGCGCACGAGGACGCGGGGTTCTTTCGGCATTCGGGTTTCGCCGTGCACGCGATCCGCGACGCCCTCGCGCGAAACGTGCGCGAGGGGCGTTATGTGGTGGGCGCGAGCACCATCTCGATGCAGCTCGCCAAGAACCTCTTCTTGGCACGGGAGAAGACGCTCGCGCGGAAGCTCCAGGAGGTGATCCTCACCTGGTGGATCGAGAGCGCGCTCACCAAGGAGCGGATCCTAGAACTCTATTTGAACGTGATCGAGTACGCACCCGGTGTCTACGGCGTAGGGCGAGGCGTGGAGCATTACTTCGGTCGGCATCCGAGGGAGCTGACCGCCGCTCAAGCCGCCTACATCGCCTGTATCTTGCCTGGGCCGAAGGTCTACCACGAGCACTACATCCGCGGGGATCTCTCACGCTCGATGCGGGGGCGGGTTCGGCGTTTCCTCGAGCACCTTCGCGCGCGCGAGCGGATCGACGAGGATGCGCTCGCAGATGGGCTCGCGGAGCTCGAGGCGTTCCGCTTCGATCGCCCGGGCCAACCGCTGCCAGCGCGGGCTCCGGTCGGGCGCGCCGGGCCTCTCCCCTACGAGCACCGAGGGCTCGAGCTCCGCGATGACGGCGAAGCGGGCTGGGTCGAAGAGGAGGAGATGGGCGAGCACGAGAGCTACGAGCTGGATGATTGAGGCGTCCGGCGGCGGGGAGGGAGGCGATCTTGTGGAGGAGGGCGTCCAAAGGCGCGTTCGGAGCCTTCACCAGCGGGCTTCGTCTCGAGGTGGCCTCGGGCTTCGCATCGGCGGGCCTCGTCTCGAGGTGGCCTCGGGCTTCGCATCGGCGTCCGCGGGGTCGTCGCGTCGGGCGACGGTGGCGATCGCCGACGACCGCTGCGGTGAATGATTGAAGAATCTTCGCGTGCGTCCTACCGTCCACGGAACCGGACGGGGTCGGTGGGGCCCGCGTTGCGACCACCGAATGACGAGGAGTGACTGATGCGCGCGATGGTTCTCGGCTCGCTTCTGGCGGTGCTCGGCTCGATCTGGCTGCCCCGCGACGCGGCGGCCCAGCGGGTGATCCCCGTCAACATCGAGAGCAGCCCCGCGGGGGCCACCGTGTACCTGGACTCGGTCGGGGACTCGAGCCGGATCGGCGTGACGCCGATGCAGGCGGTGCGGCTGCCGGTAGGCAACCACACGCTCATCTTTCAGCTCGCGAACCATGAAGAGGCGCGGGTCTCGGTCCTCGTGCAGCGGCGTCGCGAGACCTTCCGCGCCGTGCTGAACGCCCTCGGGGTGATCGACGTGACCGCCGGGAACGCCGCCGCGAACGGCGCCGCCCTGCGCATCGACGGGCAGCCGGTGGGGAACGTGCCGCATCGTCAGCACGTGCAGCCCGGACGACACCTCGTGCAGGTGGGGCGCGAGGGCTACGTCACGTTCAACCAGTGGACGGATGTTGCTGGTGGGCAGGTGCTCACCTTGCCGGTGTTGCTCGAGCCGCAGGCGCCGTCGACGGGCTCGCTCCTCGTCGCCTCCGACGTGAGCGGCGCGGCGGTCTACATCGACGGGACGCCGCGGGGGAGCACGCCGACCGTGATCGAGGGGCTGAGCGAGGGTGAGCACTCGATCGAGGTCAGGCCGAACGACTCGTCGCTGCAGCCGCATCGCGAGACCGTGCGCATCATCGCGGGTCAGCGCGCGACGGTGAACGCGACGTTGCGGCCCGCTCCCGCCCAGGCTGGGACGCTGCGCGTGATCGCGAACGCGCCGAACGCGGTGATCAGCGTCGACGGCGAGGTCATCGGGCCGGCGCCCGCCACCGCGACGGGGCTCGCGCCGGGCGAGCACATCGTCGAGGCGCGCGCGGAGGGCTATCAGCCGCTGCAGCAGCCGGTGACGGTCGAGCCCGGCCGCCAGCGGGTGATCTCGCTCGAGCTCCGACCGGCCGAGCGGTCGCCCGGACGGATCATCGTGAACGCCAACGTCGGCGGGGCGGTGGTCCTGATCAACAACGAGGAGCGAGGGTCCGTGCCGGTCGTCGTCGAGGGCGCGGCGGCGGGGACCTATGCGGTCGTCGTGCGCGCGCCGGGGCACGAGGAGCACCGCGAGACCTGCCAGGTGGGGCCCGGGCGCGACTGTCAGGTGACCGCGAACCTCTCGCCGCGAGGGACGCTCGTGCGGGTGGAGGCGAACGCGCCGCGCGCGACCTTCCTCGTGGACGGTGAGCCGATGGGGCCGGTGCCGTGGGAGGGCAACGTGCCGATCGGGGAGCACACGATCGAGGTGCAGGCGCCGGGGTATCGCGCGCACGTCGAGCGCATCTCGCTCCGCGCGAGCTCGGACGTGCGGCTCATCAACGTCGGGCTCGTCGCCGAGGGCGAGCTCTCGCCAGAGGAGCGCCGCATGAGCGAGGTGGCGCGGCGCGAGCGGCACCAGCAGGCCGTGGCGCGGAGCGGCGCGACGCTGCCGGACGACCTCGCGGTGCTCGACTTCTCGTTCGGCTGGCCGCACCTCTTCGAGTTCCGGCTCGGGATCGGCATCCTCGACTGGCTCGAGGCGGGCATCGGGATCCGCACGACGTTCTACCGGCTCACGGAGTTCGAGGGCCGCGTGAAGCTCGGGTACCGCCCGGTGCGGCAGGTCTCGTTCGGCTTCCAGACGCGCCTCGGCGCGGGGCTCGGGCCGGCGCGCGAGGACCCGCTCAACACCGCGATGGACGCCCCGAAGCTCCGGACGAACGCGTTCTTGATGAGCTTCGAGGCGCTCTTCAGCCTGCACTTCCTGAACGCGGGCAACTTCACGCTCTGGGCCGCGCTCGACTACCACAGCGACCAGTGGCGCTGGAACGAGCGCGACGCGGGCTGTCGCTTCCTGGGCGGGTGCGTGGAGGGCGACCCGACGCGGCCACTCGTCACCGGTGAGGACGCGATCGACAGCCGGCAGTCGCTCGCGCGCTTTCGGCTCGGGGGCTCGCTCGAGATCATCCTCGGGCCGACCTGGAACGTGTGGGGCTCCTTCGAGGGCATCCTCGCGGGCGGCCCGCGCCGCATCTACGGTGACGTCTGGGGCCTCGGCCGCGCGGACATCGAGATCTACGCGCGGCTCGGGTTCACGTACAAGTTCGGCTACGTCGAGCGCGAGGAGCCGGTCGAGGTGGGGCCGGGCGCGCCCGTGTACGGACCTGAGTACGGGCCGGAGTACGGCCCCGAGCCGACCTACGACGAGTGAGTCGATAGGGCGCCACCGCACGAGTCCGAGTCCGGTCCCGAGTCCGAGTCCGGTCCCGAGTCCGAGTTCGGTCCCGAGTCCGAGTCCGGTCCCGAGTCCGAGTCCGGTCCCGAGTCCGAGTCCGGTCCCGAGTCCGAGTCCGGTCCGAGTCCCGAGTCCGGTCCCGAGTCCGAGTCCGGTTCCGAGTCCCAAGTCCCAAGTCCGATTGGGATGATGGGAAGCGGGCACGGTGTGTGCTTGAATTTTCCTTCTGTGGCGGAAAGTGGTGACAATCGGCCTCAGGCGTTGGAAAGCCGCGCGGCTTCGGGCGACAGTCCGGGTGGAGGTTGGGATCGCCGCGTGAGCCGAGGGATGACGAGGTTGCTCATCGGAGTGGGGCTGGCGCTGGCGGCGCTGGCCGAGCCGCGCGTGGGCGCGGCGCAGACGGCGGACCTGGTCTTGCGCCCTGCCGAGGGGCTCCGCCCGCTGGCGGTCGCCGTGCGTGGAGAGCTCTGGCGTCGGGCGGGGCTTCGGGCGGAGCTCGGCGAGGCGCCGCCGCCCGGGCTCGAGGAGGCCGTCCCTTCGGGCCACGTGGCGCTCACCGAGCGTGACGGCGCGCTCTTCCTCGGGGTGGGCGCCGCGGGCGGGGCCACGCACGTCGCGGCGATCGAGATCGCGGTGGACGCGCGCCCGGAGACCGCGAGGACCGTGGCCCTCGCGATCGAGAGCCTGCTCGACGAGTCGTTCGAGCCTCCGCTGGCGGCGCGGCCCGCGCGCTCCGCGCAGACGATCTTCGTGGAGTACGAGCACGAGCGGCCCCCCCGCGAGTCGGCGCTCCCGACCGTCTATCTGCGGGTGCTGCTCGGCTGGTCGCCCACCCGTGAGCAGCTCCTCATCGGGCCTGGGGCGGGCTTCGGGCTCTGCGTGGGCCTGCACTGCGTGGTGCTGGAGGCCGAGCTCCCGCTCCTGGCCGACGAGCGGCCGCAATCGGATGGGGCGCTCCTTCGCTACCGCGCCCTCACCGCGACGGTGCGCGGGCAAGCGCGCGTGATGCTCGGCGCCCGCGTCACGGGGGCGCTCGGGCTCGGGCTGCTCACCCGGATCGGGATCGCGAGCCTCGCGGCGGAGCGGCAGTCGATCAGCGCGTTCGGCGTGCGCTCGAGCGTGGAGCTCGCGTGGCGCGTCGCCGGCCCTTTCGAGGTGGTGGTCGAGGGGGGCGTTGACGCGATGGTGGGGCCGATGAGCTCCGTCACGGGCCCACGCGACGTGGTGCTCGAGGATCGCTGGACGCCGTGGGCCGTGCTCTCGGCGCGTCTTCGGCCGCCTTCCCCGCAGGAACGCGGGCGATGACGAGCGGCGGACCGATCAGCTCCGTCACGGGCCCACGAGACGTGGCGCTCGAGGACCGCTGGACGTCGTGGGACGCGCTCTCGGCGCGTCTTCCGCCCTCGCCGCAGGAACGCGGACGATGACGAGCGGGGTTGGAAATTCCTCCGGCGAGATCCGACTCGATGACGTGATGAGCGCACGAATCCATCGGGTGCGACCCCCCACGCCGGATCCCGAGGACCCCGCGACGCTGCGTGGCGCCGCCGCCGGAGACGAAGCCTGCGTGCGCGCGTTCTATCGGGGGCACATCGACCGCGTGCATCGGCACGTCGCGCGCGTGCTCGGTCGCCACGACCCCGACGTCGAGGATGTGGTGCAGAAGGTCTTCTTGGCCGCTTTCGACGGGGCCGAAGGGTTCGGCGAGCGCGCCAAGGTCAGCTCGTGGCTGATGGGGATCGCCACCCGGCGCGCCCTCGACGAGGCGCGGAGCCGGTGGCGACGCGACCGGTGGTCGCGGCTCGGCGAGCGGCTCGGGCACCTCGTCGGGGTGGGCCGCGCGCCCAGCGCCCCCGACGCGAGCTCGACGCAGAGGAGCGAGGCCGAGGCGCTCTTGCAGGTGCTCACGCCCGAGCAGCGAACGGTCTTCGTGCTCAAGGAGGTCGAGGGTCATACGCTCCAAGAGATCGCGGACATGACCGGCGTCGGCATCTCCACCCTCCACGCCCGCCTGCAGGCGGCTCGTAAGCGCCTCGACGCGGCGATCGAGGGGGCTTGCCATGCGTGACGCACGAGAGCTCGCGGAGCGGCTGCGCGACGATCCGCCTTCGCTGGATGATCTGTCCCGCGCGCGCATGGAGAAGGCGCTCCTGGCGGGACGCCCGGAGGAGCGCGCGCTGACGCCCGAGCCGGCGCTGGCGCAGCCGAAGCGCTGGCGTCCGAGGACGTTCGCGGCGGGTCTCTCCTTGGGGCTCGCCGTCGCGGCGGCGGTCGCGCTCTGGATGCGGAGCCCCGTCGAGGAGACCCGGCCGGCGCCAGTCGTGCGCTTCGAGGCGTTCTCTCAGGACCGCCCCGTGCGCGCAGGGGCCTTCGCGCAGGGCGAGACGATCTCGACCGAGGCGGGGCAGCGGCTCGTGGCCGGCTTCGCCGAGGGCGAGGTCGAGGTCGAGGTGCGGCCTCGCTCGCGGGTGCGCTTCGAGCAGGTCGGCGGCGAGGCGCTGGCGGTGGCGGTGGATCGCGGCGAGATACGAGTGGTTTTTCACCCGCAGCGCCGCGGGAGCCGGACGCTCGCCGTGGAGACGCCCTTCGCTCGCGTCGAGGTGATCGGGACGAGCTTCACCGTCCGCGTGGTCGCGGGAGCGACCGAGGTCACGGTCGAGGAGGGGCTCGTGCGTGTCGTGCCTCGCGAGGGCGACGAGCGCTTCGTGCGTGGCGGTGAGTCGACGGTCGTCGGCGTGCCCGAGCTGGAGCCGGAGCTAGAGGCGCGCGCTTCCGCGCCTCCAGGCTCGCCGGACGTCCTCGACCCGCGCGACCCCGACACGACGAGCGTGCTCGAGCAGATGGTCGCGGACCTCGCGAGCGCCGGCGGTGCCCTCGGATCGGCGCCGAGCGTCGGGCGCGACCGCGCGGTCGCGGAGAGCGGAGAGGCGGATGCCGAGGGTGGGCTCCCGGAGGGCGCGGAGTCGGCGCAGCAGGTCGCCGAGGTGGCCCCGCGCGAGGAGGCGACGGCGGCGCGCCCGGCCGTCGAGGCCGCGCCGTCGGGCCGACCGCTGGACGCTGAGCCGCGCTTCGAGCTCGCGCTCCGCCACATGGACGAGCAGCGCTACGCGGCCGCTCGCCACGAGCTGCACGCGATCATCCGTACGACGCGCTCTCGCGCGACGAAGGCGCGGGCCTGGACCGACGTCGCGGTCACCCACTTCCGCGAGGGCGACACGCGGCTCGCCGCCGAGGCCTATCGGCGGGCCGCGACGACGGGGCAGGGGACGTCGGCGGGGGCGGACGCCCTCTTCGCGCTCGGGCAGATGCGCCTCGCGCTGGGGGAGGAAGGCCTCGCGCGCGCGGCCTTCGTCGAGTACCTCGAGGCGGCGCCCAACGGGCCGCTGGCTGGGCGGGCGCGTAGGACGCTCTGTCGGCGCCTCGGCGTCGTCGCGGAGTGCTCGCCCTGAGTACAGTTCCCCAGGAGTTCGTGACCAGGTGCGGCAGATCCATCCCGTCCAGCTGCGTTGCTCCTCAGTCACGGGCCAACAGCCCGCTCCTTCGTCGCGCCTTGCTGGACGCGCGCCTCTTTGCACCTGGTCACGAACTCCTGGTTCACTGTGCTGAGGGCTCGTCGAGGTGGAGTGGTCGAGGGCTCGTCGCGGAGTGGGCTCGTCGCGGGCGGGCGTGTCGACCACGTTATCGGTCGTCGAGGGGTGGTCCCATCGAGCGCTGTCAGCGGCGCGGGCGCTACGCGGGAACGCTCGCTCCTCGGCCACCGCGAACACCGCCACCGCTTGGCGCGCGTCCGCTTCTGCGTTGGTGTCGGTCGCGCACGCCCCGTCGCGCAGCACCGCGTAGCTCCGCTCGCGCAGCGCCGTGAGCTCCGCGCGGCTCGACGAGACGAAGAAGCGCGGAGGGGCGGACCTCGCTCCCGTCACGGCGTTCGGCGGAGAATGGCGCTCACCGCTTCGTCATTCGCCGGAGAGCTGTGGTAGCGTCCGCGACCGAGGGCGTGACGCGCCAGTGAAGCAGGTGATCCATGATCGAAGGGTTGTTCATCGTGGTCGAGGGCGTCGATGGGGCGGGGACGACGACCCACACGAAGATCCTCATCGACTCGCTGCGGGCGCGAGGGTTGCCGGCGCATGGGACGCGAGAGCCCAGCGACGGGCCCATCGGGACGATGTTGCGTCAGGTGCTCACGGGGCGCCTCGTCGTGCCCGGGATCCGCGGGCCTCGGCCGCCGAGCTGGACGACGATGGCGCTGCTCTTCGCGGCCGATCGGGTCGACCACGTCGAGGCCGAGATCGTCCCGAACCTCCTCGACGGCGTGACGGTCGTCTCCGACCGCTACGACTACTCGTCGGTCGCCTATCAATCGACGACCGGGGGCGGCGGTGAGGACGCCGAGCACTGGGTGAAGGAGATCAACGCCCACGCGCGACGCCCGGACCTCACGCTCGTGCTCGACATCCCCCCGCGGGTCGCGGCGCAGCGGCGACTCGAGCGTGGTCGGGGTCGCGAGATCTACGACGACGAGGAGCTGCAAGAGCAGCTCGCGGAGTTCTACCTCGGCATCGAGAAGCATTTCCCGGGCGACAACATCGTTCACATCGACGCGAACCGGTCGATCGACGAGGTGGCGGCGGACGTGATGCGCGAGGTCCGGCGTCTCCGCGGCGAGAAGGTCGACTGACGCCCACGAGCCCGACCTGCGGAGTGGCTTCGGCGAAGCGACTCCCACGAGCACGACGTGCGAAAGGGATTTGGGACACCGAAGCCGGGTCGGGTCGGCCTCGAACGTTGGCGGCTTCCTCACCCGTGATGCTGCTCAGCGCGCGGCACCGACGCGGTCAACGCGGCGCGTCGGCGCGCGCCCAGACGTCGGGGCCTTCTCATGGCTCGTCCGAAGCGCGGCGGGACGCTCGGGGCCTTCCGAGGGCTCGTCGGTAGGCCGCGCGCGGGGGACACTCGGGGCTTTCTAACGGCTCATGGGCCGCGCGTGCGTATACTCCGCGGGTGGCGGTGACCGCTCCGTACCCCTTCGCGCGTTGGGCGCGGCTCGATCGAGCCGAGGTGGCCGCGCGGCGTCGGGTCGCGCGCAGCCTACCGACGGGGCGCTTCGACGCGCTCGAGCGCGGGCTCGGCGAGCTCGTGGGCGCGCCCATCGAGCTGCGCGCCGGGGCGCTCTACGTCTGCGCTCCAGGCCAGCTCGGCGGCGCCGTCGCGGACCCGCTCGTCGGGATCGTGCTCTGCGCGCCCGCGCCCGGATCGCACGTCGTGCTCGAGCTCACCCCCGACCTCGCGCTGGTGGTCGTCGATCGGGTGCTCGGCGGAGACGGTCGCCAGGTGGGCGCGCCGCTCACGTCGCTCTCGGAGCTCGAGGCCGGGGTGCTCGGGTACGTCGCCGCGAAGATGCTCGCCCTCGCCGAGGGCCCATGGACGCTCGGAGGGGTCCTTCGCTCTCGGGAGGCGCTGATGCTGGCCGTCGGGGACACCGGCTCCCTGGTGTGGACGGGCGAGGCGATGATTCGCCATGACGGCACCCGGGACGGCTTCGAGCTGCGCGGCGCGGCGCGGGTGTGGCTCCCCGAGGGGGCGCGGTGGGAGGCGAGCGAGCGCACGCACGAGCTGCCCCAGCTGCCGCTCACGATGGTGGCCGACGCGGGGGAGGTGACGCTGACCGCCGAGGCGCTCTCGTCGCTCGCGCCGGGGGACGTGGTGATCCTGGACGAGGCCTGGTGGGGCCGCGCGCCGAAGCTGCGGGTGCGTGCGCTCGGCGGGCGGCGGTCCGAGTGGTGGTGCACGGCGGGGCCCGAGGGCATCGTGCAGGGCGAGCGTCGGGCCCACGGCGACGCCGCGGGAGCAGAGGGCAGACGAATGACGACGAAGGAAGAGTCCACCCACACGATCGCCGCCGTCGGTGACGCGCCGGTCGAGATCTCGATCGAGCTCGTTCGCTTTCGGATCTCGCTCGACGAGCTGTCGCGGACTCGACCGGGGGAGGTGCTCTTGAGCGGGCGCCCGATCGGCGAGCGCGTGTCCCTCCGCGTCGGGGACGCGGTGGTCGGTGAGGGGGAGCTGGTCGACGTCGAGGGAGAGGTCGGCGTGCGGGTGCTCTCGATCGGCGGATAGACGCGGGGTTTCTCCAGGCGCTCGACGGGTGCGCTCGATTGGCGGATAGCCGCGGGGTTTCTCGAGGCGCTCGACGGGTGCTCTCGATCGGCGGATGGCCGCGGGGTTTCTCGAGGCGCTCGACGGGTGCTCTCGCTTGGCGGACAGCCGCGGGGTTTCTCGAGGTGCTCGACGGGTGCTCTCGATCGGCGGGTGGCCAGCTGAGCTTCTCGACGCGCTCGGCGGGGTGCTCTCAACCAGTCGATTGCCAGCGGGGCCTCTCGAGGCGCTCGACGGTGCTCTCGATCGGAGGATGGCCAGCTGGGTTTCTTGACGCGATTGAGGCGTCGTGGCTCGCTGGCGGGGATGCGTCGGTTCAGCCTCTTGGTCTTCGTCCTGGTCGCGTGCTCTCGTGGGGCCGGGGCGCCCGAGCCGCGGAGCGCGAGCGCGCCCGAGGTCGAGCCCCCCCCGCCGACCTACGCGTCGCCCGTGACCGAGGGGACGATCGCGCGCGAGGAGCTCCTGCCGATCCTCGAGGCGGGCCTCGGTCGGTTCCTCCAGGGCGTGGAGACCGAGCCGCACCTCGACGGCGGCGCGTTCGTGGGCTTCCGGCTTCGGCGGCTCTACCCGGAGGACGCGCGCTTCGCCGGCCTCGACCTCGGGCCGGGAGACACGATCGTCCGCGTGAACGCGTCGCCGATCGAGCGGCCCGAGCAGGCGCTTGCGGTCTGGAACGGGCTGCGCGTCGCGAGCGAGCTGGTCGTCGAGTACCGCCGAGACGGAGAGGAGCGCTCGCTGCGCTTCGCGATCGTCGACTGACGTTGTCGCTCGCTGCCGAGCGTCCTCCTCCTCACGCAGCTCGCGAGCGAGCTGGTGATCGCGATCGTCGACGTCGCTCGCTGCCGAAGCTCGCGAGCGAGCTGGTGATCGCGATCGTCGACTGACGTCGTCGCTCGCTGCCGGGCGTCCTCCTCACCGAGCTCGCAGCCACGGAGTGTCCACGCGATGGCTCGTGGCGAAGACGTCGACGGCTTCTGCGTCGCACCTCGCGTCGTCCCGAGGCGCCGCGTGAGGGACCGACCGGGGCTCTCCTCAGGTGACTTGCTCGATGCGGCGGATGCCCTTGCGGCTGACGATGAGGCGGATGCGGCGCCAGGGGGCGTTCGCCTCGCCCGCGCGCCGGAGCCGGTAGACGATGGCGATGTTGTAGACGCGGGGGGCGATCGCCGCGTAGACGTGCGCGTCGTTCGGGTCCGCGAAGACGATGCGCTGCTTGGGGTCATCCGTGTGGACGAGCCAGCGGCGGAGGTCGAGGCGGAAGACCTCCGTCAGCGCGGCGTAGCGTGGGTCCGCCTCGCGGA
The DNA here is from genome assembly GCA_019637115.1 of Myxococcales bacterium. GTDB lineage: Bacteria > Myxococcota_A > Polyangia > Polyangiales > Houyiibacteriaceae > JACKEH01. The sequence continues at coordinate 49,342 of JAHBWH010000001.1, read as the reverse complement.
CCGCGGCGCCGTCGACTCGGCAGGTCTTCTGGTGCCAGAGGACCTCCTCGGGGCGCGCATGCTCTTCGAGCGAGTGCTCGCGCGTGCTGTTCCGGGTGGCGATGACCTCGGGCGGCACCGCGTCGCGCCCGACGAAGGCGGAGCGCTCCGTGAGCGTGGCGGCGACCGAGCGCGGGTGGTCCGCGTCTCTCAGGCGCCAGCGCCGGTCGGGGAAGCGCTTCTCGACCCAGCGCGTGAAGACGTTCTGGAGGGTGGCCTTGATGCGGTCCTTGCCCGCGTAGGCGAGGACGACGACGAGCGCCCAGACCCACGGGCTGTGGAACGCGGAGACGTCGTGCTGGGTGCCGTGGTAGGCGGCCGCGGCGACCGCGAAGGTCATCGCCAGCGACGCGGCGACGGCGTAGAGGACCTGGAGCGTGAAGCGGCCAGCCTCCGAGAACTCGCGGGTGGCCTGGAGCACCGAGCCGCTGAAGCGCTTGAGGACGTGGCGGCGGAACTCGAGGTGCTCGACCTCCCGCTTGCTGACCTTGGCGTGGCCGACTCCGTCGAGCCCCGCCGAGCGCCGGTAACGCGCCTCGTGGACGGCGCCCGCGGCGATGAGGGCCGCGAGCTCTTGGTTGCCCTCGCGGCGGAGGTCGAGCGAGAGGCTCGAGAGGATCGTCTCGGTCATCAGCGAGAGGTCCTCGTCGATCCAGCGGGCCGCGATGCGCGCGCCAGGGGTCTGCGCCTCGGGGAGGGCCTCGCGCGCCGCGTCGAGGAGCTCGCGGAGGCGCACGAGGAGGGTGCGCGAGGCGCTCTCGAGGGTCTCGTCGTCGTCGGCGCGACGGATCTCGTCGAGGTGGCGGCGCGCCGCGAGCAGGGAGGTGCGGACCTCCGAGGCGAAGAGGCGTAGCTCTCGGACGGCGACCTGCTCGCCCATGGCGAGCGCGGCGCGGAGCTTGGGGACGCCCGCGCGCGTGAGCTCGAGGAAGGGGCGCTGCGCGACGGCGAAGCGGACGTAGCTCTGGAAGTCGCGGTAGATCTCGTCCTTCGGGTAGGTCTGGGGGTCGAGCCGGAGGCTCTTGGGCACGAAGAAGTAGGCCTCCCAGACGTGCTCGTCGCCCTCCTTCCCCTCGGCGGGGGCGGGGTAGTCGACGGCCAGCTCGATGTGCGTGCGGTCGTGCACGCGCCACTCGGGGTCGCGGTTGCCGGGGCTCAGGTCACCGAGGAGGGTGGCCCACTCCGCGGGCGGCGCGACCTCGGGGTCGAAGGGCGCCGCTCGGAGCCGGGGCTTGGCGAGCCGCTTCTTCGGCGGGACGGAGGGGCGCTCTTCGGGTTTTCGTTGGGGTTTGGCCAATCTCGTCGAGATCCTGTCACTCGTGTGTTGCCATCATGACACATTTGAGGGGCGTCCACCCGCGAGGACGAGGGACTTGCGCCCCCCGCGGCAGAGGCCATGCTCGCCGCGATGTATGCGAACCGAGAGGCCATGAAGGCCCTCGTCGAGGGGACGAAGGGACATCGGAGCCCTCGTCGTCTCCGGACTTGGTCGGGTTTTGCGGCGGCTTGGATGGGCGTGAGGGCCGTGGTCGACGCAGGGCGCAAGCTCGACGACCGGCTCTACCCGTCGTGGCGCGAGCAGGAGGTGAAGGAGCCGGTCTTCATCTTCGCGAACGGTCGCAGCGGCACGACGATGCTCCACCGCGTCCTGTCGTGGGACGAGGAGAGCTTCGCGAGCTACAAGCTCTACCAGTCGGTCTTCAGCGCGGTCGCGTGGCAACGGCTCTTCTCCCGGGTCGGAGAGGCGCCGATCGTCGGCGACCTCGGGCGCAAGGCGGTCGACGCGATCAACGAGACGTTCTTCTCCGGCTGGGAGGGGATCCACGAGCTCGGCATCGACAAGGAGGAGGAGGACGAGGCGCTCTTCGTGCTGGCGCTCGAGTCCCCGACCGTCTCGCTCCTGAACCCGTTTCAGCGCGACTACGCGAAGATGGGGTGGCTCGACGCCGAGAGCCCCGAGAAGCGTCGGGCGTTCATGGACGACTACGAGGCGGCGCTGAAGAAGCACCTCTTCTCGGTCGGCGGCAACCGCCGCTTCTTGAACAAGAACGTGTTCCTCGCGCCGCGGCTGCGCACGATGCTGGAGCGCTTCCCGGACGCGCGGCTCATCTACCTGGTGCGGCACCCCGCCGAGGCGCTGCCGAGCTGGCTCAACATGTTCTACGAGAAGTGGGTCACACACTCTCCCGAGCTGCCGCATGCGTCGCCGCAGGCGCGCGAGCTCGCGGAGATGAGCTTCGCCTACTACCGGTACGTGCTCGAGGCGCGGGACTCGCTGCCGCCGGAGAGCTTCTTCGTGGTGCGTTACGAGGAGCTCGTGCAGGACGTGCGCCCGATCGTGCGGGCGATCTACGAGTGGCTCGGGCTGCCGATGTCCGAGGCGCACGCGGCGAAGCTCGAGGCGTTCGCGGCGAAGCAGCAGTCGTACGAGAGCAAGCACGAGTACTCGCTCGAGCAGTTCGGGCTGACGAAGGAGTGGGTGAAGTCGCAGATCCCAGAGGTTTATGCGGCGTTTGGGTACGAGTAGAGAAATCCGTCCCCTGCCCCTGCCCCTGCCCTTGCCCTTGCCCTGCCCCTGCTGCCCCTGCTGCCCCTGCTGCCCCTGCTGCCCCTGCTGCCCCTGCTGCCCCTGCTGCCCCTGCTGCCCCTGCTGACCCTGCTGCCCCTGCTGCCCCTGCTGCCCCTGCTGCCCCTGCTGCCCCTGCCCCTGCTGCCCCTGCTGCCCTGCCCGACCCTGCTCCGTTGCTCGCGATGAACCTTTCGTGCGCGGACCCCTGCACTAGCTAGGGACTCGGACTCGGATTCGGACTCGGACTCGGATTCGGACTCGGACTCGGATTCGGACTCGGATTCGGATTCGGATTCGGATTCGGGTTCGGATTCGGACTCGGACTCGGACTCGGATTCGGACTCGGATTCGGATTCGGACTCGGAGACGGATTCGGAGACGGACACGGACTCGGGCCGTTCGATCGCGCACGCGCACGTGGACGTGGACGTACGTGGACGTGGACGTGGACGCGGACGTACGTGGACGCGGACGTCGTGGACGTAGACGGGGACGTGGACGTGGACGGGCGCTGACGCGCAGGTGCTGGATCACACGTGGAGCGACGGCACACTCGGAGCACCGGGCAAGGGCAGGGGCGCGGGCAGGGGCAGGGGACGGCGATGCCGTGTTTACGGGGAAGAACCCCGACCACGAAGGCGTACCCCGCGAAAGGCGGTAGACTTCCGTGCGCGTGAACGCCTGGGACGAACGTGAGGACCCTTTGGTCGGGCGGGTGCTCGGGGGCGTGTATGCGCTCGAGCAGCGCCTCGGTATGGGGGGCTTCGGCGCCGTCTACGCCGGGCGGCACGTGCGCACGGGGCGTCGATACGCGCTGAAGGTGCTCCGCGCCGATCGCGCGCTGCTCTCGCCCGAGGCGCGCGAGCGCTTCCGACGCGAGGCGGAGGCGCTCGCGAGCTTGGGTCACGCGGGCATCGTCGCGGTCCACGACTACGCCTCGTCCGACGGCATCGACTACCTCGTGATGGACCTGCTCGAGGGGGAGGATCTGGCGTCCCGCCTGGCGAGCAGAGGGCCCTTCGCGCTCGAGGAGGCGCTGCGGATCCTCGACGAGGTCGGCGACGCGCTGAGCGCCGCGCACCGGCGCGGGCTCGTGCACCGCGACCTCAAGCCGGCGAACATCTTCCTCGCGCGGCTGCGCGGTGGTCCCGCGAGCGACTCGGGGCCGCCTCGCACGACGCAGGTGGACGAGCGGGCCGTCCTGCTCGACTTCGGGCTCGCGAAGAGCGTCTCGGGCGCGCCCAGCCTGACCGCCTCGGGGGAGGCGCTCGGCACGCCGCAGTACATGGCGCCCGAGCAAGCGACCGGAGAGGCGGTCGATCCGCGCACCGACGTCTACGCCCTCGGCGCGATCCTCTACGAGATGCTGACGGGCGCGCCGCCCTTCGACGGGCCGAGCCCGGCGGCCGTGCTCGTGAAGGCCCTGACGATGCCGGCGCCGCGCCTCGACTCGGCCGCCGTGCCGCGCGCCGTCGCGGACACCGTACACCGGGCGCTCTCGAAGGACCCGGACGATCGCCCCGTGGACGTCGCCGAGCTGCTCGCGATGTTGCGCGGCGAGCGGCGCGCGAGCGCGGTGCCGGAGACGAGGGCCCTCGCGGCCGTCACGCCCCGGAGCACCGAGCGGCCGCCGCCGACCCGGATCTCGATGGCTCAGCCGCGCCGCGCGTGGTGGCCAATCGCCCTCGGCGCGATGTTGGTGATCGGGGTCGGGGTCGGCTGGGGTGTGCTGCGCGACGACGCGCCCGATGCCGTGGTCGCGCTCGGACGGATGCCCGCGGACGTGGCGGACGTCGCGGCGGATGTCGCGGATGTCGCGGAGGTCGCGGACGTCGCGGACGTCGCGGATGATGCGGCGGATGTCGCGGACGTCGGGGACGATGTGGCGGACGTCGCGGACGTCGCGGACGACCACGTCGAGCCTACGCGGGGTGAGGAGCTCGCGCGGGTGGGGACGCCGCCGGTCGAGCCCATGCCCTCGCTCGACACGGCGCTCGACACGAACGTCGGCATGACGTCCGAACGCGCGCCGATCCGTCGGCGCCTCGTACCGGTCGCGGAGACCTTGGCCGAAGCGCGCGTGCCCGCACCCGCTCCGGGGCCGGTCGCCGCGGCGCCGCCGGCCGCGGCCACGCCGTCCAACGACGCCCACCGCGCGACCATGCTCTCGCAGGCGGCCGACATGGAGCATCGCGCCGAGACCGTCGAGCGCATCTTCATCCCCATCGACCGGATCCGTCAGGGGCTCTCCCCCTTGGCCAGCGGCGGTGAGCCCACGTTCTGCGGGCGTGACGTCGGCATCCCGCAGGGAGCGCAAGACACCTTCACGGTGGGCACCGCGCAGAGCCTGCGTCGGATGGTGCAGACGGCGTGCGACCCCTTCGAGAAGCTGAGGAACCCGCCCGCGGCCGTCGTCACGTCGATCCGCACGCTCGCGGGACCCACGCTCGACGACGCGGCCCGCCGCGCGGGGGAGACCGTGAGCAGCAACCAGCCGGAGGAGATCGCGCGAGAGCTCCAGGCCGCGGTCGAGGAGGCGCGGCGCATCCTCGCTGGCGTCGCCGAGGGCCGGGCGCCCTTCCCCTGCGATGCGCCCGTGTGGGCGCGCTTCCGCGCGGTGTCCAACGGGGCCAACTCGTGGTCTGCGTCCGCCGCGTCGCGCGTCACGCGTGAGCGGAGCGCCATCTGTCGGCAGCTCGGGACCGCGCGTGAAGATCTCACGCGGGTGCGCCGTCAGCTCGAAGAGCAGCTCGACAGCGCCGAGGGCAACGCGCGCCAGGTGCTGCGCAACTACCGGAGCGCCGCGACGCAGCTGCGCGCGGGCGCGGCCTCGCTCCCGTGAGGCGCGATGAGGCCGAGCGCGCGGACGAGCCGTGTACGACGACGGACGGTGAACCAGGAGCGAGCGGAGGAGCGGGAGTGAGGACCTCGACCGATGTGGCGCGTGCCCGAGGGCGCGGAGACGCGGCGACGGACGACCTCGGTCGACGTCGTGAGCGGGGAGGGGCGCGCGACCGGCCGTTCGAGCGAGAGCCGGCGCGACGCCACGAGCCGGAGCGAGCACGGGGCGACGGGACGTTCGAGCGGGAGCGCATGGGATGTGGCGAGCCGGACCGAGCGCGCGACCGGCCGTTCGACCGAACGCGCCACGCGCGCCGCTCGCTTCAGGGGTGGTGGGTGGCGGCGCTCGTCGTCCTGGCGTGGGGCACGCCAGGCGAGGCGCAGGAGTGCGCGCCGCCGCCGACGGATTGTGTCGCGCCTGCGGAGGCGTATGCGCAGCGGGCGCGGGCGCTCGTCGGCGCTCGGGCGACGCCGAGCACGGACGCGCTCCGCTTCGTCGCGAGCCACCGCTTCGCGGCTTGCCGCGCGCGCCGCGCGTGCCTCGTGGATGACGGCGCGCTCTCCTCGGTCGAGCGCTGGGCGGACGCCGAGCTCCGAGCGTTCGAGGCGCTGACCGACGAGGCGGCGCGCGAGGTCTGGCGCCGTGGGCTGGCGGCGCGCGTGCCCGCGCTCTGGACGGCGGCGCCGGTCGCGGCGGCGCCGGTCGTCCCCTCGCGCTCACCCGCCGCGGACGCCCTCGTGCTCGAGCAGCTCGAGCGCATGCGGGAGACGCTCGCGCAGCTCGATCGCGTGAGCCCGATGATCGCGGCCACGCAGCGTGGGCTGACGCGGCCGCGAGACGGGAGCGCGCCCCCCGTCTGTCGTGGGGAGCTCCGCGCGCAGCTTCAAGCCGTGGTGCGAGAGGGCCTCTCGATGAGCGCCTCCATCGGGGACGTGCGCCGGCAGCTCGACGATGTCTGCGAGCGGTGGGAGCGTTGGGAGCAGCCGGACGATCGGGTCGAGGGCTCGCTGACGCGCCTCGTCACGCACCTCGATCGCGTCGAAGGGTGGATGAACGACATCCTGCGCTGCCACGAACCCGGGCCCTACGACCGCCGCTGCGCGAACACCTTCGGCGAGCCTCAGCCCGACGCGGTGGCGCAGGCCCGGCTCGCGCTGCGGGAGGTCGCCGCAGCGCGCCGCGCGCTCGCCCGCGCGCCAGGCGGGCGCCGCTTTCCATGCACCGACCCGCTGTGGGGGCGGCTCCTCGGCTCGACGTGGACGCTCCGCACGGCGGCGGCGCAGGTGCCCACGATCGGCCGCAGCGCGCTGCAGGTCTGCGAGCAGATCGGGATAGAGTCGGCGCAGCTCGATCAGGTCTGGCAGCGGGCGCTCGACACGCTGGAGCGCGTGAACGCTCAGGTGGCGGAGCATCGGCGCAACAACGAGCGCGCGATCGAGAACCTCGAGCGCGTGTCCGGCGCTCGCTCCACTCGGTGAGTCCCCCGGCGGCGGCCGGCGCTCCGCTCGGTGAGTCCTCCGCTGTCGCTCGGGCCGCCGCGGTCTCGAGCGACGTCGCGTTTGCATTTGGAGGAGCGGGCGAAGGTCGAGAGGGGGGCGTGGCTACGGGATGCGGAAGCGGAGGCCGACCATCACCTGCCACGCGCGGTCGTCGAGGTCCGTGGACTCGAGGCCGTGGAGCCACGTGTGCGAGACCCGGCCCTCGAGGGTGACGAGATCGCTCGCGACGACCCCGAGCCCGACCGCGGCGGTCGTGACCCAGACGCGCTCCTCGTCCGCTTGAGGGAGGCGGAGGCGCTGACGCCCACCCGACAGCTCGATGACCGGCCGGAGCCGGATGATGGGGAGCTCGGGGCGGACGGCCAGGGTGAGGCCGCCGCCGATTCCCGGGCTCTGCATCGGCAGCTCGGCGCCGACGAGCTGGCCGTACATGCCAGCTTGCAGGGGGCCGACGATGTCGAACGCGAAGTCCGTCCGGAGGGTCGGCTGCCAGCTCACGTCGCCGGCTCGGAGGACACGGGTCGCGCCGAGGTCCACCGCGAGCTCGCCGGTGTCGGCGAGGACGGTCGCGGGGAGCGCGAGCGCCGCGAGGGCGACGGTGAGGCGGAGGAGGTGGGTGCGTACGGCCGACATGGTGAGAGGGTGAAAAGCATGAGCCGTGCCACGCGAGTTTTTCGCGGGATCTCGAGATCTCGGAGCGGTCCGAGGTGAAAGAAAGTTCACGCCACGTCGTACATGGACGCACACCCGCGGAGAGGGATGGCGGCCGAGATGGGGCGGAATCGACGGGCTCGTGCCGCGGCCGATGGGCGAATCGGGCCGGCCACCATAGGCTCGTGCTGCGGCCGATGGGCGAATCGAGCCCGACGCTCGTGCCGCGGCGCACAGGCTCATGCTGTGGCCGATGGGCGAATCGAGCCCGATGGCCCGCCACCGACAGGCTCGTGGCGCGGTCGATGGGCGAATCGAGCCCAACGGCCGCGATCGACAGCGCCGCATCTCTGGTGCATGCCTCGTCCTGTGCGAACGAGCTTCCTCCCATGCGAGCGCGGCGACGGCCGTGAAGACGGCCGCCCGAACGAATGTCCTGACCCCGTGAAGCGGCGGTCGTGGCGGTGGACGGCGTTGCTCGCGGTCTGCGTGGCGACGCCGCTCTCGTCCCAGGCGCAGGCCCCCGAGTCGGCTGAGGTCGCGACAGATCAGCACGTCGCCGACGCAGACGCGGCCGCGCCCGCGGAGCAGCCCACAGAGCTTCAGCCCACGGAGGCCCAGCCCACAGAGCTTCAGCCCACGGAGGCCCACTCCACGGAGGCCCACTCCACGGAGGCCCACTCCACGGAGCCGACCGAGGCCCCGTCCGCGGACCTCCAGCCGGAGACCGAGCCCGCCCCGCGCTCGGACACGGCTCGGCTCGGTCGCCCACGTCGCCCTCCACAGGCGACGGACGACGAGCTCGCGGGGGCGTCGCGAACGCGCGACCCGGACGACACACCCTGGTTCCCCGTCGGGCCGGGTTGGTCGCCGATCGTGTCGATTGGCTACCTGCTGGTCTCGGCGGTGCCGAGCGATGGGCCAAGACCCTTCACAAGAGAAGAGTACGAGCAGGGAGTGTCGCACGCGCTCACGACGAGCGCGCTCTTCCCGCTCCTCGCCACGGGCGACCGCGACTCGGCGTGGCGGCTGGCCCTGACGGTGGGCGGCGGCTTCGACTACGTGAGGCTCCCGGCGCAGCCCGGAACGACTTTCTCCGAGGACGACGTCACCACGGAGGACGGGGGACGGTTCGAGATCGAGCGGCCGTCGTCCCGCCGGAGCCAGTACCTGCTCTACGCCGCGATCGGCGCGACGCTGCGTTTTCGACGTGGCTCGCAGGGGGCGCTCTTCTCCGCGCATTGGGTCCCCGCGAGGGAGTGGGGCCCGGTGTTCGGAACGCGCCTCGACCGCGTCCGGCTCTCGATCGGTTGGACCGTCGGCTGGGCGCACGTCGCGCTCGTCGTCGGCCGCACGCGCGAGTCCGTGTACAACAGCTGGGGCCTCCGCGACCTACGGGCGCGCGCGCACGTCGGGCTCACCGTGGGCTCCGGCTGGTGAGGACCGCCCTCGCGGTGTCGATGAGCGTCGCGCCGAGCACGAGCGCGTCGGCGCAACTGGAGCGGCTTTCGTCGTCCACATCAGCCGGCCTCACCTCTACGAGCGACCTCGTCGGCGAGCGTGGCTGGGCGTTCAGGTTGGCACCACGTTCTGAGAGTCGAGGCTGCGCTCTCAGGGGCCGGCGGAGACGCGCGTTGACCGGTCGTCGTCCGCTCCCGTAGCGTTCGCCGCATGGGCGAGCCGAGCGAGGACTCGAGAGCGCGACTCGGCGCGGTCGTGGGCGGTCGGTGGCGGCTCGACGCGCTGCTCGGCGAGGGCGGATTCGGCGCGGTCTACCGTGGGACGGATCTCCAAGGGGGCCCGCCGCTCGCGATCAAGCTCCTGCACGCGCGCCTCGGCGCGAGCCGCGAGGTGCGCCATCGCTTCCGCCGCGAGGCCGAGTCCGCCGCCAAGATCGGGCACCCTGGGATCGTTCGGGTCTTGGGCAGCGGCGAGGAGCCGAGCGGCGACGCCTGGATCGCGCTCGAGCTGCTCGAGGGGCGGAGCCTCGCGGAGGTGCTCGCCGCCGAGGGGCCGCGCCCGCTCGGCGAGGCGGCGCGCATCGTGCGCGACGTGTGCGGGGCGCTCGGCGCCGCGCACGCGGCGGGCATCGTCCACCGCGACCTGAAGCCCGACAACATCTTCCTCACGCCCGAGGGGCCGAAGCTCCTCGACTTCGGCGTCTCCAAGATCTTCGAGGGCGAAGACCTCGGCTCGCTCGCGACCCGCACGGGCGCCGCGCTCGGCACGCCCTACTACATGGCGCCCGAGCAGGCGCAGGGGAAGCGCGGCGTCGACCACCGCGCGGACCTCTACGCGCTCGGCGTGGTGCTCTTCGAGCTTCTCACCGGCGAGCGCCCCTTCGAGGACGCCTCGTACCCGATGCTCGTCCTCAAGATCTGCACCGAGCCGCCCCCCGCGGTGTCGGCGTTTCGCGCCGACGTCCCGCCTGCCTTCGAGGGCGTGCTGACGCGTCTGCTCGAGAAGGCCCCCGAGGCGCGTTATTCGAGCTGCGCCGAGGTGATCGAGGCGCTCGCGTCCTTCACCGACCACGACCAGGTTGTCCGCCTCATCGCGCGCCCGGACACCGCGGCGCGCCGCGCGTCGGTGCTCGGCAGCACCCTCGGGAGCGCGCGCACGGCGATCTCGATCGATCCCCACACGGGCGAGCCGCTCGTGCCCGAGCTGGACGCGCAGGCGGCGGACGCGGAGGCGCGCGTGCGCGGCAACCCGCTCGTCGCGCGGATCGCCGCGCTGCTCGGGGTGATGGTGGTCGTCGGCCTCGTCGCTTGGCTCTGGCTGCGGCCCCCCGCCGAGGCCGGCGGGGCGACCCCGGCGGCTGGCGCGTTGCCGGAGCCGCGCGAGCCGCTGGTGCAGCCGCTGCGCGTGCCCGAGGGCGCGTCGCTCGCGTGGCGCTGGATCAACCCGCTCCCGCGCGCCATGCCGGCGTGGAACGACGTCGCCGTGAGCGCACCCGCGCTCGCGTCGAGCGGTGAGGCCGTCACCCAGCCGCTGGTCGCCTTCGTCGGCCGCGGCGGGCGCGCGGGGCGGCTCGAAGGCGGCGCGCTGCGCCTCTGGGCGACGGGCGTCGACGCGGATCTGCACGGCGTGACGTGGGTCGGGCCCGCGCAGGCCATCGCGGTCGGCGACGGCGGCACCGTCGTCGCGCTCCTGCTCAGCGGCCCGCGCGCGCTCGCCTCGGGCGTCGAGGTCACGCTGCGCGACGTCGCGGCGCGAGGGCCGATCGACGTCGTCGCGGTAGGGGACGATGGCACGCTCCTGCGCATGCCGAACCTGATGCCCGAGGTCGTCCCGACGGGTCGACACGAGCACCTCTTCGGCGTGCACCTCGACGGCGACGCGATCCTCGCGGTCGGCGCGCACGGCCTCGTGCTGCGCGTGGAGGGAGACGCCGTCACGATCGAGCGCGAGGAGGGGGCGCCGCTGCGAGCGGTCGGCGGCTGCGGTGATGCGATCTACGCGGTCGGCGACGAGGTGGTGCTCCGGCGCGAGGTGCGCGAGGGCCGCGCCCGCTGGCGCGAGCTCGGCGGCATCCCGCGCGAGCGCTGGTTTGGGATCGCGTGCGACGGAGATCGCGTGGTCGCGTCGGGGCATCGCGGCGGCGTGCTCGTGCTCGTCGGCGACCGCGGCGTGCGGTTCGACAGCGGCAGCGAGCGCGTGCTGCGCGGGATCGGCAGCGTGCGCGGCGGACCGACGTGGGTCGTCGGCGACGGCGGCTTCCTCGGCGCCGTCGAGCGCGACCGGATGCGCATCCTGACGGCGGGGCACACCGGCGGGCTCTTCGACGTCGCGACGCTCGCCGGCACGCTCGTCGCGGTCGGCGCGAACGGAGGGCTCTTGCGCGAGCGCGATCGGCGGCTCGTGGTGGAGCCGCGCCCGACCGACGCGGCGCTCGCGGGGCTCGCGGCGCTCGAGGACGACCGGCTCGTCGCGGTCGGAGACCACGGGACGCTCGTCGAGATCGGGTACGACACGACGCGCGTGATCGAGGGGCCGGACGCCTTCTGGCGCGACGTCGTGGCGGCGGATGGCGTGATGCTCGCGGTCGGCACGCGCGGCGCGATCGGGCACGGGCCGCCCGGGACGCTCGCGGGGCGGACGGCCGCGGGGGAGCCGAACCTCTGGGCCGTCGCGGGCACACCGAGCGACGCGATCGCCGTCGGCGAGGGCGGCGTCGTGCTCGGTCTGCGCAACGGCGCGACCACGCGCCTGCCCGGCTGCGGGACGACCACCCTGCGCGCCGTCCACCGCGCGGGGGACGTCGCGTGGATCGCGGGCGACGAGGGGCGCGTCTACCGACACGCCGAGGGGTCGTGCGCGCTCGAGCGAGAGGGGGGGCCGACCTTGCACGGGATCGGGCCCGGCCCGAACGGCGGCGTGCTCGCGGTGGGCGCCGAGGGGGCGGCGTACGAGCGGGGCGAGGACGGCGAGTGGTCGCAGCTCGACCTCGACACCGAGCTCGAGCTGCGCGCGGTGCACGCGACCGATCGCGACGTCTACGTCGCGGGCGCGGGCGGGCTCTTGCTGCGCCACGCGCGGCTGCGATGAGCGAGGTGGACGTGGACGGAGCAGACGTCGAGTCGCAGGTCGCCGCCGTCGTCGCCGCGCTGCGCGCGCCCGCGAGCGCGACGACGGCCGAGGTGGAGGCGCGCGTCGAGGCGGCGCTCGGGGCGCTCGGGATCGCGGCGCCGAGGCCGGTCGATGGCGGACGGCTTTCGTCGGCTGCGCTGGCGCCGGCTTCTCATGGGACGCCTCGTGAGGGTGACGAGGGCGACGAGCACGAGGGCGACGAGGGCGACGAGCATCACGACGACGGCGCGGGCGACGAGCACGACGACGATGGCGATGACGACGACGAAGAAGACCCGCGCGAGCTCTTCTGGTGGCTCGCGAAGATGGCTCCGCCGACCCATCGCCGCGCGCGCGAGCCCGCGGCGCCGGTGGACGCCGACCTCGTCGCGCGCCTCGAGGGCATGTTGGCGGAGCGGCCCGAGCCTGACGAGGGCCACGCGCAGATGGCCATCGACGCCGCGTCCACCTTGCGGCGCGCGCAGGCCGTGATCGACGAGGTGGGCGTCGACGCGCCCATCGTGGCGGTTGGCGACGACGACGGCGTGACGCTCGCGCTCGCGCTCCTCGGCGCCAAGGACCTCTTCGCGGTGGACGTGGACCCGGCCGTGCTCGGGTGGCTCGACGAGCAGGCGCGCGCGCTCGGCGCGCGCTTCGAGGGCGCGCGCGCCGACGTCTTCGAGGACGCGCCGCCCGAAGGGATCCGCGGTCGGTGCGTGGCAGCCGTGACCGACCCTGTGCGCAACGGCGAGGAGTGTCTGGCCTTCCTCGATTATGCCAAGGCATGCCTCGTCGAGGGCCCCGCAGCGCGCATCTTCTGGGCCGACCACCCCGACTGGAACCTCGAGCTCGCGGAGGTGCTCGCGTCGCTCGACGCGCGCGGGCTGCGGCTCGTGCGGGAGCTCCCGCTCTTGCACGCCTACCCCGTGAGCGCGGCGTGGGTGCCCGACGTCGAGGCGAAGGCGCGTGCGCTCGCGGCGCGCGGCGTCGCGCTCCGCCCAACGACGCTCGGCGCGCTCGTCGAGCACGTGCGTGGGTGGACGAACCTCTACGTGCTCGCGCGCAGGTAACCGCCGTCGACCTTCGTGCCGCGGGCCAGATGCGCGACGACGTCGCTCGCGGAGGGCGGGATCAGTCGGCTGCCGCGCGACCATGGCATCGACCGCGGCGTCGACCACGGCAGGACCACAGCAGGACCACGGCAGGACCACGTCGGGTGGGAGGCACGATGCCGCGGGCACGCCGGCCGCGGGTCGGCGGCCACGACGAGGCGTGAATCCGATGAAGCGCTTCGAACCGGCTTCACGGTACCGTGGCGGGCATGGAGAGCCTCGAAGGGAAGATCGCCATCGTCACCGGCGCGAGCCGCGGCGTCGGCAAGGGGATCGCGCTCGCGCTCGGCGACGCCAAGGCGACGGTCTACGTCACGGGTCGCTCCACCGAGGGGGAGCTCTCGGTGGGGGCTACGGTGGCCGAGGTCACGCGGCGCGGTGGACGCGGCGTCGCCGTCGCGTGCGACCACGCGAATGACGCGCAGGTGCGGGCGCTCTTCGAGCGGGTCGACGCCGAGCACGGCCGGATCGACGTGCTGGTGAACAACGTCTTCGCGATCCCGAAGGACCGCATGTGGGGCGTGCCCTTCTGGGAGCAGCGCGTCGGAATGTGGGACGAGATGCACACGGTGGGGCTGCGCTCGCATTACGTCGCGAGCGTGCACGCGGCGCCGATCATGGTCCGCGCAGGGCGCGGCCTCATCGTGAACGTGTCGTCGTTCGCGGGCGCGGGCTTCCAGCTCAACGTCGCCTACGGCGTCGGGAAGGCGGGGGTCGATCGCCTCGCCGCCGACATGGCGCACGACCTGCGGCCCCACGGCGTCGCGTGCGTCAGCCTCTGGCCGGGCATCGTACGCACCGAGTGGGTGATGTCGCAGGACGAGCTGCCGTTCTCCACGAAGGTCAGCGAGTCGCCCGAGCTGAGCGGCCGCGCCGTCGTCGCGCTCGCGAACGACCCGAAGGTCCTCGAGAGGACGGGGCGCGTCTGCGTCGTGGCCGAGCTCGCCGCCGAGTACGGCTTCGACGACGTCGACGGGACACGCCCGCCCTCGCTGCGGGTGCTGGCGCGCGAGGCGCGAGAGGCGCGCGCGAGAGAGCGCGACGCCGCGCGCGACGCCGCCCGCGACGCCGCCCGCGACGTCGCGCGCGACGCCGCCAGCGACGAGGAGACCGGCCGATGAGCGAGCACCCCATGATCCAGAGCGCGCGCGAGCTCGCGCCGACGCTGCGCGCGCAGAGCGCCGCGATCGAGGCGGCGCGGCGGGTCCCCGCGGAGCTCTCGCGCGAGCTCGGCGCCCGCGGCTTCTACCGGATGCTCGTGCCGAGCGCGCTCGGTGGCGGCGAGGTCGCGCCGAGCGTCTTCGCGACGGTCCTCGAGGAGATCGCGAAGGGCGACTCGGCGGCGGCCTGGGTGTGCATGACGGGGGCCACGACGGGGCTCTTGCTCGCGTACCTCGAGCCCGCCGCCGCGCTCGAGATCCTCGACGGAGATCCCACCGCGGCGCTCGCGGGGGTCTTCGCGCCGACCGGCCGCGCCGTGCCCGTCGAAGGCGGCTACACCTTGAGCGGGCGGTGGGCCTTCGGCAGCGGCTGCGAGAACGCGGCGTGGCGCATGGGCGGCGCGCTCGTCTTCGACGGCGGCGCGCCTCGGATGACGTCGAGCGGCCAGCCCGAGCTCCGATCGTTCTTCTATCGCGCCGAGGACTCCGAGGTGCTCGACACCTGGAACGTCAGCGGGCTCGAGGGCACCGGCAGCCACGACCTCGTGGTCGAAGAGGCGCACGTGCGGGCGCGGCACACGACGTCCTTGCTGCTCGACGCGCCTCGCCACGACGGGCCGCTCTACCGGTTCCCGGCGTTCGGGTTGCTCGCGACGGGGGTCTCGACCGTCGGGCTCGGGATCGCGCGCGCCGCGCTCGACGCGATGATCGAGCGGGCGGCGAGCGCGCGGACGCGCGGGGGCCAGAAGACGATGGCGGAGGGGGAGCTCGTCCAGGTCACGATCGCTACGGCCGAAGGGGAGCTCTGCGCGGCGCGCGCGCTGCTCCACGCGACGCTCGACGAGGTCTACGCGCACGCGTCTGGCGGCGGCGCGCACCCCTCTGGCGCGCTCACGGACGCGCACAAGGCGCGCCTGCGTCTCGCCGCGACCCACGCCGCGACGGTCTCTGCGCGGGTCGTCGACAGCGTCTATCACCTCGCCGGGGGCGCCGCGATCTGGTCGTCGAGCCCGTTCCAGCGCCACTTCCGCGACGTGCATGTGATGACCCAGCACGTGATGGTGGGGCAGCAGACGCTCAAGCCGGTGGGCCGCATCTTGATGGGCCTGCCGACGGACACCGCGCAGCTCTGAGGGTGGTCCCTTGGACCCGCGTGCTCACCGGGTCGAGCGGAGCATCGGGATCTGGTCTCGACCGCTCGCGGTCCAGCGGGCCGTGCCGTTCGACCAGACGAGGTCCCACTCGAGGTCCACGATGCGTCGGCGGAAGAGGCTCGACGACGGCTCCTCTTCGCCCACCGAGTGGAAGGTGAGGCTGCTCTCGGCGCGGACGAGCGCCGACTCGTCGGTGTGGAAGCCGCCGAGGCCGTAGAAGGCGTTGCCGCCGAGCTGGTCGCCGCGGAGCGTCACGCCCTCGGCGACGCGCGAGGTCTCGAACACGACCGTGATGAGCATGTTCGTGTAGACGAAGTCCGTGGAGAGGCCCCGCTCGTCGGGCGCGAAGAGCACGTAGCTCTCCCCGTCGGGCTCCCAGTTGCCCTGCGTGCCGCTCTCCGCGCCGCAGACCTCGATGGCGTTCGAGACGGTGCGCTCGTACTCGGACGTCGTCTGTGGCAGGTCGAACGTGTACTCGCCGCAGACGCGCTGGCAGCCAGCCTGGGAGAGCAGCGCGAGGGCGACGAAGGACGCGCGACGCATGAGGCGTTCTCTACCACGATCTGCGTTCGTCCGCGTCGGTGGTCGGCGGACACGTCCGTCGGTGGTCGGCGGACACGGAAGGGGCGACGGACGCGAAGGGGCGACGGACGCGAAGGGGCGACGGACGCGAAGGGGCCGCGACACCCAGCGGCGCCGCGGCCCCGACGAGATGAACCGTTACTTCTTCGAGGACTTGCCGCCGCCCTTGGCCGACGCTTCCATCGCTACCGGCGCGGTCTTGGCGCCCGCCTTCGCGGACTTGGCGCCCGCCTTTTGGGCGTCTTGCTTCTGCTTCTGCTTCGGATTCTTGTCACCCATGGGATCCCCCTCTCGAGTTGAAGGTGTCTCATCATGCGCTCGTTTCGCCTGGTTTGGCTACGGGGATCGAAGATTATTTTGGACTGAAAGGGACCGCCGTCACCGGGTGGTGGCATTGTTCGCGCGTGGACGTGGGAGGTGGGGCGCGGGTCGATGTCCGCGGTGTGCTGCCGGGGGGCGAGGACGCGCGCGCCTCTCGCCGCGGCGCACACGACGGGCCTCCGTCCGCGGCGTGCCCTGCGGGAGGCGCGCGGAGGGAACGTCGGCGCGCCCGAGGGCGTCTCGCTGCTACGCTCCGGCCCATGGCTCGTTTCCATGATCGCGTCGTCGTCATCACCGGCGCGTCCGAGGGCATCGGCGCGGCGTGCGCGCGCCGCTTCGCGGCCGAGGGTGCGCGGCTCGTGCTCGCGGCGCGTCGTCCGGGGCCGCTCGAGGCGCTGGCTGACGAGCTCCGTCGGGGCGGCGTCACCGCGCTCGCCGTCCCGACCGACGTGGGCGACGTCGCCGCGTGCGAGCGACTCGTGGCGACGACGTGCGCCGAGCTCGGCGGCCTCGACGTGCTCGTGAACAACGCCGGCGCGCACTTCCGCGGACCCGTCCGCGAGCGCTCGCCCGCCGAGATCGCGACGATGATCGACGTGAACGCGCGGGCTCCCCTCGTGCTCAGCCGGCTCGCGCTCGACGCGCTCGTCGCCTCGCGCGGCGCGATCGTGAACGTCGCGTCGATCGCTGGGATGACGCCGCTGCCGGACGCGGCCACCTACTCCGCGTCGAAGTTCGCGCTGCGCGCGTTCTCGATCGCGCTCGCGGAGGAGCTCCGGGGCACGGGCGTCGGCGTCTCGCTCGTCTCGCCCGGGCCGATCCTCGACACGGGCTTCCTGATGGAGTCGTTGGAGGAGGCCGCCGACGTCGTGTTCGCGCAGCCGATGAGCACCGCCGACGAGGTCGCCGCGCTCGTCGTCGAGTGCGCAGCCGATCGCAAGCGCGAGCGCGTGAAGCCGCGCTCGTCCGCCGCGCTCGCGACCGCGGCGTATCTGCTGCCGGCACTGCGGCGTGTGCTCGAGCCGGCGATGAAGCTGAAGGGCCGCCGCGCGAAGGCGCGCTACCGGAAGCAGCGTCGGACGGGCGAGTAGCGCGCCCGTTTGGCGCGGGCCGCTTAGGACTCGTGTTGGCGCGGCCCGCTCGGGACTCGCGGTGTCGGCGCGGGCGTAGGACTCGCGTTTGGCGCGGGCCGCTCGGGTCTCGCGTGTTGGCGCGGTCGAGTAGCGCGTGGCGTGGGCCGCTCGGGTCTCGCGTGTTGGCGCGGTCGAGTAGCGCGTGGCGTGGGCCGCTCGGGTCTCGCGTGGTGGGGCGGGCGGCGTGGGACTCGCGTGTTGGGGCGGGCTGCTCGGGTCTCGTGTGTTGGCGTGAACGCCGAGCTCAAGCTGGCGAGTAGCCCTTGCTCGTCTTCTCCGCGATCAGCTTGTCGTGCTCGACGCGCGCCTTGTCCTCTGACGCGAAGGTCTTCGTCTTCGACTGGCCGCTCGTCCCGATCCGTCCCCAGCGCGTCGTGAGGTCGCAGCCGTCGAGCGCGATCTCCCAGAACTTGCTCGACTTGCCGTCCTCGAGCTCGAAGCGCCGAGCCCTGCCGGCCGACGTGCGCTCGGCAGGCTTCGGCTCGGAAGCTTGCGCGGCGTTCGCTCCCGTCGCGCTCTCCGCAGTTCCGCGCGTCGTGCTCTCTGGGGTGGCGCGCTCCGCGGTCGTGCTCTCTGGGGTGGCGCGCTCCGCGGTCGCGTTCCCCGCGGTCGCGGTCGCGCCCTTCGTGCCCGCGCGCTCCGCGCTCACGCTCTCGGCACGCTCCGCGCTCACGCTCTCGGCACGCTCCGCGCTCACGCTCTCCGCGCTCACGCTCTCCGCGCTCACGCTCTCCGCGCTCACGCTCTCCGCGCTCACGCTCTCCGCGCTCACGCTCTCCGCGCTCGCCCTCTCCGTCGCGACGACGCTCCGGCTCCCGCTCGGCGCGAACCCCTCCTCCAGGAGCGCGCGCTTCGCGTCGTCGAGCGCCACCTGCAGCTCGGCGTCGGTGCCGAACGTGCTCACCCGTCGCACGGCGAGCTCGCGCCCGCGCGTCTCGAGCTCGACCACCTCGCGGCGGCCCTCGCGCACGCGCTCGAACGACGTCACCGTGCGAGGCGCGCTCGTGGGCGCCGGGGACGACGTCGAGACCGCGCGCCCCTTCCACTCGCCGTCGATGCGCACGCCGACGTAGGTCGGGAAGCGCGGCACGCCCGCCTCCGAGAGCTCCTGGTAGCGGAACGTCACGAGCGCGCCGAGCGGTGGCGGCGCCTCGCGCTCGGCGTCCGAGAAGCCCGTGCCCACGTTGAAGCGCGTGCCGTCCTCCAGCTCGAGCACCAACGCCCCGAGGCGCCCCGCGTGTTTGCCCGCGCCCGCCTCGTGCCCGACGACGACCGCCTCCGCGTCGAAGAAGGTCTTCACCTTCAAGAGCGTCGTGCTCCGGCCAGCCTCGTAGCGCGAGCGCGGCCGCCGCATCATCAGGCCCTCGCCGCCGAGCGCCTCGACGCGGGCCAGCTCCTCGCGCAGGTGGTCGACGTCGCGGCAGCGCTCGTGCTCGTGCCACGCAGCGTACTCACCCGCGCGCTCGCAGAGCTCGCGGCAATGATCGATGCGCGCCTCGAAGGGGCCCTCGTGCGTCGGCGCGTCGAAGACGAGGAAGCGCAGCTCCCGCCAGAG
Source organism: Myxococcales bacterium (assembly GCA_019637115.1). Classification (GTDB taxonomy): domain Bacteria; phylum Myxococcota_A; class Polyangia; order Polyangiales; family Houyiibacteriaceae; genus JACKEH01. Next base: position 30,156 of record JAHBWH010000001.1, on the reverse strand, counting down.
CTCGCCGCCGTCGAAGCGCTTCACGACGCCGACCGTCTTCTGGAAGCGCTTGCGACCGCCGAAGAGCTCTCCGTCGAGCGGCGTCTTCGGGAGGGCCGAGACGAACCACGGCGGCGCGAAGAAGCGGTTGCCGAGGCGCGAGACGAAGTGCTCGCCGTTCCAGAACGCGCGCACCCCGTCGAGCTTCTCGCTCATCCACCACCCGCTCGGGTCGACGCTCGGATCCCACGACTGCGCGAGCAAGAGCGGCGGCGCCGTCGCGGATGAGGAGGACGTGGAGCGCGCGGCGCTCTGCGGCAGCGTGTCCGCGCCGAGGCGCTCTGTCTCGGCGGCGTCGCCGCGGAGCGCGCGCAGGTGCTTGCACGTCCGCCGATCGACCGGCGCGTTCTGGTGCCGCCACGCCGGGCAGGTGCATGAGTAGGCGCCGCCGTCGTTCTTCAGTGTGTACACCGCCGAGCCCGACCCCTTCACCTGCGTCGACTCGCCGCTCGCGAGATCTCGTCCGGTCATGGGCGAGAGGCTCGCACAGGTCGGCGTAGGGGAGGGAGCGCGCGCCGACGACCCGTGCCCGTGCCCATGCCCATGCCCATGCCCATGCCCATGCCCATGCCCGTGCCCATGCTTGTGCCCGAGACCGAGGCCGAGCGAGACCGAGACCGAGGCCCGAGACCGAGACCGAGACCGAGACCGAGACCGAGACCGAGGCCCGAGGCCCGAGACCCGAGACCGAGACCGAGACCGAGACCGAGACCGAGACCGAGGCCCGAGACCAAGACCGAGGCCCGACGAACGGAGACCCGAGAGCGAGACCCGAGGGGAGGCTGTCGCCGGGGTCTCTCGAGGTTTCGACCGGCCACCCCTCCTCGTCGCTGGCGGCTGCCACTCTCGACCACGCCAGCAACCGCATCGAGGCCGCGACCACCGCTTCTGCGAGCAGTCGACCGCGCGTCCCCGAATGAGCTGTCAGCGCAGCGCGAGGCGGCAGTGACGCAGACGGTGCACCAGCCGAGGCCGGCGCGTTGCGCCTGCATCGTCGCGGGGCGGGCGGCGCTTGGCGGCGCCATCGGCGAGGCGACCGGCGACGGTCATCAGGCCGCCCGCGAAGAGGGCGGCGGCGAGGGCGAGGACCCAGGCGAAGACGGCGAAGACGAGGGGGTTCATGGTAATTCTCCTTTCGAGAAGGGCAGGCGCGGCCGAGCCCTCGACGACCCCCTGGGGGTGTCGTGGAGGGATAGAGCACGAGGCGTGCCGAACGAAATCATTGGTGCTTTGCATGAAAATCGGCCGAGTGGCCTGTTTTGTTCACGGGGGTGACTGGGCCGCTGGGTCACGCTGTGACTCCCGCGCCGCGCCGGAGCGGGCAGCCCGTCGTATGGGAAGGCTCTGAAGAGCGGGACCTCGCGACGGCGTGCGTCGAAGGAGGGGCCTTCCGTTTCGTCGCCGCGGTGGGCGCGGCTCGACCAGCGCCTCAAGCGAGGCGGCGGGCCTCGAAGTCGGCGAGGAAGGTCGCGGCAACGTCAGCGTCCTCGACCTCCCAGGGGTGGAAGCTCGGGCGCAGGTACGACGCGATGCCTCGCAGGAAGACGTCGCGGACGATGCGCCGGTCCGACAGGCCGAGGGCGCGGCGGAGGGCTTGGAAGCGCTCGCCCTCCTCGAGGGCGCGGCGGCGATCGACGCCGTCTTGCGCGAGCAACGTCTTCGTCCCCTGCGTCCACCAGTAGAGCAAGAAGGCGCCCGCGACCGCCATACCGCTGACGCGCACGAGGTAGCGGAGGACGGGGCTCGGGACGGCCTCCGTCAGCACGTCGAAGGCCACCGCCTTGTGCTCGATCTCTTCGGCGGCGTGCCAGAGCATCAGGTCGCGCATCAGCGGGTGCGCGTGGTCGAACATCGGCAGGTCGCGGAAGGCGTTGCCCGCCATCAGCGCCGTGAAGTGCTCGCCCGCCGCGGTGGCGGCCAGGTGGAGGACGGGGGGCGTGATGCGCTCCAGCCGGCCGAAGGCGCCCTCGAAGCGCGCGAGGAAGCCGTCGAGCTCGTAGCCCTGGCCGCGCAGGATGTCGAAGAAGCGCTCGTGCTCGCGGGCGTGCCGACCCTCTTGGCCGAAGAAGCCCTTGATCTGCTGCAGCAGCTCGGCGCGGCGCTGCCCCTCGGGGCTCTCGTCCACGCGCGCCTCCAGCATCGGCAGGTAGTGCTTCACGCTCCGCACGAAGAAGCGCTCGCCGTAGGGGAAGAGCAGGTTCACGCCGTTCGAGACCGCCGTCGCCGTCGCGTTGCCAGCGAGCCAGTGCTTCGGGATGCCCTCGTCGTCGAAGGGCAACCGCACCGGACGGGTCCGGACGCGAGGGATCGTGCGGGTCGCAGAGGTCGTGCGCTCGTAGGTCATCGGGGCCGTCATCAGGTTCTCCTCGATTGGGAGCCGGGAAAAGCCGTCGCTCGCTGTTGACTACGATTCAATAGATGGATCCTTGTTGAACCGGAGTCAATAGCTTGGTGGAGAAAAGTGCAGGGGGGTCCGGATGTGGGCGAGCGGGCTGGGACGTCCGACGACCCCACCGCCGCCCCCACCGCCCCCTATGGCGGGCGGGTGCGATATTGTTGGCGTCCTCGGGAGAAGAATTCCTTGACAGCCCCCATCCTGCGGCCTATCCCTCCCATCCGCCTGACGGCACCTGCGGGAATAACTCAGTGGTAGAGTGCAACCTTGCCAAGGTTGAAGTCGTGGGTTCGAATCCCATTTCCCGCTCTAAATAACCAAACGATTCAGCCCGGTTAGGCCAAGTGCCAGCCGGGCTTTTCGCGTCCGTCGGCCGGCGATTCAGCCAATCGCTTTGGAGGACTCCACGTGGCGACGACCAGCACCGCGGAAAGAGTCTGGTCGGACTGCCGCTCGGTTCTGGTAGCCTCCTCGCGATGCCGAGCAGCTCGGAGTGGCAGAGGGTGTGCGCCGCGCTTCGAGAGGCGCCTCGAGGTCGGGGGCGCGCGCAGCTCGAAGCCGAGTTCTATCGGTTCGCGGTCGAAGACGGACGCCGGGCGCTCCTGAGGATGAGCCGGCGGCTTCGCGACGACGAGCTCGACGACCTCCTGCACGACTTCCTCGCGCGACGCCTCCGCCACATCTACGAAGCCAACCAGCCGCGGGGCCTCTTCGTAACCTCGCTCATACGCGCGGCGAAGCGCTCTCTGGGCCGTCGCGCGCGCGAGGTTCCGCAGGAGCGCGTCACGACCGACAGGCACGACGTCGGCCAGCGCCCGCTCGACCCCGAGACCTCGACGGTGCTACGGCTCGAGGGGGCAGCTCTGCTCCAAGTGGTATCGGCACGTGATCGAGACGTGTTGGTCGCGGTCGCGCTAGGAGAGGAGCGCGAGGAGATCGCACAAGCGCATGGAATAGGTCGCGCGGCGGTCGATCAGATCGTGAGTCGCTTTCGAAAGCTCGCGAACGCGGAGGGGGAACGATGAAGGTTCCGCGTCGCTCCTTTCAGCTCGCAGGCCTCATCGACTGTCCCGCACGTGAGGTCGAGCCGCGAGAGTTTCAGGGGCATCTGACCAAGCATGTCTTCGGTGCAGGCGTCGTTCGGGGCACGGTCTTCACGAACGGTGGCTCATCCCGTTGGGACTACGAGGGCTGGTCGCGCCTCGAGCCGGCAGTGATCACCGACTCCGTTCGGCGCGAACTCGTCGAGCAAGTGCTCTCGCTCGAGGTGCCGGGGGAGTCGTGTGGCGCGACGGACCTTCGTTGCGAGTCTCGGTCGCCGGAGTTCGCGAGGACCCGCTCTCCGTGCCGGGACTGTGGAGGCGAGCTCGCGAAGAGGTGCGAGCAGGTCACGGGGGCTGTGGGCAGCCGCTACGCGCAACTCGTCAATGACCTTCTCGACCCCGTGCGACGTGGAAACGGAGTACTCGTGCCCCGGGCTGAGCTCGACGTGCGACTCTGCGACTTCAGGCTACCCGATGACTTGGTGGTGCTTTCGGCCGGCGCACTCCGGAAGAGCGGCCAACTGGGGGTTCGAGTTTCCCGCGCCGACGGCGTTCGTGTGGAGTTCACGCGGAACGGCTCAACCCTTCGCTGGCGTACCACCTACCGCGACGAATTTCAGGCCACGTTCGAGCAAGTGAGCTTCGTGGGCGACCTCCTCTCCGAGGTTGGGCTGGCCTTGCGAGATTCTTTGTCAGGAAAGTGCGTCGTCCCGCGTCTTTGGTGGGAGGGAGACTCGTCCCATGTCGCGTGAGCTTTCATCCCAACTCCAGCGCCGCCTGGACGCCTTCGCCCGTTCGCTTCCCGAGGGAGACGACGCGGACCGTCTCGACCTGCTGCTTCTGACGTTGGGCGACGGGCTGCGGCTCGAGTGCGAGGTCCCGCGCTCCGTGGTTCGGTGGCTGGAAACACGGACGCAGCGCGAGCGAACCGACTCCTTGAATCGGGTTCGGCGCTCGCTCGAGAAGCGACCCTTGCCCATGAGCGATGAACCGGACGAGCGTCTCGAGCTCGCCGTACAGGCCCGTGATCACGCGGAGTCCGCCCTCGTCGCCGCTCGTCGCATCGAGCGCGAGAACGCTTGGGAGGCCCCCGGCTTCGAAGAGCTCGACGAGGTCTGCGGGGCCTTCGACGCCGCCGTCGAGCGCTTCGGGCGCGAGGCGGTCGAGCGCGCTCTCGGACCGCGCGTGGAGATGTTGGGCCCAGGTCATTGGGCCTCGCGCTTGCCTGAGCGTGAAGCGCTCGCGGATTCCGGCGAGCCTGCGATCCCCCCAGGTGAGGGCCGCGCGAGCGACGAAGCGATCCGCGCGTTCGTCCAAGAGGGGCGCCAACAACGAACAGTGCTCGGGCTCGCTGAGCTGGATCCTTCGTTCGCGGACGAGCTCCGCGAGCTCGTCGATGTCATGCGCGACTCGGGGGAGCAGGTTGGCTTCGCAGCGCGTCGCTGGGCCCGCGATCACGCGGCGCCGTCTGGGCAGTCGGCGGTGCCGATCTCGCTCACCATCGATATGCAACGAGTGGCCGCCGATGCCGTCCATGCATCGAGCGTCCTCGAAGACCTTGGCAGCCTCCCGGTGGTCAGCGCGCGCGCGCACCTCATCATCGAGGCCGGCCACGTGACTCTCGAGCTCGAAGCGACCGAGGCGCTCGTCGAGGTCCGGCTTGGTGGCGTGGCCGCAACGAACGACGACGGATTCTGGAGCGTACGCGTCCCGTATGCGGCGGTGCTCGCCCTCCTCGTGAGAGCGCCTGACGGTCGCACCCTCGACGACGCGCTCGAGCTCGAGGCGAGCCCGTGACCCTCGACGAGGTACTGAACTCCCTCGCACACGTTCGTGACCCACGTGAGCTCTCGCGGCTGGATCGCAGAAAGCTCGAGGTCCTGGCGCGCGGCGACCTCGACGCACGCCAACGCGAATGCCTCGCGCGCCTCGCGCCCGATCTCTTGGAGGGTCGAGAGCTCTGGGTTCCCGGGGTCGGTGAGAGCTTCGTGCTCACCGCGTCGGCGGCCGGAGGTGAGGTCGTGCGCCTCCGAGTCGAGCGAAAGGGTGAGCCATTCACTCTCGAGACACCCGGGCTCGAGGCGGACGCTGCACGCCAAGTGCACCTCGTCTACCAGGCACTGCGCCGACTCGCGGCGGCACGGCGTCGCTGCGTCCCGGAGCTCGGCGTGCGCGGTCATGTCGTCACCTGCTCCCGTTCGGTCGACGGGGCCTCGCTCGGCGTGAGCGCCGCCGTCGCGTTCGTCTCGTCGTGGCTCGGGCGACCGCCGCCGGCTGGGGTGGCCGCGACCGCCGCCATCGACGGAGACGGCGCGCTGCGAGAGGTGGCGCACGTCCAGGAGAAGCTGGAGGCGCTCGTGCGCGAGCGTCCGGGTGTCACACTCCTCGTCGCTGCGAAGCAGCGCATCGACGGATCCAACGTCCTGCGCTGCCCGCACCTCGACGACGCGCTTCGGAGCTTCGACCTCGACCTCGATTCGCTCGCTCTCCAAGCGTCGACTGGAGCCCAGCGTGAGGACGAGCTCCGAGCCCTCGCCCGGGCTCAGATCGAGGACTACTCGGCGGAGCGTTGGCGCGATTTCGTCACCCGTGCGCTCGCACTCGCTGACGACCCGGACTGCGAGCCCGATCGCCGCGCGATGGCGCTCGGTAACGCGATGCTCTTCGCGCTGCACGCGGGCGACGTCGACCAAGCCGGGGCGCTCGGATCGAAGATCACCGACGACGCGCTCGAGCACGTGGGAGACGCGGAACGTGCGTGGGTGTGCGTCGTGCGCGCCACCGCAGCGATCGACAAGCAACCACCCGAGCGAGCGATCCAGCTCGCGGAGTTGGCTGCCGAAGCGGCGCACGGCCTCCGATCGACTAGCGAGCGGCGTGACGTCTGCGGACGCGCCTTCGGCACCTTCGGGCGAGCCCTCATGCACGCCTCGCGCGACCAAGAGGCCGAGATTTGGCTGCAGAAGGGCGCGGACCACCACCGCAAGTACCTGCGCGAAGAGCTCCCACGCTCCCTCTGCTACCTCGCCACCAACCTCCGCCGCCTCGGTCGCTACGAGGACGCCGCTCACGCGTTGGAGGAGGCGTTCACCGAAGCCGCCATGCGACACGATGCGGCGTCAGCCAGCAACGCTCTCTTCCTCCTCTACGAGCGAGCCCGACTCCGCTTCGAACGCGGAGAGCTCGAGGCGTGCCTCGACGACATCGAGTCGATCAAGCGCCGCCAGTCGGGCCCGACCCACTACCCACGCCTCGGCACGCTTCGCTACGAGGTTGCGTGTCGCGCCGCGCTCGGAGATCGGATGCGCGCCGAGGAGCTGCGCGCGGAGGCAGCGACCTTCGAGGACCAGCTCCAAGGGCCACTCCGGCGGATGGTAGAGGCCGTGGCGGCGGTGGACCTCGATGTGCCGGAGGCGAGCCGAGAGCGGTGGGAGCCGGCGGGGTTGGTCTACTGAGGCAAGTGGGCCTCCCGCGACCGGTCGAGCTTCTTGAAAATACGACTCCATTCTTCTTTGTCGAACGCGTCCGGTGCGGCCCGATGAAGGAAGAGGAGGTCGGTCGTCGACCCGAAGTGTACTGTTCCCGCTTCGTCAAGACAGTCGGCCACCGGGGAAATCGGGTGGGTTGCGGCGGCCGAGGAGATGAGGTCAGGTCACGCCGCCTCGTTGCGACGTGACGCTTCTCGAGAGGTGGGCGAGGAGGGGCATCTAGGGTGGATTCGCGATGGTGCGAGCGGTAGCGAGGTGCTGCTCTTGCCTCACGCCGCCGAGGCCGCGGCGAGCTGACGCTCGCCTCTCTGGGGCTCCGCCCCACAAAGACCGAGTCCTCCGCCTCAGCTCGCGCGCAGTCTTCGAGTACGTGATCGCCCACGAGGTCGCCCACCTGGTGGCGCAATCACTCGCCGAAGTTCTGGCGCGTCGTTGGAAAGCTGTTGCCGAGTTGGCGGGAGCGGGCGGCGTGGTTGGGCGGGGAGGAGCGTCCGTGAGCGGCGCCCGGAACGGCGACCGAGGGATGCGGCTGCGCGTTGGGCCTACTCGGGAGTGGCACAAGAATCGAGCGTCGTCAGATCTCGCGGCTTTCGGACGTCTAATGCTCGTTGCTCCGACGAAGGAGCGCGAGGAGGCTGCGATGGACTCGATCAAGCGTTGGTGGGGTGAGCGTTCGGACGTCGAGAAGTGGGTCATCGGTGGTGTCGGAGTGGTGGTGACGGTTGCGACGGGCGGGGCCGCCGCGTACGCGATCTCGACCGGCGGTGCGATTTTCGTGGTGGACGGCACCGTGGTCGCGGTCGGCGCGGCCGCGACGGCACTGGCGAAGCGCGTTTGAGGGCGCTGGGCTACCCCCCGAGCGAGCGAAGGTCGCAACCCCGGACGTAATCCGCGTGGGGGCGTTCTCCGCCGTGCGCCGCGCACCAGCGCGCGATGTCGCGCAGGGTCAGGCGAGCGAACTCGCGAACCGCGTCCAGCGCAGATCGGGGGACGTGGGGAGCACCGTCATGGACGTACGATGAGCGCACTCCGTAGAGGCGCTTCAGTTCCTGCGAGGTTTCGAGTCGCAACCGAGCGTCGCCGCCCACGACACCGGCCACTCGGGTTGCGAGCGAAGCAACCACGCCTTGGCGATCCGACGACAACGCGACCTCGATCGCCGTGAGATAGTCGAGGAACCGATCTGCCACGTCGTAGGCGGAGACACCGCGCGCAGCACTCTCGGCGCGCGACCAGAAGTGAAGCGAACGCAGGAAACGCCCCTCGACCCCGCGTTCCGCTGTGACGTACTCATGAAGTCGGGTCGCGAACCGCACGCCGGCTTCGCCCCACCACGGGTCCGAGGCGAGGCGCCATAGGTCCGTGGGAACCACACACTCGGCGTGCGTGTCGGTGTGCACGTGGGGACTGGCTCCGGCCGCGCTCCCCTCGACCCCGTCCCCGATCGGCCGACCCACCTGCTCCATCTCCACCACCAGCAGCAGCGCCGAAAGCAACGTTCCTCGCTGACTCGTGGAGAGCCCCACGAGACCGGACAACATCTCCATCGTCCTCCGTGCGTGGGCCAGACACGCTTGGTCCGACACGGTCGCGCACCAAGAGAATCCGAAAGCACCTTCTGCGTCGCTTCCTCGAGTGATGCGACGGCCGCCGCGACGACCTCTGCATCGCTCCACCGAGCCGTACTCCATCGATCCGTACCCCATCGTGACTCGCCCGTTCCCAGCTCGGAGTGCAGAGGTGGAGGCGCGGCCCGGCCAGCCACGACGTGCTCTCGTCGTGCTTTCGACCAGAGGGAGCATGGAGTACGCGCCGAGTTGCTCGCTCAAGACGTGCGCCAGGCCGGGCAGGGCTGGATGTCGCGGAAGGGCAGGAACAAGAATCACTGCGCACTCCCGAGACTCGGCAACGAGCAACAGGTGGAGGGCGAGCAACGCGGTGAGCGCGTCGTGCTCGTCCGCGGTGAACACATCTCCCGACGCCGGGCCGCGCGGAGGGTCGCGGAACGCGATGACGCCTTCGAGCACGCGCAGGCCGTCGATGCTCCCCCCCTCGGGGGATCCGTGAGTGGATGCGCCACCCCAACCATCCGCAATGCTCGGTAGGTGCTGGAGCTCGACGAGCGCCCTCGCGGCCTCTTCCTGACACCAAGCCTCGTTTCGATCTATCGATAGAATCTCTTCGCGACGGCGCGCAAATCTTTCGATCATTCCCCGTACGTGGCGGCGAAGCTCCTCCCACTCGAATCGCCCACGCTGCTCACGTAGGCTCTTCACGAAGTGGCGTCCCTTGCGCCCTCGGAGCCACGCCCACTCGTCGCCGTCCGGTATCGCATCGTTCGTCATCGTCGAGTCGGCCCTCGGATCGCAGAGAATCGGCTCCCGCCCTCGCGGGACCACCCTGCTTTGAGAACCAGGGGTCCAACGAAGACGCGCGACCGAAACGCATCATGAGGGACCCGGGAGCAACATGTCGAGCGAGGGATGCGCGACCGCGCGCTTACGATCACCACATCGGCGGCGCCTGCGGATCATCGGGGTCTCGTCGGCCGGATCCCTACGTGCCAACGTGACCTGAGACAGCCTCCTGGGCAAAAATAGTGGGCTCTCCTGCCCACGGATTGGGCAGGAGAACCTCAACTCGTTGACACCTTCCGCGCAGGTAGTTGGCGCCCCCGGTCTCAGGTCACGACTCGCCTTCTTCTCTACGAGCGCGCTCCGCCGGACCTCCTTCGCGCGGCCCGGCGCACGTGACGCTTCCAGCATCCGCGTATGTGCGATAGCCTTTCAATTCGGTGGCGAGTCTACACCACGTCGCGGACCCGCTCTCGGGCCGCGTGAGGGCCATGGTGGCCGATCTGGAGTTGTGTCTCCAGCACTACCGCAAGGGCGGGTGGGCGAGCGCCCAGCACCACGCACGAAGGTGCGCAGAGTCGCTCTCTCTGGCTCTGTTGGAGTCGATCGAGGGATGGGCGCCGAGGAAGCGCACGTCGCTCACGCTCGGCGACTACGTGCAAGAGCTCCAGCACCATCTCCGTATCGATGTGCCGTTGCAGCGCGCCTTCCAGATGGTTCAAGCGGCGGGTAACCAGGGCAGCCACGTCCATCAGAAGCGAGACGAAGAACCGAACCAAAGAGGTGCGGAGCTCTGCACTTCGAACCTCGTGATCATCGTGGAGTGGTTCATCGAGACTACGGGCGTGTCGTCCGACGAGGCGTCGCGCGCGGTCGCTGAGCTGCGTCTTTGCTTCGCGACCGGCCGGCTGGCCACACGTTCGGCGTCAAGCGAAGGGAGCTCGCACGTCTTCTCCGGAGCTCCGACCGGAGGCGCTGCCAGCGCCGTCCACCAGCCCTTCGCCCGCAAGACTCCGATGCCTCGCGCCTTCGCCGACTGGTACCAGGACGTTCGTCCCGAGCTTCGGAAGGTTCTTGGCGTTCGGATCGACGAGCTCGAGCGGAGCGAGGGGTGGCTGCAGCCCGATGGGCGCGCCACGCCGGCGCTCCATGTGTGCTTGGTCGGACAGGCGGCGGTCGGGAAGAGCACCTTGGTCAACTGCTTGGTGTCCGACCAGCTCTCGATTCTCCCTTCGGGTGGGGTCGGGCCCCACACCGCCTCTGCGATCGTGGTTCGGTACTCTGCCGACCCTCACGCCGAGGTCCGATACGTGGGCCTGGATCGCGTTCGGCTCCTTCAGGACCACTTGAGGCGCAACCCTACGCCCGAGGTTCTCGCGGCCGCGCGGATCGTCGTGGAAGGCGATCAGTTCAGTTCGATGCCACCCGGAGAGCTCTGCCGCCGAATCGAGGCATTGCTCGAGCCGCCGGTGTCCACGAGCACGCCCCACGAGCTGGAGGTCTGGTCCGCGTTGTCGGCGATCCGCGCGGGGAATCAGACCATCCGATACATGGCGGGAGAGGACCTCCCAGGCTTCTCTGCAGCGTTGGAACGACACGCGAGCGGCGTGCTCGCACCAATGACTGAAGCGGTCGAGGTGGGCTGGGATGCAGACATGTTGGCGCCTGGACTCTGCCTGGTCGACCTTCCGGGTTTCGGCGTAGCGGGTGACAAGCATTCGATGGTCACTCAGCGCGAGCTTCAACGCGCACGAGCGGTGCTGTGGGTCGTCGACCGGTCCGGGTTGATGGAGGGGACGCTACAAGAACTACGACGAATCGAGATGTTCCGTCGAGTGGCGTCGGGCGCCGATGATGCTCCCGTGTTGACGATCGCGGTCACGCGCCTCGACGAGACCGCGGGGGATGCCCGCAAAAGATCCACGGCCGGTCGACATCGGAGCTTCGACCAGGCGCTCACGGACGTTGCGCGAGGAGCGAGAGACATGATTCACGCCCAGCTTCGGGAGGCCTTGGGACATCTCGACCGAGTGGAACGAGACCGAGTGCACGAGCAGGTTGCGATTCATGCAGTGGCACCAGTCGAGCACCGCCGGTTCCACCTGCGAGACGAGGAAGAGCCGGCTCGCGTGACGGACCCGGAGTTGACAGGCATCCCGGCGCTCCGAAAGCACCTCCGGGGCCAAGCGGCACGACGACGGGCGCGGGCCGCTACTCAGATCGAGTCGCTATTGTTGGCCGCGCACACTTCTGTCCAAGCGCCCCTGGCTCGACGTCTCTACGACGAGCTGCTTGTTGTTACTCCAGACCAGAGTCCACAGGGATTGGGATGACCGATAACCTTTCCGATTGGTACACGAAGCAGGCCAAGAGCCATATCGAGGAGCACCTTCCGAGTCGCGCTCCGATCATCGCGGACGCGCTAGCGCGACTGCGGAGCGTTGCGGAGAGTGCAACGACCGAACTTCCAGTGTGCTTTCTCGGCCAAGCAGGGGTCGGTAAAAGCACATTGATCAACGCACTCGTTGCTGGATCTCAAACGGTTCTGCCGCAGGGTGGAGTTGGGCCTCTGACGGCTCAGGCGACAGTGATCCGCTACGCGGATAGACCCTTCTTCCAGGCTCGCTACCTCCAAGGGTCACGTCTCAACAATCTGCTGTTCTCGCTCGAGAGGACATTCAACGAGCGTGGCACGATCCCGCCACCAGTCATCGAGTCGGAACCCGAGGAAGAAACGAAGATCGAGGTCGAGCTCGCGCAAGCCGATCCAGATGATCAGAGTACGTCCACGAAGGTCGATGCGTACCGCCGAGTGGCTGCGCAGATGGTTCGGGGCGGCCAGTTCGCCGAGGTCGAGGTGGCCTATTTGTGCGACCGCCTTCGTGAAAGCATGGGCGGCCCCCCCCAGTGGGGCACGACGGCCACTCCGGAGGATGCCGAGCGCGTGGCGAGAATTGCGAAGGTGCTGTCGGCAGTCCGAAAGAACAGGGACTTCACCCATCGGGTCGAGGTCGGTGACGACCGTGGCGCGTTCCATCGTGAGCTCGACACTCACGCCTCGGGTTTCTTGGCACCTCTGATCCGGACGCTCGACGTCGGTTGGGACGAGCGCTTCCTCGAAGGCGGCCTCGTTCTGGTCGACTTGCCTGGTATCGGGGTCGCCAACGACGAGTACCGCCGCGTGACGAGCGAGTGGATCCGGAAGGCGCGCGCGGTCGTGCTCGTCGTCGACCGTGCAGGGGTCACGGAGGCCAGTGTGGATCTTCTGCGCACCACCGGCTTCCTCAACAGCATGCTCCACGAGAGTCTCTCGGGAGAGGATGCCGACCCGCCGATCCTCATGGTAAGTGTGGTGAAGGTCGACCTGCAGGCGACGGACGCCCGTACCAAGGACCGACAGCTACACGGGAAGGCTGCGCGGGGCTGGGTCGACCACTTCGACGACCACTGCACCCAGCTCGTGTCCGTGATCCGCGGGCAGATGCAGACGGAGCTGGCGCAAACGGTCGCGGACGGCGGAGACGAGACTCTCTCCAGTCGAACCGAGGTGATGGAGTCGCTGCTCGAGAACTTGAAGGTCCACCCACTCTCGGCACACGAGTACCGTCTCCTGCTCGAGAACGACGAGGAAGAGCGCCCCCACATCTCCGACGCCGAGCAGTCGAAGGTGCCAGGTTTCGGGCGAGACCTCCGCGCCGTGGTGAGCCAGCGCGAGCGACGTTTGCAGGAGCGTTTGACCGCACTTCGTGAGGAAGCGGCCGAGAAGTCCACTGCCGCGCTGCGAATGATTCACGCGCAGTGGCAACAGGAGGACCGCGCGGCGGAGGACGCGGAGCGGCTTCGGAACGAGCTCGAGGTGGTCGCCAAGCCGCTTCGCGACGACCTTCTGCGCCGGCAGGGAGCGTTCCGCTCCTACCTTCGTGAGACGATCCCGGCCGAGATCCATTCGGCGACCCTCGAGGCCTCGGCCGAGGCGCGGGCGGCCATCGGGAAGTACCTCAAGCGTCTTCACAGCTACCACTGGGCCACGATTCGCGCGGCCGTTCGGCGCGGCGGAACGTTCGTCGGATCCAAGCACGTGGACATCCCCAACGAGCTCACGCTCCGTTTCGAGGAGCCGGTTGCGGTCGTCTGGGACAGGAAGATTCTGCAGCAGCTCCGTCGCCGGACGCGTGAGATGGGCGAGGACTACGTCAATCTCCTCGGGACGATCGTGGAGTGGACTCAGCAGCAAGGCGCGCGGGTCAAGCCGGAGCTCGTCCAGGCGCTGCACGCCAACTTGAAGGCGGATACACGTGACCTCGGACGGATCGGAAAGGATGCTCTGGCGGATCTGAAGGCTGCCGTCAAAGCCGAGCTGTTCGACGAAATCAACGGAGAGGTGGCTCGCCTATGCAAGCATTTTGTAGAGAAGAAGAAAGACGTCGGTTCTGGCGTCCAATCGCGGATGCGTGACCTTCTCGACGAGCTTGCGGACGCCGTCGTGAAATCGGCTCAGCCCGCTGCGATCAAGGTTCTCACGACCAACTACCGGGCGGTCGATCGGGAGATCTCCACTGCGTTCGCCAACTACCCCAACCCCATCGACCAAGCCGTCAACGCGATCGTATCCGACCACGAGACGTACCGTCGTCGGTCCGATGCGCAGCGCCGTCGGCACGTCATCACGAGGACCGAGGAGCTGCTCGCACAGTTGGAGTCGATCGTGGCGGCGCCGGGCGCATGAGGCTGTACTCGACGAACCGCGCGGAGTACCCGCGCCTGTTCCTACGGGAGACGGACGACTGGGGCCTCCGCTCCTACGATCTCGTCCGTCCTCCCCAGCGCTTCTGGAGCGACGATCCGGCGCGACTGGAGGACCTCGTTCATCCCGCGGTCGATGCGGCGCGCGCCCACCCGATTCCCTCGGCGCTGGAGCTGCTGCGGCAGGTACCGGAAGGGGACAACCTCGCTGGCTTGAGCCGCCGGTCGCTTGCTCGCTTGCAAGCGTGGTTTTTGGTCGCTGAGGACCCTCAACGTCGGTTGGAGTCCCGCGAGATCGCGACGCTGTGTCATCAAGCGAGCCTCGTACGCCACGTCCTGAACTCTCCGACGCTGCGGCGTGTGATGATCGCGGACGAGGTGGGGCTCGGGAAAACCGTCGAGGTAGGCCTCATCCTCAAGGAGCTCCTCGATGCCGAGCCAGGGCTCCGCGTGCTGTACCTGGCGCCAGCGCGCCTCGTGAGCAACGTGCGACGCGAACTCGATCGGCTCGAGCTCTCGTTTCGAAGCTGGGTCGCCGGTAGCGAGCGCGATGCGACGCTGAGCGACCGACGAGTGATCGCCAGCATCCATCGCGCGGCGCACCCGAACCACACCGCGTCGTTCACCGAGACCTCTTGGGACGTGCTGGTCGTGGACGAGTGCCATCACTTGTCGGACTGGGCCAAGGGTGGGGGCAAGGCGGTGCGAAAGTTCCGACTGGTTGACGAGCTTCAGTCTCGACTTCCGGCCAATGGCCGGCTGATCCTGCTGTCGGGGACGCCCCATCAGGGTCACCGCGACCGATTCAGCAACCTCGTCCGTCTGCTTCGTTCGGACGGCGAACCGGATGCGGCGCTCTCTGGCCGGGTCATCTATCGAACCAAGGAGGACGTGCGCGACTGGCACGGTCGTCCGTTGTTTCCGCGGCGGCAGGTCAACCCCGCGACCATCCTCGAGCTGTCGCCACGCCACGAGTCGTGGCTGCGTCAGATCCACGAGCTGTTCGAAGCGCCCGAGGGTTTCGGCGATCCCCAAGGCCGCGCGGCCGGATGGCGCGCTGGCCAAGCGCTCCAGTGGGCCACGTCGAGCGTACAGGCAGGTCTCGGATATCTCGTGCGGCAGGCGATTCGCGCCGGCTGGACGCTGGGCAGCCAGCCGATTCTCGAGGCGGCCCTGAGACACCTGCGTCCGTATCGGGGAGGGGATCCGAACGAGGCGCCCGCGGCACTGCTCCTTCGAGTCTCCAAAGAGGTGCGGCGTCAGGGCACGGTCGGGGACGTCGCCGACATCGAGGAGGATGAGGACGAGGAGCGGTGGCGTCCGGATCCTGCGCTCCTCGTCCGTACGCTCGAGCAGGCGATCGAAATCCTCCGAACCGAGGCGGACGCCAAATGGGAGCTCATCGACCGCCGCCTACTCGGTGATGCGGGAGACGAGAAGGTCGTGCTCTTCGCGCAACCCGTCGAGACCGTGACGGCCCTCTGTGACTACCTGGAGCGGAAGACGGGACAGCGACCGGCGATGATCGTCGGCAACCAGACGGAGGAGGAACGGCAGAAGGAGATCGAAACGTTCTGGCGCGAGAAGGGCCCGCAATACCTCGTCTCGTCCAAGGCCGGAGGTGAGGGCATCAACCTGCAGCTCGCCCGGCGATTGGTACATGTCGACGTTCCGTGGAACCCGATGGACCTCGAGCAGCGTGTCGGTCGCGTCCACCGCTTCATGTCTCGGCGCACGATTCTCGTCGACACCGTCGTGGTGAAGGGCAGTCGCGAGGAGGATATGTACGCCGTGGCCCGGCGAAAGCTCGAGGAGATTGCCGCGACCCTGGTTCCCGCGGAGAAGCTCGAGATGCTCTTCTCACGCGTCATGGCGCTGGTCCCTCCGGAGGAGCTCTCGGCGATGCTCGGCGACAGTGCCCTCGGTCCGCTCACCGACGAGGAGCGGGCCCATGTCTCGAGTCTGGTGACCGCCGGCTTCGAGCGGTGGCGTGAGTTCCACGACACCTACGCGAGCGTCCAAGAGCAGATTCAGGCCCTCGATGCTGGCAGCGCGGACTGGCAGGACCTGGCGGATTTCGCCGAGCGCCACCTCGGCGCCGACAGTGCGACCGGCTTTGCCGCGCTGCGGTTCTGCTGGGACGAGGGCGAGGTTCGCGAGGACTCGGTCGACGCGCGTGTCCTTCGCATCGGCAACGAGTACTTCGCGTGTGGCGATCACGGGGGCATGCCCGTCACCCGGTCGGACGGGGCCCGGGCGCGGCCGCTCGGCCTCAACCTCCCCGCCGTGGCCGCCGCGCTCCGTCAACACGGCCTCGGTCTTCAGCCGGGCGGGGCGGCGCATCTTCGTTGGGCCGACGACGCGACCCTGCCCTCGGTGGTCGCAACGATCGAGCCAGTGCTTCTCCTGGTCGTCGCTCGCGAATCGATCCGCTCCGCCGATGGCCGCTGGCGAGAAGCAGCGGTCTCGCTCGCCACTCACGTCCGGCGCAGCGACGGATCGACCGCGCGACTCGTTGGGAAGGAACAGGCGGAGGTCTTTCGGGCCCTTCTCCGCGCGAAGGTCCGCGCGAAGCCTTGGGAGGTCCCGGAGCTCCTCGAGGGCGCCGATGCGTGGCACGACGAGACGCTTCGGCACTGGTGCCGACCGTCAGAGGGCGACCAGGCAACCTCGACGAGGCATGCCGCCTTCGCGGTCTTGGCCACGATCGTCGGCGGCTGACCGCGCGCGACCGCACAATGGAGCTGGGCGGTGGAGGTCGACCCTCTCACGGCACGAGGAGCTTCTCGCTATCGGTCGACTGGATCGCGGTGAAGGTGGCCTTCTGCCCCGAGGCCCATACACCGCGTGCCAGCATGACCTCGTGACGTGACAGGCCTTTGGCGTACCGGCTGACCACGAGGCCCTCGAGGCTGAGGACGCCGCCCGTCTGCTCGCGGAGTGCGCACCAATCCTTGGGAAGGTGCGCGGTCGATGTCGTCTCGACGAGGGCGAACGGAGTCTTCGCACCCTGGTGGCGGCGCACGCGGACCCGGAAGGCGCCTCCCTTCTCCATGTCTTCGATCGATTGGCGGCTGATGAGCTCGAGCTCGGCGAGAGGGGCAAGGGCCGTGCGGACCTTCTCCCACGCCTCCCGCACCGGGCGTTCCTGCTCCACGAGCTCAGCCTCCGGAACGGAGTGGTGCGCGAACGTGTTCCGCAGTGGGACGACCCGCGAGAGCACCTCGAGCGTGAGCTCGGACGGCTTGCGCTTCTCGTTCACGAAGGCGCGCGCGGCGCGCGCGATCGGGTGGGTGTCGTCACTGTCGAAGAGCACGGCGAGCCGCCACGCGAGCTCGAGCCAACTCCCGAGCGCGAGCGGCTTGTCCGCACCCTCCAGGGCCTTCGCGAGGTGGACCGATCGCCCACGCAGCAGGGCGACCTCGCAGAGCACGAGGAACGCAACCGCCCGCTCGATCCCTTCCCACCGCGATTTCACCGCGAGAGCGAGGGATTCCTGGCTCGCCGTCATCGCGTCGGCGACGGCGATGGGATAGGGAAGCTCCCCCTGTACCTCGACGACCCCGACCTCGTCGCTCCAGGTCGCATCGTCCTGCACCTCGGGAGCGCCATCCACCAAACGGATGCCGAGCTGCTTCGCCTGCGCGAGCACGGTCTCGACGGCGGCTTTCTCGAGGTCGGGTGGATAGCCGTGCTTGCGCAGGAGCCGTTTCACCAGTGCCCTCAGGTTCGCCTGCACGTTCTTGCGCAACGTCCAGTCGATCGTCGCTTCTGTTCGGACGAGATCGAGCAACCGCTGCGCCAGGAAGCTGAGCCCCTGGTCGCCCATCACCTCGCGAGCGCTCTCGTTCTCCGCGAGGGCCTCGTAGAAGAAGAACTCCTCGCGCGAGAGCCCGAGTTCCTTGCCCTTCGCCGCCGCCTCGCGGATCGCCTTCGCGAGCTCGATGAGCTCCTGGATCATCGCCGCGCTGTCGAGGCTCCGGTTGCGGTAGCGGACCATCGCCTTCTCGAGGAGGTCCGCAAAGCTCTTCTGTCCGACCACACTCCCCGCGAAGCGCTCCTTCACCTCGCCGCTGAGCAGGCGATGGAGCAGCTCCACGGCGAGGCGCTTGTTCTTCATCCCCTGGACCTCGACGAGGAACTCATCGCTCAAGATGCTCAGGTCGGGCCGCTCGACACCTGCTGCCGCGAAGATGTCGATCACACCCTCGCTGATCACCGCGTTCGAGACGATTTGGCGGAGCGCATGGTCGAGCTCGTCTGCGGACGCCTTCTTGCCGCTCGTGGCGAGCTTCACGAGGCCCGCCTTCACGGCCTGGAAGAACGCGAGCTCGTCGCGCACCTCGTCCGTGCGCGCGTGGGGCGCCGCGAGCGCGAAGGCCTTCGAGGCCTCCGTCACGAGCAGGAGGAAGCGGTCGTGGCCGTCCTTCTCGCGATCGTGCGGAGAGGGCGCGCCCTTCGCCGACGGCTCTTCGCGCAGCGAGAGCACGTGCTCGCGCGCAGCGGGCAAGAGCGCGAGGCGCTCCTTCGGCGAGCCGGTGAAGAAGCGCTGGTAGTCGAAGCGGTGGAAGAGATCGCGGAGCAGCTCGAGCTTCTCGTCCAGAACCTCGACCGCCTTCTCCATCATCGAGGTTGGATCGCCACGCCCACCGCTCTTGGTGTACGTGGCCATCGCCGACTTCAGGAAGGCGAGGATGCCGAGGTAGTCGACGACGAGGCCGCCCGGCTTGTCGCCGAAGACGCGGTTCACGCGGGCGATCGCCTGCATGAGGTTGTGGCCCTGCATCGGCTTGTCGACGTAGAGGGTGTGCATGCACGGCGCGTCGAAGCCGGTCAGCCACATGTCGCGCACGAAGACGAGCTTGAGCGGGTCCTTCTCATCCTTGAAGCGCCGCGCGACGAGCTCCTGGTCGCGCTTGCTCCGCACGTGTGGCTGCAGGAGCTCCGCATCGCTCGCGGAGCCAGTCATCACGACCTTCATCACACCGTGCTCGACGTCGTCGTCGTGCCAATGCGGCCGCAGCTTGCGGATCTCGGCGTAGAGTTCGGCGCAGATGCGGCGGCTCATGCACACCACCATCGCCTTGCCGTCGAGCGCGTCGAGCCGCTTCTCGAAGTGCTCGACCAGGTCCTTGGCCACGATCTCGAGCCGCTTGGGGTGTCCGACGATACGCTCGAGGGCGGTCCATTCGGTCTTGAGCGACTCCCGGGCGTCTTCTTCCTGCTGCTCGGTGACCTCCTCGAACTCGGGATCGATCTTCGGCTTGTAGGCTTCGTCGAGGTCGAGCTTCGCGAGCCGCGCCTCGTAGTAGATCGGCACCGTCGCGCCGTCCGCCACCGCTTGTTGGATGTCGTAGACGTCGATCTCGTCGCCGAAGACCTTGCGGGTGTCTTTGTCCTCCAGCTCGACCGGGGTGCCGGTGAAGCCGATGAACGACGCGTTCGGCAGTGCGTCCCGCAGGTGCTTCGCGAAGCCGTAGCGCTTCTGTCCCGTCTTGCGATCGACGCGCCCTCCGAAGCCATACTGGCTGCGGTGCGCTTCGTCCGCGATGACCACGATGTTCCGGCGGTCGGAGAGCGCGTCGAAGGTCTCACCCTCGGGCGCGAACTTCTGAATGGTTGTGAAGTACACACCACCCGAGGCAGTGCGGAGCAGCTCGCGAAGGTGCTCGCGATCGCGCGCTTGTACCGGGGTCTGTCGCAAGAGCTTCTCGCCGTGCGAGAAGGTCTGGAAGAGCTGCAGATCGAGGTCGTTCCGATCCGTGAGCACGACCAGGGTGGGGTTGTTCAGCACGGGATCGGCCACGAGCTTCCCCGCGTAGAAGAGCATCGAGTAGCTCTTCCCCGAGCCTTGCGTGTGCCACACCACGCCGACGCGTCGGTCGCCCTTCTCTCCGATCGCGGCGTGGGTCTTCTCCACTGCGACTCGGACCGCGTGGAACTGGTGATAGCCCGCGAGGATCTTGCTGACCTTCGAGTCCGCCCCTTCGAAGAAGACGAAGTGTCGGATCAGATCCGTGAAGCGTTCTTTGTGGAAGACACCCGAGATCAGTACCTCGAGAGGTTGCGACGAGCCGGGCGCGAGTCGCTCGCCGTTCACCGTGCGCCAGTACGCGAAGCGCGTGCGCGGCGCGGTCAGACTCCCGATGCGCGCCTCCACGTCGTCGGAGCCGACGACGACCGCGTTGTAGGCGAAGAGCGTCGGAAGATCCTGCTTGTATGTCTGGATCTGCTTGTACGCCTCCCAAACGTCGGCGTCGGGATCCGACGGGTTCTTCAGCTCGAGGACCCCGAGCGGGAGGCCGTTGACGAAGACCACCAGATCGAGACGCCGCGCTCGTCCGGTCCCGCGCGCGCCGTCGACCGCCGTGAACTGCCGCACGACCAGGAAGTCGTTCGTCTCCACGTCGTCGAAGTCGACCAATCGAACTTGGAACCCACGCGCCTTACCGCCCACTTGCGCTTCGACCGCGACTCCATCGACGAGCAGCCGATGGAAGGCCTGGTTGTTCCCGATGAGCGTCGGGTGGTCCTGTCGAACCACGCGTCGGATCGCCTCGTCGATCGCGGATGGTGGCACGTCGTGGTTGAGCGCGTGCAGCGCGCTCTCCAGCCGACCACGCAGGACGACCTCCTCGAACGACTGCCGCTCCTGCCCGAGCTCGCCCGGCGCGTACTCCTCGTCGTGGATTTCGTACCCGAGCTCCGCGAACCACGAGAGCGCGACCGTCTCGAGCTCGTTCTCCTTCGTCGCGCTCATCGCCACGATCTCCATCGCGTGCTCATCCGTCGTCGCCTGCGCATCACCTCGAACCGTACCGTGAGAGTGCTGGATTCTTCCATCCCTCAATTGGGGGGACGCCTTCACAGGACGACGCATCGGGTCTCGCGTTCCTGACGGGGCGCTGCACATGTTGACTCCCGTTCGCCGATTGTGCTCTGATCTCGCGACGATCGAGCATCGGATGCGAGGGGTATGGCAATCGGCTTGCCTCGATCGACCGGAGGATCACCATGCAGGTCATGGCCGGCCCGACTGAGATCTCGCGGCACACGTTTTTTCAGGGGCTCCTCCTCGCCGCGCGTGCGGAGGGGGCTCCAGACGAGTTCGACGCGGAGGGCCGCGCAGTCCACGACGCCTTCGGGGCGGTCGTCGCCTTCCTGCAACGATCGACCGACGTGAAGGTCACAGGGCTCACGACGGTCCGGCGTGATCCCGTATTCGGGGTCTTTCACGAGGCGAACGAGCTGCTGCTCCAAGCCGAGCAGGACCTCATCCTCGGCTTCGTGAACCCGACGCTTCGAAAGGCGAAGTTCAAGGTCGCAGAGTCCGACGCGAACGCTGAGCTCAGCGAGTTCGACCAGGCCGAGTGGCTTCGCCAGGCCGGGCGAGCGTTTGCGGATGCCCTCAAGGCCGCCACCACCGGTCCCATCAGCGTCGCCGCTCCCGCGTGAGCTCGGGCGGTGTCGAGGAAGAGCTCGAGGAGGTCGCATCGCGACTCCTCGACCCGTACCGTGCGCGAATCGAGCGTTCGGGCATCCCGGAGGCGCGAATCATCAACGACCCCGTCTGGGGATCGATTCGCCTCGAGCCGTGGGAGGTCGCGCTCATCGACAGCCCACTCCTGCAGCGCCTTCGCAGCATTCGCCAGCTCGGGGTGGTGCACTGGGTGTACCCGTCCGCCGTCCACACGCGCTTCGAGCACTCCATCGGTGCGATGCACTGCGCGTCGCAGATTCTGACCGCGCTCGAACGCAACTCGGGCCGGGTCGGGCAGCCGCTGATCGACGACGAAACGCACAAGCTGGTACGCGTCGCCGCGCTTCTCCACGACTGTGGTCACACGGTGTTCAGCCATGCGGGCGAGCACGTCGCGGAGAAGCTTCCTGGGATCGACACGTTTCGCACGCGGATCTTCGACGAACTGCATCCGCGCAAGAAGCCCAGCGCGAGCGAAG
Organism: Myxococcales bacterium; assembly: GCA_019637115.1. Taxonomy (GTDB): domain Bacteria; phylum Myxococcota_A; class Polyangia; order Polyangiales; family Houyiibacteriaceae; genus JACKEH01. Next base: position 8,135 of record JAHBWH010000001.1, on the reverse strand, counting down.
CGATCGCGGTCGGACTGGTTCGCACGCAGGCATTCCGTGATCTCCTCGCTGCGCGACAGGTGGGCGCCGACTTCGTTCGAGACGTCGATGCGACATGCGATCTGATCGCGAAGCTGATGATCGGCGCGCCTGCCGTGAAGGGCCACGCCTTCCTCTCGCTCGTGATCTCAGGCGCCTTCGACGCCGACAAGCTCGACTACATGACGCGCGACTGCTTGATGGCGGGTGTTCCCTGCGCGGTGGATGTCTGGCGCACGATCGGGAAGCTCCACTGCGTCCGGGTGCCTCCGGGTGAGCGAACGGAGCTCCTCGGCCCGCGCACGAGCGACCGCGAGCCCGACTACCGCACGCGGGCTCGAGTCGAGCACGACGACGACACCCTCGTACTCGCGCTGCCGCGATCGGCGACGACGGTGCTCAACGAGCTGGCCGTCACACGGACGACGCTCTACGAGAAGATCTACTTCCACCCGAAGGTTCGCGCGCTCGAGGCGATGACTCGCCGTGCCTTGGAGGCGCTCGGCATCACCCGCATCGCAGACTGGTTCGCGTTGACGGACGCCGAAGTGCTGCTCCACGACGAGTTCGCGAAGCTCCGCGATCGAGACCTGCCGAAGCGGGCGTTTCAGATCGAGCGCCCCCAAGACGAGCGCTTCCACTCCTCGTGGCGTCGACTGACGCGCGCGTTCGACGACCGTTCGTTCGAGCGCGACGTCATCGAAGCAACCACGGAGGCGTGCTCGTACCTCTCTATCGACGCCCAAGGGCTCGATGTCGTGGCAGACCGGCCGAGTGTGAAGAAGGTCAAGCTCGACGCCTACGCGTTCGTCGGCGACTCGTACCTCGACCTCGGCCTCGCTTCGGCTGGCGAAGCCGCTCAACGCGCGGAAGCCGGCAAGGTGCTCGCGCGCGAGCGCGTATACGTCTTCGCATCGGCCCCCATTCGCGTTGCCACCTGTCTCGCGACGCGCAAAGTGGTGAGCAAGCTCCGCTTCGACGCCTCCGATCACGCGACGATCCCGCTCAAGCTCGAACCCAAGGAGCTTCGAGAAGCGAGTGAACGACTCGCGGACGCCGGCTTCTTCGGCCCGGCGAATGGCGCGCTCTCCGCACACGTCGCGGCGCGGATGCCGAGTCGCACCGAGCGACACCTCGAGGACTTTCTTCGCACCGCCTCCTCGAGGATCCAACGCGTCGCCGAACGACTCGGCCCCTACCAGCGCGTCGACGGCGGCCGGACCGACGTGGCCACCGTGGCGACCTTCCTACGCCAGTTCGAGACGCGCGAACGCGCACGCGCCGCTCTTCGAGTGATCGAGGCCATCGACTTCGTCGGGCGCGACCGCCTCGCCAACGCGTTGAGATCCATCCTGGAAGAGCACGAGCCTTTCGACGTCGTCTGTCCATTGGGCGGTCTCGCGGACAGTAGCGGACATCTCGCGTACCTCATGCTCGATCTCGACGAGAAGCTCCGGGTACCCGTGTCGACGTTGGAAGAGGCTCTGCGTTCGCGCGCCGACCGGATCCTTCTTTGGGATGACTTCTGCGGCGCGGGCGGCCACGCGAAGACCGTCCTCGCTCAGTGGCTCGGGCAGACGGTCGAAGGCGAGCTCGACGAAGCACACGTCGGTCCGCTTGGAGACCCAGAGTGCCTTCGTGCGGCGAACGTTACCGTTGGCTTCGCGCGCGCTCGACAGGAGGGCCTCTTCAAGCTCGGCGCCTCGCTACCGGGCCTCGGGCTCACGAAGGTGGATGTGGTCGCCGCCGAGGTCGTCGCAGAATCGAGCGGCCTCTTCGATCCAGGCTCAAGCGTGCTGCCGGATGAGCACGAGCGCGACGACCTGCGCGACTTCTTGAGCCGCCGAATGCGTGCGGCGTTGAGTCACAAGGGATGGCCCGACGACAAACTCTCAGAGCGCCTGCTTGGATACGGCAACGGCGCCCTCTTACTCGCGTTCCCCCACAACGTGCCGACGGTCACGCTGACGGGGATCTGGGCGAGCTCGGACAGGTGGATTCCGTTGCTCCCGCGCCGAACGAAGCCCCGCCGTCCGTTGGTCGCTCACACGTGATCGGACCGCTCTCACCAGGTCTACACGGGCGGATTGGGGAGGCGCCCCTTGTCGCGCTGGAACGCGTGGGACTCGATCAAGAAGGTCGCGACTGTCTTCGCGGCGTTGACCACGAAGCGTGCGTGGTGGGCAGCGGGCGCGCGGGTGCGGGGGTGGGCGTCGCTCATCTCGTTTCGAATCGGCGCCAGGCCATGCACGACCTGGCTGAGGCCTCGAGCCACCGTCTTGAAGTGCTCGTCGAGGTCCTCACGCTGATCGTCGATCCCGAGTGCCTTCGAGACGTCCTTGTAGAGCACCATCAGATCGCCTTTGTGGGGCTTCGGTGTGGCCACCAGCTCGCGGCGCAGCTCGATGAGGACGTTCTCGAGGAACGTGCGCGCGAGGCTAATCGCGCCGGAGAAGTTCCCAGCCGCCAAGCGTTCGCGGATCCCTTCGTCGAGCTCCTTCGCGTAGTCGGAGGTCAGCACGTGCGGACCGGGTGTGGCCAACGTCAGCCCAGAGCTACGAAGGCGCTCGATCGCACGTCGGATCGTGGCGAACTCTTCCACAAGCTCGTCGTCGTGGTCTCGTTCGCGCCGATGCGCCAGGAGCCCTTCGAGCAGCCGCGCTGCGAGACTCGGCTCGGCCGAGCGGATGAACGCCCGCAGGTGCTTGGCCTTGGAGATTCCTGGCTCGCGGACCACCGTGATGCCGAGATCCTCGAGGAACAGAGCGTAGTCTGCATCACTGAAGTCGAGGAGGAAGCCTCCCCGCATCTCGAAGACTGCATCCATTGCCTTGAGCTCGAGCGCGTTGATCGTGGGCTTGGGCATACCTCGCGCCTCCTGCTCGCGATCAGACGCTCTCGAAGAGTCCGAGCTGACCGCGTCCGGTGTCCGCTGCCCCAACTACGTCGAGCGGGACGCGGAGCTCGCCGGAGAGGAGCTTTGGGAGGAGCGTGTCGCGGAGCTCGGCGAGGGTGCGTGACTCCGCTCGAGCGAGCGCGATGCGGTCGTTGAGCGTCGCGAAGCTCTCCGCGAATGGCGGCTGCTCGCACTGCCGAGGGAGACAGAGCGTCACGGCGTTGAGCATGTCCGTTCCGAGCACGCCGGTGCCATGCCCCGCCGCGTGAACCTTCGATAGCAACGAAGTCTGCGCATCGAGAAGCGCGAAGAGAAGCAGGTCCGGATGAATCTGTCGCGGAACGAGAGCTTTGACATCCTGATTGAAGACGACCTCGCGTTGAGTCTGGCTGACCCGAACGCCTTGATGAAGCGCCATGCCGCGCACCATCACCAACGTGCTGCGCGCCGGCGCGACCCGTGTGCCGTTTCCGATCGCGCCCTCGGTGACAAACTGGTCGGGATCGTCCGCGTGGATCGCGGTCATCACCTTCGGGCTGATCCACGGGACGTCGCCGTTCCACAGCTCCGGCCGGCTTCTGCTCGGCGTGCCTCCAGAGCGGATGTCCGCCCACTGCCCCAAAGTACCCACCCGCCACCCACGCGGGATCGGCCCGAGCTCGGAATCCTCGAACGAGTTGGGAAAGAGCGCCGCGGTGGCGTCGTCCATGCCGAAGGGCTTCTTGCCCGCGGCCTTGGCGTGCACGGGGTCGAAGTCGACGAACCAGCTCTTGAAGAGCGTCCGCGCGAGCTCCTCGAGCGTCTCGCTCATCTTGCGGTTGATCTCGATCTTGTCGTCGAGCGTTCCGAGGACGTGGGCGATGGCGCGTTGTTCGGGGAGGGGAGGGGCGACCACCGGCACCCGATGCAGGTTCCCCTGCGTAAGCTTGGGCATCGTCGAGCCCGTAAGGTACGAACCGACATCCGACATCCGAATTGAGTACATGAGAAAACGCGTATCGTTCTCTTCTGATGCCTTCACAATGTGCGCGTGATTGTTGACCCAGAACTTTCCGGTCGCAAGAAAGGCAATTGGAGTCTGTTTTGTACGCAGGTTCTCACCATCTTCGGCGACCAGCAGGTACTCCCCGTCAAACAAGTAACCGTCGACGAAGTCCACGATACCAGACGCACCGTAGTACGGGTACGGGCCCGGCTTCCGGTCGGCCTCCTTCACTGGCATGCGGATCGAGTCAAAGCTCTCGATAAGCTCGCCGAAGGGCACCGACGGCCATATTCGCAGTTCACCCACCATAGATCAGACCATTCAGATTCTTTCGAATCTGCTTTTCTATCTGCGCGCCGGCCTCGAAGTACTGTTCCAACGTCGCTACTAAGCGTCTCGTCCTTGTTTCGATCGGTTCATCGTCCTCGTCGAGGTCTTCCGCACCCACGTACCGTCCCGGCGTGAGCACGAACTGGTGCGACTCGAGCTCCTCTCGAACCGCGCTCTTGCAGAATCCCGCCACGTCCTCGTACGCATCCGGTTCTTCACCGCGCCAGCGATGGTAGGTATCAGCGATACGTGCGATCTCCTCATCGCCGAGCTCGCGGTGGGTCCGGTCCACGAGCGTGCCGAGCTTCCGGGCGTCGATGAAGAGCGTTTCTCCGGACCGGTCACGGAGCTTCTTGCCTCCCACGCCCACTCCGCCCCGCTTGTCCCGCGCGAGAAACCAGAGGCACACGGGGATCTGCGTGGAATAGAACAACTGCCCCGGCAGCGCGACCATGCAGTCCACGAGGTCCGCCTCGACCAGCGCCTTCCGGATCTCGCCCTCGCCCGACTGCTGCGAGCTCATCGAGCCGTTCGCGAGCACCACGCCCGCCACCCCGCGCGGCGAGAGCTTGCCCACGATGTGCTGGAGCCAGGCGAAGTTCGCGTTGCCGGCGGGCGGGACGCCGTACTTCCAGCGTGGGTCGTCGCGCAGGTGCTCGCCGCCCCAGTCGCTGATGTTGAAGGGCGGGTTCGCGAGCACGTAATCGGCTTTGAGGCCCTTGTGTTTGTCCTCGCGGAAGGTGTCGCCCCATTGGTCGCCGAGGTTCGCCTCGATGCCGCGGATGGCGAGGTTCATCTTGGCGAGCTTCCAGGTGGTGGCGTTCCACTCCTGCCCGTAGATCGACAGATCGCTCTTCTTTCCGCCGTGCTCTTCGACGAACTTCTCGGATTGAACGAACATGCCGCCCGAGCCGCAGCAGGGGTCGTAGACGCGGCCGGAGTAGGGCTCGAGCATCTCGACCAGCACGCGCACCACCGACTGCGGCGTGTAGAACTCCCCGCCCCCGCGCCCCTCCGCGCTCGCGAAGCGCCCGAGGAAGTACTCGTAGACGCGCCCGAGCAGATCCGTCGAGCGGTGGTCCTTGTTCTCGTCGACGAGCGCGACGTCGCTCAAGAGATCGAGGAGCTCGCCGAGCCGCGTCTTGTCCACCGCGGGCCGCGCGTAGTCCTTCGGCAGCGTCCCGCGCAGCGTCTTGTTCTCGCGCTCGATCGCGTCCATCGCCGCGTCGATCAGCACCCCGATCTCGGGCGACTTCGCGCGCCCACGCAGGTGCTCCCACCGCGCCTCCGGCGGAACCCAGAAGACGTTCTTCCCCTCGTACTCGTCCCGATCCTCCGCGTCCGCGAACTCGTCCGCGAGCACCTCCGCCCGCCGCTGCTCGAACGCGTCGGACACGTACTTCAGGAAGATCAGCCCGAGCACCACGTGCTTGTACTCGGACGCATCCATCGACCCGCGCAGCTTGTCCGCCGCCTGCCAGAGCTTCTCCTCGAACCCGAGGTTCGCCCCGGACTTGGCCGCCTTCGCGCTCTTGCCCCGCTTGCCCCTCGCCGGCTCCGAAGGCGCCGCCTCGCCCGAGCGGTCCTTCGGAGGCCGCCCCCGCCGCTTGGGAGCTGACCTCGCGCCCTCATCCGTCTTCCGCTTCGCCGCCATCACGTTCCTTTCCGAAGGGGGTGGAGGATACATGACCGGTTCCGCTCACGTATCCGTAGTTGACGCTCGACGTGTCGTTCGCGAGATTCGTCGTGATGACGCTCGAGTCGCATCGGCTGGTGGTCGGCTATCACGGGATGGCGCTGGCCGCGGGGCTCGGCTTGATGGCCGGCGCGTTCCTGAGTGGCGACGATACGTGGGATGAGTCGACCGCTCGCTACCGGGACTCGCGCGGTCGCTCTTCGCGTGGGTGAGCAGCCTCTCATGCGGTCGCCGCTCGTGGTGGTCGACCGACGCCTTCCGGTGCGCACTGGAGGAGTCCCGGAGCTCACGCCGTGGCTTCCTGTGCTTCGTGTGCGTCACGACGTGCACGCCCGAGTTGCTTGAGGCGCTGCACGATGAGGCTCTCCTCCGCGAGCAGGCCCATCAGGGCGAGGGTGAGCGCGCGCTCGCTTCGGTACTCCCGGTCGAGCTCCTCGGTCGGGATGAGCTGCGCGAGCTTCTGCGAGTGTGCGACCTTGGCGACGGCGACCTCGCCGAAGACAGCCTTCACGATGTTCGCGACGTCCTCCGCGAGCGGATCGGCGTAGCGCTGCTGGTGGTATTGCACGACGTCCAGCAGGAAGGGCGAGTCCGCGTTGAGGAAGACGGTCGGCCCGTCGGCGTCGGAGGGCGACCAGAGGGCGAGGTGCCACGGCTGCTCGAAGTCCTCCTTCTGCGTGTAGCGGTAGCGCGGGATGTCGACCGGGCGTTGGTGCTCGACGCCTTCGCCCTCGCCGTTCGGCGCGACCTGGGGCGTGGGCGTCTTCTGCGCGCGACGCTTGCGGCGCGGGCGCTCGGCGCTGTCGTCGTGGTCGGTCGGGAGGTCCTCTCCGATCGAGTCGCCGACTTCGACCTCGCCTTGCTCGGCTCCGGCAGGCGAGGCGGTTTCGGTCGCCTTGGTGTTCTTGACCTTGGTGGTGACCGTCCAGGGCTCGCCGAAGCGATCCTGAAGGCGCTTGCGGTACTCGGCGTCGTCGATCGAGCCCTCTTGGTCGCCTCGCGCCGCGCGAATGGCGTCGAGGATGGGCTGGGGCATCTGGTCCGCGAAGGCGAGGCCCCAGTCGGAGAGGGGGATCTCGATGCCCTTCTCGCCGTCGGCGCTGAAGATCAGCCGGTTGCGGCTCTGGTCGGGGTGGACGCCCCAGCGTTCGCCGTTCGGATCGTAGGCGGTGGGCTCGAGGATGAGCGTCAGGTTCTGGTGCACCCGACTCTCGACGACGCCGAACCAACGGAAGTGCGCCTTGTGCCCGGTGAGGTGGAAGAGCTCACCGTTGTAGCGAATGGCGATGTAGCCGCCCTTGCGAGCGTACGAGTGCACGTGGGGGCGGTCGCCGCTCCACAGGTACCACTCGGCGGACACGCGGTCGCTGGCGAGGGGTAGGGAGCCGGAGGCTTCGAGTTTGCCCGCGGGCGCGGCGACGTCCGTGAGGTAATAGCGCGCACCTCGGATGCGCCGGTTGTTGGGGCGCTTGTCGTCGTCGCGTTCGTCGGGGCCGGACGGCCACGCGGAGCGCGCGTTCTTGCGAAGCTCCGTGACACGCACCTCGAGCTCCGAGAGGTCCCAGAAGCGGCTGTTGAGGTAGACCGAGAGGCCCTTGATGTCGTTCTCGCCGGCGTGCGGGTTGCCGAGAACGGTGTCGGGGGTCTCGGGGCTTCCGAGCAGGACGATCGTGGTGCCGTGCTCACGGGCCCACTCGGGGGCGACCTTGGACCAGTCGATGCCCTCGACGGCGCACGGCTCGATGACGCAGCGCTTCTTCCCGTCGACCTTGAAGTCCACCAGCTCGTACTCGCCGGAGTCCTCATCGAGGAGGATCCAGATCATCGAGCCCACGCCGTCCTTGTAGGAGAGGACGACCACGCCTTCGGGATTCCAAGGCAGCGAGGCGATCTTCGCGCCGACGCCGAAGTTGTCGTGCACGCCGCCGATCTTCTTGCCGCCTTCGCCGAGGGTGGAGAAGAAGCGGAGGAGCTCGTCGCTCGTCATGCCGGCGCCGTCGTCGGTGACGGTGCGGCGTGAACTTCCCCCCGCTGAGCGGACAGTTTAACTATGCCGCCATCGCGGCGAGCTGTCTCTTCAATTCGAACTCAATCGGGCTCTCGTAGTCGATGAACGAGTGACGCCTCTTCGAGTTGTAGTAGCCATCGATGTAGTCGCCGAGGAGGCGCGTCGCGGCATCGTGGTTGGCGGGGATGAGGTCGCCGAGGCC